>CACZGY010000021.1 GCA_902780815.1 uncultured Eubacteriales bacterium
CCACCAATGTCCAGGAAGTTGGCAGGATTGCCTCCATAGAGCTTGATCATGTCCATGGTAGCCATGGCAAGTCCGGCACCATTGACCATACAACCGATATTACCACCTAAGTTGACATAGCTAAAACCTTTAGACTTGGCATAGAGTTCTTTTTTCTCATCCTCCGTAGGCTCATTGAGTTCTGCCACATCAGGATGACGATAAAGTGCATTATTGTCAAATGTCATTTTGGCGTCAATAGCCTTCAACTGCCCCTCTTTCGTCAACACCAGTGGATTGATCTCTGCCAGAGAAGCGTCCTTCTCCATAAACAGACGATAGAGATTCTTGAAAAGAGGTATGGCTTGCTTCACCACAGCCTTGTCATCAAACAGTTTGTAAGCAGCCGCGCGAGCCTGGAAATCAGCCATGCCGATAAGCGGATCAATCACTATCTTCTCTATCTTCTCCGGTGATTCTTTGGCAACCTGCTCGATATCCATACCTCCGGCACGAGACAGCATCATCAAAGGAGACTTGCTCTTACGGTCGATCAGAATGCTGACGTAATACTCTTTGTCTATGTTCACAGCCTCTGTGACGAGCACACGGTCAACAACGTATCCCTTGATGGTCATCCCAAGGATGTCGGATGACACCTTGCGCACCTCTTCTTCCGAAGCTGCGAGCTTCACGCCGCCGGCCTTTCCGCGCCCACCAGTGTGTACTTGCGCCTTGACTACAACTCTCCCGGAGCCTAATTGATGATAAGCGTCAACACATTCATCAACGCTACGGCACAAAATAGGACTGTCTACGGGCAAACCATACTGAGCAAAGAACTCCTTTGCCTGATATTCGTGTACCTTCATAATATATTAGTTAATGAATTAACAGGTCACAAAATTAGTGAATTCCTTGAAAAGCACAAAATTATCAACCACTTTTTTTCCAATTAAACATAAACAGAGCTAATATTGTAGAAAATATTAATTTCTTATACACATCATCAACGCTTCCATACAGCTCCAAGCATGGCCGCTCCTCCGAAGTGGAGGCTTTGCAGTAGGGGCAGACGATCCTTTGTGACACCTCCGAGAGCCACCACCTTTGAGTCGATGATGTCTTCTGCAGCAGCCTTCTGAAGTTCCGCAAGCGAGAACTGAGAGCGATAGCCCTGTTTCGAAATACTGTCGAAGACTGGACTCAGAAACACATAGTCCACCTTCGGCGTGCGCAGCTCCACTTCATTGAGCGAATGACATGAGCACGACAAACTCAGCCCGGCACTCGTGGCGCAGTCCGGGACCGTGGGATTACGGTGGTTGAGATGCAGCCCTCCCACACGATACTCCTCACACAGCTCATGATGGTCGTGGAGGACGAGACGAGGATAGCACCAGGTTGGTATCGTGTTGAGAAGACGGCACAAGTCGTCGGCCGAAGCCTCTGGCTTGCGCACATGCACCCGCCAAAAGCCACCCTCAGAGAGCAGGGCGGCAATGCGCTCACCCTCGCCAGGCAAGAAACGGGGCGAGGTGATGGCAATGAGGCGTAGAGGTGACGTCATCCTTTCAGACGGGCAATGAGCTGGTCGAGTTCTGCTTTGTCACAGAGAATGCTCTCAATGGAAGGAGTCGGGTCAACCAGTGTGTCGAGAAGAGTGACCTCGTCTCCATCGTCGTTGCTGACGGGCTTGTCCAAAGAAAGCATATCGCCCGGAGCGTGAAACTCGCAGTCATCACACAGGCCGTCACAGAGCCACCATTTGTTTCTGGGGCACATGCAACGTCCGTGATACTGCTCACGTTTCCTTTTGTTGGTACGCCACTGGTCAAACTCAGCGTACTGTTCTGGCGTTACTTCGAACCAGGTCTTTGTTTGCTTGTCATAGATGCGCTTACCATTTACATTTGTTTTCATTTTTTCGACTCCTTTGAATTTGCAAATTGAGAAGTTATTTGAAATCCGTAAGGAGTCGTGAAATCCGCTTATAGAAACGAAAAGACGACAGAACGATACCTTTGGTTCAGGTATCCGTACTGTCGTCTGGCGCTCTCACGGATTTCTGTTTTTGATTTTTGTATTAGGGCTTACTTTACATACTCGTGTGTAATGTTTAGCGTTTTGTCTGCATTGGCAGTAATGCGTGTAATGCAGTCTTTTTTTCTGATGATGATGACTTTGCTGTCCTTGCTCTTATCACAGACTCGCTTGTCATCAAGATTCTTGACTTGTTCCATAATTTGCTCCTTTTGATGGAAACAATAGGTTCCACTCATTCTAAAAAAAATAGGTCGTTTAGATCGGCATCAGGAAATGCCTTAATAAGACCTCCGATGCATTTTTTTCCGCCTACTCGTTTACCTCGCAAAAGTCTGCTGACTTCCATCCGGGAAATGCCCATTTTCATGGCAAGCTGGTTGCCTGTCCACTTTCGACGTTTCATTTCTTCCTTTATGTATCCAATATTAGGCTTCATAGTTAACTCCTTTCCGAAACCTAAAGGTTCCACTTTGTTTAAAAGAGAGACCGACTGCATATGGTCGGTCATAATGCGGAACCTCAAAGTTCCACATTTCTTAGTGTACACCTTTAGGTTACAAAAAGCAAGCAATTTTCAAGATATTGTTGCTTTTAGGTTACACATATGGTAGAATGAGATTGGATCAAGCGAGGAGGGACTATGTTATGAACGAACTCGGAACTTATATAAAAGAAAAAAGAATAGAAAAAGGACTGTCAATAAGACGCCTTGCAGAACTTGCGGATATCAGCCACACCGAAGTAAAGCGCATTGAGGACGGTCTTCGTAAACAGACATCGCCACAGGTACTACGATCCATTGCTTATGCGCTCAGTGTGCCATATGAAGACTTGATGGCAGCTGCCGGATATATTGATGAGCCTGCTACCGAGTTAGATAGCGGTACTATTGCAGCTGGTATTAAAGACACAGAGGATTTGAGTCAGGAAGAGATAGATCAGGTCAATCAGTACATCGCATTTCTGAAAAGCCAGCGCAAAAACTAAAGAAAAACGAGGTGACACCTTCGAAAAGGGAGCACCTCGTTTTTCTTATGTGCGCAAAGGGAGACGTACCAGCTGAACTGCCGGAAACCTGTTCTGGGCTTCATTCACGACAGCATCATAAAGCTGCAATGATTCCGTCAAATCCTCTATGGTTATTGCAAGGGCATAGTCGATTTCTTGGTCGTCCTCCACGTCATAGCGTGTGTGCAGTTCGAGCCATACCTCCCAATCTCCTCCGTGGAAACTTGAGAACTCTTGTTCAAAGTGGAAACAGGTATCCCAGTCCTTACGGCCGTCAGATTCTGAAGGATTCTTTGTAACCAGCTTGTCGTTACCGTTCCTTGAATGAAGAGAAGCGTTTATATATGCTCCGAGGTATTCTGCGCCTTTTGTTTTATCAACGGGAGGCTGCGTAACACAGGTAACGGTCACTCTTATCTTTTTATTACGTTTGCTCATGTCGAGCTGTGTATCGCAGACACCAGGCATGAGGAACTTGGCGTGTTGTTTGAATTGCTTATTCATGGTGCCGCGATGAAGGAAAGTCACACGATGAGCTGTAGAAAACATACTCACGAGTGGATTTGCGATACCTCTGCCGTAAAGATTACCATAAAAAGCATTCTCATCCCTTGTAATTCTTTTCTTGGTCACTTCGCTGATAGGCATTTCTGCACCGTGATAGAGAAGTGCCTCCGACATGAGGATATCCTGATCCGGCACCGACTGTGATATCTCTGCAAGGTCACCAGCAACAGTAGGAGCCGTGAAACTTGTTCCAGCCTCGAAAGCCCATTGCCCGCCACTTGCAATCATCATGGCATATTCATCGGGCGGAACAAAGTCTGCCTTGGTCATTGTCCCTGCAAGAGATACGATATCTGGCTTGCGGAATCCTCTAAAGCCCGGACCGATTCTTGAATATGGAGCCACATCATATTGTCGGCTCAAACCTTCCTTATGTTCTGCACCGACAATCGCTCCAACAGCTATATTAAGCATGGAATCAGCCGGTGCAGCTATGCGGTTGTCATCATCATCTAAAATGTCCTGGAGAGAGTCCTGGCTACGGTATAGATAATGGTTACCAGCAGATATAGTAAATTTTACACCGTACTGAATCGCAAGAACGTCCAACTCATATCCGAGGATACTTATTTCATCGCCCTGGATAGGAGTCTCCTCGCTCGATGAGAAATTGAAGATCTTAGTTATGTCTTTATACCGTAGGACAGCCTCCTTAATTCGAGCAATCATTGTACGGTTACAGATAAGGTCGGGACGATCCGGCTTATTGGAATCTGGATCAAACCCACGGATATTGCAGTCAATTATTCTTGCCCTCGGAGTCAGAATACCGGACGCAAGCTGCTCACCAAGGTTCTCAAATGCGACTTTGCTCGCTACATTGGTTCCATGTTTTTTATCACCAGGAATTGCTCCTGTCGGTACCCAATGTTCAACAATCAGCGGTTCAAGTTCCGGTGGAAAGTCTACTCCCGTATCAAGGACTGCGACAATAGGAAGCTCGTCAATGGAAATATTCGGATTAAGTGACATTTGTAACTGAGCAGGAACGGCATACATTGGGGATGTAGCATAAAAGCCTGTCGGTGCAACGTGGCTGACAATGGTATCCCCAGATATCTCTTCGAGTTTTCCGAGCGGAATTTCTGCTCGAACAATAGGCGTTCCATCAGAGAGCTTATATGGTTGAGCTTGGATTTTTCCTTGATTTCGCTCAATAAGCGCAATTAGTCTCTCTTCAGCGCGAGCCTGTACTTGCGGAGCAGTTCCCTTTGGAAGTAGTTGTTCCATGATTTCAACATCGAGTGGGAAAGTAGCCTCGCGTTCAAGCAATTCTCTAATTGAAGGGGCCTGTTTCCCCATTCCATCTGGGAATTGAAATTCATCTATGTACTGAAATTTCTTGTTGCTTCGTTTATTGTCGCGGTAAGCACCGACCCTTTGCTGAAGGGAATCAAATTTGGATTTTGATGAGGATACGATGGCATGGCGAGAGTCTTTTACCTTGGCGATGGTCATTCCTTCTTGTTCCAGGAATTCGCGGAGTGTTTTGTTTGAGAACTTTTCACCCTCCTGCAGGACAACTTCAAATAGACGGATATCCTCATCACGAAGGGAATCCGTCCCTTGTACACGAGTATAGGCAGACACGATTTCTTGAAGGCCTGCGGAGAGTTTCGTCCCATGTTCCATCCGATCCAATCCCAGATCTTTGCTCCGAGCCTGTTTTATATTCTCAATAGCCTCTACATCATCCTCAGTAATCAGGAGATGTGGTCTGAAATCATCTGCCATACCTATTCATCCACCTCTTTGCCCTTCATTAATTTATTTATCTGATAGCTGAGCGTATTGTGCGGCATACCGATCGCTTTTGCCAGCGTCCGAACACTCACGCCTTTTGCTTTTAATTCGGCAGCTGCATCTACCACACCAGCACCGTTGGAATTGTTCGTCATCTGCTGTATAAGCAGTTCGATCATGTCGTCCATCGTGACTGGATTATCTGTTGTGACATATCGTTTTGCGGCGGAGATAACCAGTTCCTTTATCTGTGCCACGCTCCGGTCTGCGGTAAGGTTGGTCAATTTCTGTACATTCACCTCTGTTTCAATGGCATACTCCTTGAACCACCGCTGGATCAATTCGCTGCGCTGGTCAGCATCCGGGTAACCTATATTGATGGTGTAGTTAAAGCGTCTCCAAATGGCAGGATCAAGTAGATGTTCGTGATTGGTAGCCGCAATTAAGAATACATTTGACGGCATATTATCGAAGTTCTGGAGCAGTGCCGTGACTACACGCTTCAATTCACCCATCTCGTGACCATCGTCACGCTTTTTTGCGATGGCATCAAACTCATCCAAGAAGAGGACAATGTTTTGATTGCCCACGCTTGAGAATATTTTCCTTAAGTTTACGCTGGTCTGTCCGAGGTAGGAGGATACAAGACCGTCTATCCGTACATACGCCATAGGCAGATTCAGTTCGTGTGCGATGGCGTGCGCCGTCATCGTCTTTCCGCATCCCGGAGGTCCACAAAGTAGTAGACGGTTTGCTGGAGGGAGATTGTGCTTTGCCAGTTTGCTGTTATTCTGGCGTTCCTCCAAAATCTGAAGGAGAAGTTTTCGCTGATTCTTCGGCAATACGACATCGGAGAGAGCGATATCTGAATGAACAATGTCGTACAGTTCCAGGAGACTATCCTTGTCCCTGGGGGCGAATGAACTACCGCCAGCAGATTGAGCAGCAAATCCTCCCCCGGCAGGTTGCACGACATCAGGCTTTTTCATAAGTGTGATATTTTTCCCTTTATATGCATCGAGAATCATACTGGAAACACGGCTGTTTCCTTTCTTATCCTCATCAGCTGCCAGAGCCTCCACAGCGGCCTTGAAGGAACTTTCGTCTCCGGAGCAGTGAGCAGTTATAATATTTGCAATCAATTCGGCTTTCATAGTCTATCGATTCCTCTTTCTCAGTCATAGTGACGGACTGTAACCTTTAGTTTACACTTTTTATATTCACATGTCAATTAGAATCGAGAAAACTTTGACCACGTTTGAACACGACGAAATCCCATCACTGTTTGGTACTTTCGATTAATAGAATTTTAAATTCGCGTTCTCGCACTTTACTATGGAATTTGAAAACGGAATGTGCTATACTGATACGTAACTGTTGAGTTACTTAAAAGAGGCAGCCCCTTCCCGGAAACAAAGGGTTACAGATGGAGGAGCATATACATGGTTATCAGCTATAAAAAATTATGGAAGTTACTCATTGACAAAGATATGAAGAAGCAAGATCTGAGAGAGGCGGCGAAACTTAGTTCCTCCACCGTGGCGAAGCTAACACATGGAGAGAATGTAAGCACGGCGGTTCTCGTAAAAATATGCGCAGCTCTTCAATGCGACATTGCTGATATCATGGAAGTCGTGCCGGACGAGAGTCCCGCATCTGAAGAGTAGCAACGGGAAAGGATGTAAGGCACCGATATGTTTGATTTTGGAAATGCTAATGAAGGACAAAGAAAGGCAGTATCTGCAGCAGAGGGCCCTGTTCTTATTACAGCAGGACCGGGGACTGGCAAGACCTACACACTTGTCCAACGTACGATTTATCTCATAGAGGAATGCGGGGTTAAACCGGAAAGCATCTTTATTGCGACCTTCACTGAGAAAGCCGCCAAGGAACTGATAACGAGAATCACGAATGAACTGTCAGACCGTGGGATTGTTGCAAACATCAACGAAATGTATATTGGGACGTTTCATTCACTGTGTCTCCGAATCCTTAAGGAGCATCTGGAGTATACGAGGCTTCGCAGAAACTATCGCCTTCTCGATGCCTTTGACCAACAGTATATGGTGTTTCAGAATATCTATCGCTTTCGGAATATCCCAGAGATAGAGATTACCTTGCCGAACGGTGGCTCATGGAAACAGGCAGAGGCTATCTGCAACTATGTGAATAACCTCTCCGAAGAATTGGTGACGCCGGAGGAACTTATGTCTGACTCCGACATGTCAATTGCCGCCCTCGGACGGATGTTGAAGGAATACCGAGCCCTGTTGACGGAATCCAATCTAATGGACTTCTCGTCTATCCAGATTGAGGCCTTCCATCTCCTGCAAGATAATCCAGAGATTATAGAGGAACTTCGCTCTAAGATCACGCACATCATGGTGGATGAATACCAGGACACGAACTTCATCCAGGAGCAGCTTGTGTTTCTCCTCGCTGGTGACCGTAAGAATATCTGCGTGGTCGGTGATGACGATCAGGGTTTGTACCGCTTTCGGGGCGCGACTATCCGTAATATCTTGGAGTTTCCACAAAAGTTCGCGGACGGAGAGTGCCGCATCATTCCTCTGGTTATTAACTACCGCTCAAACAGCGATATTGTTGATTTCTACAACGAGTGGATGGCTACAACGGACGGCGCGAAATTCAAGTTCCGGTGGGAAAACTTCAGATACGATAAACGAATCGAACCACACGAAAGAACCACTCTCCACAGTCCTGCGGTTGTGAAACTCGCAGGTGTAGATGATACAGATGAGTGGCACGAAAGAATCCTGCAGTTCATCAACGACCTGAAAGCCTCCGGTAAACTTACAGACTATAACCAAATAGCATTCCTCTTTAATTCGGTAAAGCATCCGAGAGTTACAGCTCTTGCCCGCTTCCTTGAGGACAACCATATAAATGTCTATTCACCACGTTCGGATATGTTCTTCCAGCGTGACGAGATACGGCTTGCTCTCGGCTGTCTCATGCTGATGTTCCCGCGCTACATACAGGGCTTGGAGAACGGTGACTACACATTCCTCCAGACGGATCATCTGACCTACTATCGAAACTGCATTATGACGGCAAATGAGTATCTGACGCAGCCGGAGAACGCAGAGCTTCTTAAATGGATACGTCGCCGTGGCAAAGACCATGTTGGTTTGACCGGCGCTACGGACTACGCTTACTGCGGATTAATGTATCAACTGTTTGAATTCCAGCCTTTTGCAGGGATTCTCGATACAGAGATGGATGTTGGTGTAGTCGATATCCGTCCGGCACGAAACATCGCAAAGTTGACGCAGATAATTGGTAAGTTCGAGTACCTCCACCGAGTGGACGTCTTGGATGCTGGTAAATTTCGTGGTAAACGCCGTATAGATCAGAACACCGAGATACTCTTTAATCTGTATCTCCGTTTGCTCTTTGACGGCGGCATTACAGAGTATGAGGATGATTCGGAATATGCGCCGAGCGGTTGTGTTTCGTTCCTCACTATTCACCAGTCCAAGGGCATGGAGTTTCCCATTGTCCTTGTGGATTCCCTGGCGAATGTGCCGAGGAAGAACACGAACGATCTTATGATGAAGATTGAAGAACGCTATTTCAAGCGTCCCGCGTTTGAGCCGTATGAGGTCACGAAGTTCTTTGATTTCTGGCGTCTCTACTACACGGCCTTCTCCAGAGCACAGGATTTACTGATCTTGACCTGCTGTGAGGACAAGCGGACGCCCAGCAACTACTTCAGGGGCATATACGGGGAACTGCAATCGGTCAACAGCCCTGGATTCGATATAAAAGAATTTGACTTCAAACCTATAAAGGATGTGAACATCAAGAATACCTACTCGTTCACTTCACATATCACTGTTTACGAGACCTGTGCCCTTCAATATAAGTTCTATAAGGAACTTGAATTCATGCCCATTCGTGCGAACGCTATGCTCTTTGGTACGCTTGTTCATGAAACGATAGAGGATATACACCGAGCAGCAATTCGGCATGAGGAACAAACGATTACCGAAGAAAATGTGAGGCGCTGGTTCGATTCCAACTATGTGTCACTGTCAAAGACCGAGCACACTTACCTTGCTGGTCCGCAGCGTGAGGCAGCTCTGAAACAAGTGTTGCACTATGTGGACAGACAACATGGTGATTGGTCGCAGATTCAGCAGGCAGAGGTCGATGTTTCTTTGGTAAAGCCGGACTACATCATCGAAGGAAAGATTGACCTTATTCGCGGCGAGGGAGACACGGTAGAAATCGTTGACTTCAAAGCTGAACGCAAACCGGATATGGAAAAGATGCGCGAAAGGCTTGAGAGATATAGGCGACAACTCCATATCTATGCTCACCTTGTGGAGGAGCGTACTGGGCAGAAGGTCAGCAAGATGCACATCTACTATACTGGCGAGGATGGCGGAGTGCCGACCATCACCTATCCGTACACGAAGACCGCTGTGGAAGGGACGATGGCGGTATTCGATGATACGGTTAAGAAGATCATGAAGAAGGATTTCCACCGTTGTGCCGAGGACCCGAAGGTCTGCAATGCGTGTGACTTCCGATACTATTGCAAGAATAAATAAAGGGCAATGATATGGCTGAACACAGAGTTAGAAAAGATAATATCATTTATATTATTCCCGATGATGAGCTTTTTGCGAAATGGAAAAGTGACGAGGCTTTTATCGATGAATACGGCCGTCTTATGAATCGTAAGCCTCACAGGGTTCTGAGGGAGCTGAAGCACTATGTGGAAAACACAGCAATGGTTCAGCAGAGAACTTCAATGCCGCCTGCATCTCCCGTTAGGACGAGATCAACAGTAAAGGAATACATCAAAGACACCGTCCGGGATACGGCGATGGACGCTACTGAAATCATCATTGATAGAGCTGTTGACACCTTCTTTTACGAGGTACTTCCGAATGTGTGGCATGAGCATATTGTACCGTTTTATCGTCGAACAAAAGAGGCGTTGACATCAAAGGAACTGAAAGCAGATGCGGTCCTTGCACAATCAAAGACAAGTACAGAAGTGGAGGTGAAACTGCCCCATGCCCGATCTAAAATGACGCAGGAAGAGGCTGATGCCGAGAAACGGAAAGTTCTGTATCACTGGCTTGGAATGTTAAGCAGCCTAAAGAAACTTCACGATGCAGGTGAAATGGACTTGGATTCGACATTGGCACAGCTGACAGAACCAGCCATGTTGGAAAGAGTAAACGCTCTTTTAAGTGAGAATCCGAATCTGCTTGAAACAGAAAAATACATCATACTTCACGGTCTGCTTGGAAGAGATTTATACAATGAACGGCAGCTCATTCCAATCAGAGCAGCAGAAATAAAAACAATAGCCGCAAAATACGGATATGACGCAACAAACGATAAAATGGAGGACAAACACAATGGATGAGCAGCTTACTTTTGAATTTGAACAAAGACCCACAATCAAGGGCTTCCCTGAACTTCGCTGGACGGGCAAGCGCCCATATCGTTCCACACAGTATTACCCTGCACAGTTACGGGAATCTTACGGAGATACACAGGACGGTTGGATCAACAAGATTTTCTGGGGTGACAATCTACAGGTTATGAGTCATCTTCTCAAAGAGTTTCGTGGGAAAATCGATTTAATCTATATTGATCCTCCATTTGACAGCAAGGCCGATTATAAGAAAAAAATTAACGTGCGTGGATCTAAAGCATCTTCAGATGCGACTTCGTTTGAAGAGAAACAGTACACCGATATATGGACGAACGACGAGTATCTTCAGTTTATTTATGAGAGACTTCTTCTTTGCCGTGAACTGTTGGCTGATACAGGCAGCATCTATGTGCATATGGACGAGAAGCGTGCCCACTATGTCAGGCAAATAATGGATGAGGTTTTTGGTCAGAATAACTTCCGGAGAGAAATCATATGGGACATCACTGTTCTTTCTGGATTTAAGTCTCAGGCTCAAAACTGGATTCGCGGCCATGATGTTATCCTTTATTACGCAAAGAATACCGGGCGTGTCAAGTATAATAAACTTTTCCAAAAGCAGTCAAAGAAGTATTTGAAACGTTTTAATAAGGTAGACGAAAATGGAAGGCGCTATTTTGATGGACGTGGCGAACGCAGATACCTTGATGATGTTATAAAAAAAGGCAAGCCCTATGGGGATGTCTGGGGAGATGTCCTTTCTTATCAGTCTGTCAAAGCACAGTTAGCAGAAATCGAAACTCTTGATGAACTTTCAGATTATGTGACCGAGCTGGCCAACGATAGAGCTTTGTCAGATGTCTGGGGAGATATCATGTCTTTCCAGCAGATTCCTACAGCGGCTGAGAATAGTGGCTATCCAACTCAAAAGCCGGAGGCTCTGCTGCAAAGAATTATTCTTTCAGCCACAGATCCTGGAGATTTGGTTTTTGACTGCTTTATGGGTAGTGGTACTACTCAGGCTGTTGCCATGAAACTTGGCAGAAGATTTATAGGTGCGGATATCAATCTCGGCGCGATTCAGACGACTACCAAGCGCCTGCTTTCTATTGCTGCCGAATTGAAGCCTACCCATAAGCCTGTGACCTACGACATGATAAAGTCGCAGTTTTCGAGGGTGGCTGAGGAGCCTGCTCCTTACCTTGCTGCTGCAAGCGCAAACGGAAACGCTGAACTGAATGCCGAAGATCGAAGTAAGGTCATCGATTTCTTTAAGAAAAAGGGAATAGATACATCCGCTTTGGAGGAAGTGAAATACACAGGCTTTGAAGTCTATAACGTAAATAACTACGACTTCTTCCGAAATCCTGTGGAAGCCCGTGACCTTCTGATCGCTGCCTTGGAAATTCAGCCGTTCCCACAAAGCGATGTCTGGGACGGTGAGTTGGATGGCAGAATGATTAAGATTATGCCTGTCAACCGCATTGCTACAAAAGCTGACTTGAAGGAGCTTCTTGCTAACCTTCCGTATAAGTCTTATGAGAAGCGTAAGGAAGAGAATCCGAACCAGCCTGTGGAGCGGATTACCATCGTCTGCATGGGACATGAGCCTGATTTGAAAGGTGCACTGGAACAGGAATTGACAGACTACAAGATTGATATTCAGATCACGGATATCCTTCGCGACAAAGCTGACCTTCAGTTAAAGCGTGACTCCGAGGCAGAGATCGTTCGTGAAGGTAGTAAGCTCATCATCCGCTCATTCTATCCGATGAACCTAATGCAGAAACTCTCTCTCCAGAAAGAGTATATAGAGGATTGGCATCAGCTTGTTGATTCCATCATGATTGACTGGAACTACGATGGCGTAGTCATGCAGCCCACCGTAACCGATGTTCCGGGTAAGAATGAGATGGTTAAGGGCATTTACGACATCCCGGAAGGCTGTGGCACTATCAAGGTAAAAATCACAGACCTGCTCTCGGAGTCGTTGGAATTGGAGGTGCGTTAAATGGCTGTGGAATTTGATCCGAATTTTTCCTTTAATCAGCAACTGTGGTACTACTACACCTCGAACCGTGGAAAGATTCGTTCCCGTTATAATGGCCTCACGAGGAAGTTCCTTGCTTACAACGATGGCGGGGAGAATCCGCATGCCTTTCTGCGCAAACCGCAGTTTGAGGCTTTAGAGATGTACGTCTTCGTAAAGGAATTTATGAATAACAAGCAGGTCTACGAGATGTTCGATGACTGGCGTCACAAGAGAGAACGTTTTTCTGATGCGTCTTATTACGCATTGGAGAAGAACGGACAAATCCGGCTCTTTGATGCTCCGACCGAAAAACAAACCGATACACTTTTCAAGCAGATGAAGAAATACCGTGAGGACTATCCGAACTACATTTATGCGCTCACGATGGGTCTTGGAAAAACCATCCTCATGGCAACCTGTATCTTCTATGAATTTCTTCTTGCGAAGAAGTATCCGAGGGACAAGCGTTTCTGCCACAATGCGCTCGTGTTCGCGCCTGATAAGACCGTGCTTCAGTCACTACGTGAAATCATGACCTTTGACAAGACGAAAGTTGTACCACCTGAGTATGCTCGTGTGCTTGATTCAAATATTAAGTTCCATTTCCTGGAAGAGACAGGTACTATTTTGCATACGATTGATGATTCTGATTTCAACATCATCATCTCTAACACACAGAAAATCATTGTAAAGAAAAAGCGTAAGGAAGAGACGCCCGGTCAGATGCTTTTTAACGGTTCCGGCTCCCTGCTTTCCGCTGTCTATGGTGTTGGCGGCGATGATGACGAGGACGATGCATGGGATGATACCACGCTAATGGATAACCAGCGCTTTAAGAAACTATGCAGACTTCCCCAACTTGGAGTCTATGTTGATGAAGCCCATCATCTCTTCGGTGCAGACCTTGAGAAGCAGATCAGGTCGAGCGGAGCGAATAAGACGAGTCTTCGTGACACAATCAACCTGCTTGCGGCGAATACATCCATTGTCGCTTGCTACAACTACACAGGTACACCTTATGTTAAGAATCAGCTCCTGCCGGAGGTGGTCTATGCTTACGGTCTGCGTGAATCAATATGGAACGGCTTCTTGAAGGATGCAGATCCTATCGGTTTTGAGAATGTAAAAAGCAATGAATTTCTTACCGCTGTGGTTACTACATTCTGGGAAAGATATGGCGGCAAGACTTATGAGGGATTGAATCCGAAACTCGCGGTCTATGCTGCAGGTGTTGAAGAAGCGGCTACAGAGGTTAAACCTGCTCTTGAGAAGATACTTGTAAAACTTGGAATACCTACATCAAAAATTCTCTTAAATGTCGGAGATGCGAAGTACACGAAGAATGATGACATCAGGGACTTCAATAACCTCGATGTTCCAGGCACGGAAGGCAATGAGAAGCAGTTCATTATTCTTGTCGAGAAGGGAAAAGAAGGTTGGAACTGCCGTTCGTTGTTTGCTGTGGCTCTTTTCCGCAGTCCTAAGTCGAAGATATTCGTACTGCAGGCTACCATGCGCTGCCTCCGTGCGATCACAGACGAACGTCTGACAGCTACGGTATTCCTCTCAAAAGAGAACTATGACACGCTGGACGATGAGCTCCATAAGAACTTCAATATGGAGATCAAAGACATCAAGAATCCGTCTAATGCCGACCGTCATAAATATCAGGTGCGTGTTTTGCCGCCTCCACGGACGATTACCCTCAAGCGTGTATGGCACGATTATACTCTCCATGAAAAAGAATACTCTGAACCTGTGGATTTCAAGTTGGTAGACGCAGACCTCTCCAAGTACGCCAGCGTTATGTACGAGCGAGATAGTCTTGCCCGCGATACCACGGTAAAGGAAAAGAACATTGATTATCTCCAGGAAAATATGAAGTTTAGTGCATTCTCTCTCGCTGGAGAAGTTGCAAGGTATCTGAATATTTCCTGCATACTCGCTGCGAGAATTCTTCATGAATCCGTAGACGGAATAGAAACGGTTCTTGAGGCAGTCAATCACTATAATGCTGTTCTTGATGACTATATCATCCCGACTGTGTTCCATGCTCTCTTTGACATCACTTCGGAACTGAAGACCGAGGACAAGGAGCTGGTTTTGCTGCGTGAGCCGAAGGGTGCCGGTTACTATGAATTCTCCGCAAAGGACGACCTTGTTATCACGAACAAGTATAAAGGCTTCACGCCGGAACAGCTTAGGAAGAGTTTCCACGCCGACACTTACTGTTTCGATTCTATTCCTGAGAAGGAATGCTTTATGCAGTACATCACGAGCGGGAAGGTCGCAGAGGTCTACTTCACTGGAATGTTCACATCCAATCAGGGCGATCTTTCGGTACACTACTATGATCCTGAATCGGGCAGAATCCGTCAGTACTATCCTGACTTCTTGGCGAAGATGGCAGACGGTTCCTATCAGTTGATTGAGGTCAAGGGAGATAATAAGATCGATGATACCGTGGTAAAGGCAAAGCAGGCGGCTGCCGAGGAGATGGCAGTAGCAAGCGGTGTGAAGTATCTCATGTACGCAGGAAGCCGCATTGTGAGCTCGCACATTCTTGATGATGATGCGCCATTTCAGCAAGGCTCTTTACCGGTAGGCATTTAACATTGAAGCAACGGTTAGACTCCCTGTGGCAAAGCGACTTGCCGCTTGATACTTTTTAACGTTTCTATACTTTTTAACGATTACAGAGAGGGGTGTCGCTTTGCGTACGTCAACTGCCACGGCCTATAATTACAGCGTCGCAGGACACCTTCCTTTCGGTGTGCCAAAACGCGAAAAAGCCCAGAAATCAAGCGGTTTCTGGGCTGATCGTACATATAGGTTTTGTATCAAAGATAACGTCTTGATAGATCCTTGCTGTGGGAGTGGCGGCATGTTTGTTCAGTCTGCGAAATTTGTAGAGAGCCATAGTGGAAATATAAATAATATCGCAATCTATGGCCAAGAT
>CACZGY010000022.1 GCA_902780815.1 uncultured Eubacteriales bacterium
AATCGGAGCCGGCGCATCGGGTTTGATGCTGGCCGCAAATCTGGATCTGGAGGGCTCTCGGGGCATCGTTCTCGAGGGCTCATCTTGCGTCGGAAGCAAGCTTCTGATGAGCGGCGGTGGACACTGCAACATCACCCACGGAGGCTCCATCAAAGAATTCGTATATGCGTACGGAAGTGAAGGCCAGGCCCTGAGACGCTGTCTTTACAGACACAACAATCTTGAGCTGGCAAGATGGCTCTCAGACAGAGGCATTGAACTGGCGGATGAGGACGGCGAGCCTGTGGATCCTTCTTATGGATCAAACGGTATCGACAATGCGGGACGCATCTTTCCTGCATCGATGAGATCGCGCGACGTGCTCGATGCGCTGCTCGAAGAAGCTTCATTGAACAGCTGGCAGATAGAAGAAGGCGCGAAGGTGAGCGGTCTGCGTAAGGACGGCTTGTGGGAGGTCACACTGATCAGCGGCTATGAGCTCTGGGCGAAAAATGTTGTGATCGCTTCCGGAGGGATAACATATCCGGAGACAGGTTCCGATGGGTCGATGCTGGATATACTGGATTCATTGGGGCTTGATATAAACGTTTATGTTGAGGATTACCCATATGCTGAGCTCTCGGGCGTTTCAGTCCCTGATGTCACTGTAGTGGCATTCAGCAGTGATGCCGCCTGCACATGTAAGGGCAAAGCGGCAAAGATGAAAGGCGATCTTCTGTTTACTCACGAAGGTCTTTCCGGTCCGGTGATACTGAATATATCAAAGTACGTAGAACCGGGGGAACTGATCCGGCTGTGCTACAATAAAGAGCTTTATGAACTGCCAAAGCGAATGCAGCGCATACTGCGTGAGCGCTCAAGAGGAATTCTCGGAGATGTCAGGACCAATGTGCTTGCATCATTCCTGGACCATGACGATTTCAAGGTAAGCGGCGTGGATGAACACGGAATGGTGACTGCGGGCGGAGTATCGCTCGATGAGATAGATATGAAGACTATGAGGGCAAAGCGCTTCGACGGACTGTATGTCGTAGGAGAAGCGCTGGATGCCGATGGAATAACAGGTGGATATAACCTGCAGCTCTGCTGGTCGACTGCCGCTTCGGCAGCAGACGATCTGAAAGGTGTGCTGGCAGGGGCTGAATAGGAGGATTGATATGGTTTCGTTTGAATGTGATTACATAGCCGGCGCGCATCCGGAAATACTTAAGCGGCTTGCTGAGACAAACATGGAATCACTGCCAGGCTACGGAATGGATCATTACACCGCATCCGCTAAGGAAAAGATAAAGGCTGCCTGCGGCTGCCCTGACGCGGAAGTGGAATTCCTGGTAGGAGGGACACAGACGAATGCTGTTATCATATCCACGATGCTCAGGGACTGGGAAGGAGTTATCGCAGCAGACAGCGGACACGTCAATGTTCATGAATCCGGAGCGATTGAGTATGCCGGCCACAAGGTGCTCGAGATACCCGGAAAGAATGGCAAGCTTGAAGCGGAAGCGGTAAGACAGCTTCTGAAAAAATTCTACAGCGATGTGACGCACGACCATATGGTTTTCCCGGGGATGGTATACATATCTCATCCGACAGAGCCGGGCACTCTGTACAGCAAAACTGAGCTGGAAGAGCTTTCGGATCTTTGCCATGAATACGATATACCCCTTTATCTGGACGGAGCGAGGCTCGGATACGGACTCATGAGCAATGAGTCGGATCTCACTCTCAAAGACATAGCAAGGCTTGTCGATGTGTTCTACATCGGAGGAACAAAAGTGGGAGCTCTGTGCGGAGAGGCGGTAGTATTTACAAAAAACAACAAGCCGGCGCATTTCATGACATCGGTCAAAAAGAGAGGCGCGCTTCTCGCAAAGGGCAGGCTGCTAGGTATACAGTTTGATACACTCTTCACCAATGATCTGTACTTTAAGATCAGCCGTCATGCGATCGACATGGCTGAACGCGTAAAGGAGATCATCAGGGAAAAAGGGTGGGAAGTGTATATGGACTCGCCGACAAATCAGCAGCTCATTCTGATGACAGATGAGGAAATGGACAGACTGGGAAGGACAGTTGTGTTTGACCGCTGGGGGATATACGACGATAAGCGGACCATAGTGAGACTGGCGACAAGCTGGTCGACAACTGAAGAGGATATCGCAGTTCTCGCCGATGTCTGATAATTGCAGCAATAAAAATGGCGCACTGATGCGCCATTTTAAATTGTCTTTTTTACAATACCGCTATTCTATACCGGTCACTTTATAATCTTTAGCTTCCACAGCTTCTTTGAGCACGGCATCCGCTACATCTGCCGACATTGATACTACTGCAGTTCCTGCCTCATGGCTTACTTCTGCAGCTTCTACGCCTTCAAGTGCCTCGAGTGCTTTCTTAACGGCTGCCTCACAGTGTGGGCACATCATACCTTCGATCTTCATCGTCTTCTTCATCAGTTTTTCCTCACTTTCATTGGTCGTATTGTTATCAGACGCGACATCAGGAGAGCCGCCGGTCTGCGATGAACTAGGTGTTTTATTATTTCTGTCCTGTGCATCGAACAGGTTGAGCCTGAGAGCATTGGTGACTACGCAGAAGCTTGACAGGCTCATTGCAGCTGCTCCAAGCATTGGGTTGAGAGCCCAGCCGAACAGTTTTATAAAGGCTCCGGCCGCCACCGGTATGCATATTGCATTGTAGAAGAATGCCCAGAACAGGTTCTCGTGGATGTTTTTAAGGGTCTTGCGTCCGAGCTTAACTGCCTTGACCGCGTCAGAGAGGCTGCTGTTGACCAGCACTACATCCGCGGCATCCAGGGCAACATCCGTACCTGCGCCTATAGCGATACCGACATTCGCTCTTGTAAGAGCCGGCGCATCATTGATGCCGTCGCCGACCATTGCTGTGCGGCCCTGAGCCATGAGATCGCGTATGACCTCTTCCTTACCGTCCGGCAAAACCTCTGCTATGACTTCATCAACACCGACTTCCGCTGCAATGGCTTCTGCTGTCTTTTTTCTGTCGCCTGTCAGCATGACGGTCCTTATACCCATTTCCTTAAACTCCCGGATAGCATCAACGCTGTCTGCTCTTACAGAGTCAGCCAGAGCGATCAGCCCGAGCAGTTTGCCTCCTTTTTCGAAGAGAACGGACGTCTTGCCGGCAGCGGAGAATTCAGCAGTCTCTTTTAAAAGACGTTCAACATCCTTTGCGGACACACCGTTTTTGGTCATGAATCCCGCATTCCCTCCGGCTATGCTCACTGCCGAAGAGCCATCCCATGTAAAGGCTTTGACGCCTCCGCCCGGGACTTCCTTATAGTCGCTGATCCTGAGTGTGGTGCCTCCTATGTATTCAGAAACTGCCTTTGCAAGAGGATGGGAGGATCTCGATTCAACAGCAGCGGCCACAGTAAGCAGCTCATCTTTCGGCACTCCGCGGCAGGTGAACACATCTGTTACTTTCGGATCTCCTCCGGTGATAGTGCCCGTTTTGTCGAGTGCGATTATCTCTATGCGTCCTGTTTCCTCAAGTGCTGCAGCAGTCTTGAAAAGTATCCCGTTTCTCGCGCCTACGCCGCTTCCGACCATGATCGCGACAGGCGTTGCGAGACCCAGCGCGCACGGACAGCTTATTACAAGTACAGATATTGCTCTGGCAAGAGCAAATCCGGCATCTTTTCCTGCCAGCAGCCAGATGATAAGAGTCAGCAGTGCAATGCCTATTACAACAGGGACGAACACTCCCGAAACGCGGTCAGCGATCTTCGCGATAGGTGCCTTTGTTGCTGCGGCATCGCTGACCATCCTTATTATCTGGGCAAGGGTAGTATCTTCACCGACTCGCGTGGCTTTGCAGCGAATGAATCCGGACTTGTTGGTCGTAGCTGCGGACACATTGTCGCCCGGCTGCTTGTCGACCGGTATGGATTCACCGGTTAGAGCAGCTTCGTTTACTGCGGAATTGCCTTCCAGAATAACGCCGTCGACAGGGATGTTCTCTCCCGGGCGCACCAGAAATACATCGCCGACTCGCACCTGCGATACAGGCACTTCGGTCTCGATCCCGCCTCTTTCTACGACTGCCGTCTGCGGAGCAAGCTTCATAAGGCTCTTGAGAGCATCCGTAGTCTTGCCTTTGGATCTCGCCTCGAGCATCTTGCCCACGGTTATAAGGGTCAGTATCATGGCCGCGGACTCAAAATAGAAATTGTGCATGTAATCCATGACCGCTTCACTGTCACCTGAGAGCTGGGCGCCTGTCATTGCGAAGAGTACATAAGTGCTCCAGCAGAATGAGGCAGCGCTGCCCATGGCGACAAGCGTGTCCATATTCGGAGCACCATGTATGAGCCCCCTGAATCCGTTGATAAAGAACTTCTGATTTATCACCATCACGATCGCCGCGAGGATCATCTGTACGAGCCCCATCGCTATGTGATTGCCTTCAAAGAAAGCAGGGAGGGGCCACCCCCACATCGTATGACCCATCGAGAAATACATGAGGACCAGAAGAAAACCGATCGATGTGAAAAGGCGCTTTTTAAGGACAGGAGTCTCTCTGTCTTCCAGAGCGGCTTCCTCAGCGGCAAAGCTTCCGGCAGCCGTGTTCTGCGCGGCATCGCCGGACTTTAACCTGGCACCGTAACCGGCGTCGGTGACGGCGCGAATGATATCCTCGGGAGAAGCACTTCCTTCAACTCCCATTGAATTCGTAAGAAGGCTGACCGAGCAGGAGTCAACACCATCGACTCCGGATACAGCCTTCTCGACCCGTGCCTGACATGCGGCACAGCTCATTCCAGTTACTATATATTGTTCCATTTTGCCTGATCAAACCTTGTGCTATTTCATCATCTTCTGAAGGGTGGCTACGAGTTCTTCTACTACTTCATCATTGCCGTCCCTGATATCGTTCCTGACGCAGGTGCGTATGTGATTCGACAGCAGCACCTTGCTGAAGCTGTTCAGCGCCTTGTTGACAGCTGATGCCTGTATCAGAATATCCGGGCAGTACGCTCCGCGCTCTACCATTGCCTTGATCCCGCGCACCTGTCCCTCAATACGGCTGAGTCTGTTGATGAGATCTTTGTATTCTTCGGGACTGCGTTCCTTGTGCTTTTCACTGCAGGCGCAGCAGTCCTTTGCCGGGCTGCTTTTGCAGCCATCATTCAAATCTGTCATATATAACCTCTTGTTTACATAGATCAACTATACCCCGGAGGGGTATCACTGAATGTAATATATACCCTACAGGGGTATACGTCAATAGTCTGATGCTGCATTTTCTGATCAGCAGGGCGGCAGCCATTTGACAGGCGAGCGGAAACTGTTTTTTTGTGTATCGTTTCTTTTGATATTGTGTGCCTGTGCTTCTGCGTGATAAAATATTACCAATAGTATGGGTATCTTTAGTCTTAGATATCCGGCGGCCGCAACGGCCGTGGAAAGGAATAAAGAGAGAGGGAGAGATGAAAGACTTAAAGCACCTTATTTATTTCGAGGACCTGCTGCAGGAGGCAAACAATGAACTCGTCGCACAGGCCCAGAAAGAGGGCATGAAGTGCATAGGATATATGTGCGAGAACGTGCCTGAACCTCTGCTCAATCTGCCGGGCTGCTTTTCAGCCAGACTGCGTGCACCTCGCACGGGCTCGATTGACGTAGGCACTTACTATCTGACAAGCTTCCTTTGCGAATATTCGAGAGCGATCCTTGAGAGAGCTCTTGAGGGAGGCTACAACTTCCTTGATGCAGTCATCACACCTGACGGCTGCACCATGCTCAACCGCTGCGTTGAGAACATGGATGTTCTGCAGGCTATGGGCAAGGACAAGAAGGGATTCTTCTTCGATTACATGGAGATCCCGATGAAGGCTGACTACAACGGCCTTAACCTCTACGTGCTGCAGTGCAAAAACCACATTCTGAAACCGCTTGCAGAGAACTACGGCATCGATATTTCCGACGCTGCGATCCGCAAGGCTGTTGCCGAGCACAACAAGGTCTGTGAGCTCATCAGAGCCATCGGAGACTTCCGCAAGCTCGACAATCCTACAATCACCGGATACGAGTTCAACGTATTCTGCCTAGCTTCCTATGTAGCTCCTAAGCACCTCATCATCGACAAGCTCGAGGAGACTCTTGAAGAACTCAAGACGAGAGAGCCTGATCCTAAGCCTTGGTTCAAGGCCAGAGTTGAAGTCGTAGGTTCTGAGGTCGATGACACTGACTTTATCAAGCTGGTCGAGGAAAGCGGAGCCTTCGTATGCTGCGACAGATACTGCTATGGTTCACTTCCGGGAAGAGATCCTATCTATCTCAACGATGAAGAGGATGCTCTTACACAGCTCTGCAGCGCTTACATGTACAGGGGCGAGTGCCCGCGCTACATGGATACCGTGACGATGGACGGACGCCGCTCGTATGTCGACGAACTGGCAAAAGAGTACAAGGCAGACGGCATCATCTATCAGCAGATGAAATTCTGCGATCCTTGGGCTTATGAAAGAATGATGGGATCACACATCCTCAGAAACAGGTATGACTGGCCGGTGCTCGCTGTAGACAGACCGTACACGATCGGTTCGTCGGGACAGATGCGCACACGTGTGCAGGCATTCCTTGAGAGCATCGACATCAAGAAGATTCAGAAGGAGGGGTAGTGATGGCAGTCAGGAAATTCAAGACCATGGTCAACCCTGAAAAGATAAAGGGCGATACAAGATATGGTGACCTTTATATACCGCACGGCAAGGTCAGAAAACGCCGTGAGTGGCGCGGACTCGGTGATACACTCTATGATTATTCGAGATGGCTGGGCATCATGTTCACACTCGGAAAGTTCGTAGCAGTTCCGCGCAACATAAAATTCTTCTTCAGATACCGCTGGATGGCAAACTATCTGGCAGTACCTATGATGGTAGACAGATTCACACAGGGTCTCAGAGGCGAATACCTCAGAATGGCTCACGAGGAGCAGGACCTGATCATCATCGACGTCGCTAAGCTCCTCAACACCCTGGCACGCGGTGACCGCAGAACAGGAAACGACGTAGAGTTCTCAAAGAGAAACGTTCTCGTTGACGAGAACGAAATGACAGCGGTCATGATGGGCTTCCCTAACCTGAAGTGCACATCCCGCGAGACACCTTCAACATACGTATCCGTACTGCTCAACCAGCACGCAATGGAGCACTACATCGACGTAGCTCAGGAGTACGGACTCCCTGGCGATGTCTGCCCGATGCCTGAGGCTGAAGCCGGTGTTTCCATCGACGACGATGCTCCTATCCTCGGAGCCTGCGCAGTACAGTGCAACACCACATGCGACGGCTCGCTGCTTGGCAACGGAGTAATCTCCGAAAGACTCGAGAAGGAAGACGGCATCCCTGTATTCCAGCTGCCTGCACCTCTCCGCCACAAGGAAGAAGACGTTCAGGAATACGCTGCAGAGGAAGTCAGAAGAGCCATCAAGTTCATCGAAGAGCATACAGGCCACAAGTGGGACTGGGATTACTATTTCGAATGTGCCAAGAGAGTCAACTTCGCGACCAAGTGCCGTAATGAATGGCTCGACATGAATAAGACGGATTATCCGCAGATCTTCGGCGGCAACCTCGCTCTCTACACAGAGACCACATACATGGCTATCTGCGGCAAGGTGCCTGAATTCGAGACTGCTGACAGACGCCTCATGAAGCTGGCGGAGAAGGCATACAAGAAGAGAAAAATGGCTGCTCCTGAGTACCGCCACAGAGCGATCGTATGGGGCGTACAGTCGCACTACTATATGGACTTCCTCGTATGGCTGCTCAATTGCTGGGGCATCGTTCCTCTGACCGACATGCTCTCATGTATCAACACAGAGATGATCGCAGACACAGATACTCCTGAGAACAGAGAGCAGGCATACTACGACATGGCTATGCTGACAGAAGAGATGATCATGCGTAACCGTACACACGGCGGCTACAAGGTGCTGCTCGACGACCTGTTCGAGTTTGTTGAGGAATTCAACGCAGACATGATCATCCTCTGGGAGCACATCACATGCAAGGCCCTGGATGGCATGCACGGACTCTTTGAAGATAAGGCAAGAGAACGCGGCATTCCTCTGATCTGGGTAGATCACCAGCTCTTCGACCCTCGTGTCATTTCGAGACAGGGCGTAAGAGACCAGGTCAACCAGTACATGAGAACGGTCATGCAGGAAGAACCGCTTGACCCTACACTCGAAATCCTGGATGATGAGAATGCATGGTAGAACATAGGAGGCACGTATAATGAAAAAGAAACTCGCAAAAGCATTACTTTATGTTATGACCGGAGGCCTTGCGTTCTTCGTTGTAACGTTCACGGTTTATTTCTTCAATCTTGACATGAAGCTGACCTCTATGATCGAGCCGTTACTGCTCAAGTGGTACGACAGGATTCCAAGAAACCAGCATCTGTAAAGAAATCATTTGACTTTACTCCGGCGGGGAACCGCCGGAGTTTCTTTTCTGCAAGTTTTGGTAAAAGCGAAAGGCCGGCAGACATGAACGAAAGGCCGGCAGACACGATAAAGAAAAATTTTTCTAAAAAAATATAATTCCTACCTTGACAATAGGAAATATGAGTGCTATTATGTGCATGAAAGGAAGAGTTAAATATAACTAACTACACCATAATACTTTCATCCCTCTTACAATATCTATATCTACAAACAAAAATGCTGCCACAAGGCAGCTTTTTTGTTTCTCTTCATTCGAAGACTCTTGCATAAGGCTCGTGGAATAAAGCTTGCGTTTGTGATATGCTTTGCATCAGTAACGGACTGAGATAATGGATTGCAATATGCTGGAGGTTTTGAGAATGCAGGAACCTTTTGAAAGAGCGCTTCCTTTTGAACTGGCGGATAAACTAGAGGCAGAAAAGAATCTGACAGATGAAGAATTTGCATCTGTACTGCTCTGCGATTATCCGGGATTCAGTGAATATCTGGCTGAAAAGGCAAGAACTGTCCGCGAAAAGTATTACGGCAAAGCTGTTTACATGCGTGGGCTTATCGAATTTACAAATATCTGCAAAAACAATTGCTATTACTGCGGCATACGCAGAGACAATTCCAATGCAGAGCGTTACCGCCTCAGTGAGGAACAGATCCTTTCCTGCTGTGATGCCGGCTATGAGCTGGGATTCCGCACTTTTGTACTGCAGGGCGGCGAGGACCCTTATTACACAGATGAACTCATAGCTTCGATCGTCAGCTCCATAAAGGCGCGGTATCCTGATTGCGCGGTCACCCTGTCTATTGGTGAGCGGGAGAAGGACAGTTATCAGAAGTTTTTTGATGCCGGTGCGGACCGTTATCTGCTCAGGCACGAGACTGCAGACAAGTGTCATTATGAAATGCTTCATCCGGCTGAGCTGTCATTTGACCACAGGATGCAGTGCCTGAGAGACCTAAAGGAGATCGGATATCAGGTGGGATGCGGAATGATGGTGGGTTCGCCGTATCAGACTACGGAGCATCTGGTTAAAGATCTGAGATTTCTTCAGGAATTCAAGCCGGAGATGGTCGGGATAGGGCCGTTCATCCCACATCATGATACGCAGTTCGCGGAATGCGAAGCGGGAACGGTTGAGATGACAGTAAGGCTTCTTTCTATAATAAGACTGCTTCTGCCTGACGTGCTTCTTCCAGCAACGACTGCGCTCGGTACGATCGATCCGCGCGGACGCGAGAAGGGCATACTAGCCGGTGCGAACGTAGTCATGCCGAATCTCTCGCCTTCGGATGTAAGGGGGAAATATCTGCTCTACGACAACAAGATATGCACCGGAGATGAAGCAGCTGAATGCATTCGCTGCATGGCTATGCGTATTGCTTCAGTCGGATATGAGACAGTGATTGCCCGAGGAGATCATGTATCCTTTGGTACAGAATAAGATACAAGGCCGGAATCAAAAACCTATTGACTTGATAGGTATTTAGAGCTACAATATCGTCAATCAGAAAAAACATGAAAAAGGGACCGAACGATGAGAAATTCTTTTTCCTCTCAAGTGAATAAAAACTATTGGATGTGTTGTTGTCTGATGCAAAGCTCCCGGGCTCGATGTACGGCCGGGGTCTTGTCTTAGGACGACACGCACCCCGTCAGACATCAGACTCTGATCCCTGAAATCGAGTTACACGCCCGGGAGCCTGAAAAGCCCCGGGCACTTTATTTGCACAAAAGGGATCGTGCAGGAGCTGAACATAAAAAATGTATTACAATAACTTTCAGAGCAGATACGCTGATAACACTAAAGGAAAGTGAGGATATAAAAATGGCTAATATTTACAAAGGCACACTTGGACTTATCGGAAACACACCACTCGTAGAAGTGATCAATATAGAAAAGGAGCTCGGCCTTGAGGCTACAGTGCTTGTAAAGCTTGAGTATTTCAACCCTGCAGGAAGTGTAAAGGACAGGATCGCAAAGGCGATGATCGAGGATGCAGAGGAAAAGGGCCTGCTCAAAGAGGGCTCGGTAATCATTGAACCTACATCAGGTAATACCGGTATCGGACTTGCTTCGATAGCAGCTGCAAAGGGATACAGGGCGATCCTGACAATGCCTGAGACAATGAGCGTTGAGAGAAGAAACATCCTCAAGGCATACGGTGCCGAGATCGTTCTGACCGAAGGCGCAAAGGGTATGAAAGGCGCGATCGAAAAAGCAGAGGAACTTGCGAAAGAGATAGAGGGAGGATTCATCCCGGGACAGTTCGTAAATCCTGCGAATGCGGCAGCCCACAAAGCAACTACAGGTCCTGAAATCTGGAACGACACTGACGGGGCAGTTGACATCTTCATCGCAGGTGTCGGAACAGGCGGTACTCTCACCGGTACAGGCGAATTCCTGAAGGAACATAAGCCTGAGGTCAAGATCGTTGCGCTCGAGCCGGCAGATTCACCGGTGCTGTCAGAGGGCAGAGCGGGAGCTCACAAGATCCAGGGAATCGGCGCAGGATTCATTCCTGAGGTCCTGAATACAGAAGTGTATGATGAAGTGTATAAGGCTGACGGACAGAAAGCTTTTGAAGCGGCCAAACTGCTTGCAAAAAAAGAAGGCATCTCCGTAGGAATCTCTTCCGGAGCTGCTCTCTATGCGGCAATTGAATATGCAAAGAAACCTGAAAACAAAGGCAAGACCATAGTAGCACTGCTGCCGGACAGCGGAGACAGATATTACTCGACAGCACTTTTCACTGAGTAGCGGCCTTTCCTGATAACCACCGCGCATAATACAGCGATCAGCGCGGATACAGCAAGCCAGATCCCTGCGATCCACATCGCGGCGTCCGAGAAGACATCTTCCTGCATTATGTTGATAAGATTGTCTTTATCCGGATAAAGGATCCAGAGATCATTGTCAAAGAATATATGATGGAACACGGTGAAGACCTGTGTGAAGTCGATGACGCATAGAACGGCAACGACCGCAGCCAGAACGGCAACGAAACCCAGAGACCTCAGAAAACCTTTTGCAAGAAGGACTGAGGTCTTTTGCTTTCCGTTATGCACGTAAATATAAATGATGAAAGCAGCCAGCAAAAGACATGCAATGACCCGCGCCTTTATGCCTTTGAGGAACAGCTCCCTGCAGTCAGCGAGGTGTGCTTTTTCGCGGTCGGTAAAGAAAGGAGCGGTCACGCCGCTGATCGTTGCTTCAGTATCATCCAGAGTATCGAGCCTGCCGATACAGTATTCGAGCATGTCCTCCGTGACATGGACTGCATCATCGAGCGACATCTCGCCCCTGACATTTGATGGGGTGTCATACTTTGCATATTCATTGCGCCACCAGTCAGGGATCCAGTAGCATACCGCCTGGAGCGACGTGATGAGCAGTATGAGCAGGAGGCAGAGCCCGCAGATGAAAGCCGCTATTGAATGTGTGATTGCAGAATTATGTATGTTCTTCATGCCTTATATATTACCACGCTGTTGCTCAAAAAGTACAAATTAAAACAGCGCACTTTAACACTTTAAAGTGCGAAAGGTGTATACTACATGCAACGGAGAAAAAAGAAAGATCAGGCGGACACTCGGGCCGCCGGGGAAGGCATCATATCATGATCACAGAGAAAGAGCAGAAAAACATACAGCAGTTCTACAAAGCGGTTTTGTCGCTGAAAGATGAAGAGGAATGCCGCAAATTCTTCGACGACGTGGCAACCATAAAGGAAGTGATAGATCTTTCCGCGAGATTTGAGGTGGCGCGGATGCTTGACAGCGGCGCGGTCTTCAGCGAGATCAGCAAGGAGACCGGAGCAAGCTCGGCAACTATAAGCCGCGTCAACAAATGCCTTACATACGGAGAGGGCGGGTACAAGACCGTCATCGACCGCTTAAAAGAAGAATAAAAAATGCCCCGTGCACCTGCCGTGTACGGGGCATATCTGCTTTATCAGAACTCTGCCTTTACTTCAACACCGTCATATTTAAAGCAGTCCATGAACCTCAGCTTGAAGAGGTTCTTTTTATGCAGAGAATCTATGCGCTCTTTGGTTGCCGGGTCATCGATCTCCCCGGTGCGTATGTAGCGGTCGAGCACAGCATATGTGAAACCGAGCTTGTCTTCGTCGCTCATGCCCGACAGTCCGTCGCTTGGCACCTTCTCGATGAGAACTGACGGAAGTCCCAGGACCCTTCCCATGGCTCTGATCTCAGCAGTTGTGAAGCACGACATAGGGCTGAAATCACCTACGGAATCGCCGTATCTTGTCGAATAACCGACCCAGTCTTCAGAAAGATTGCAGGTGTTGACAACTCTTCCATTTTTGCTCTGTCCGACGGCATAGAGAGTCGACATGCGCAGACGCGGCGGCAGGTTTATGATCGAATCTCTGCTGATCTCTATACCCGCGAGTCCGACCTGCTCTGTCAGCGAATCGAATGCGCCTTTAATGTTGATAATATAGTGCTCTATACCGAGATGGTCGACCAGAAGTTTAGCCATGTCTATGTCGGATTGCTCTCCGTTAGGCATCAGCACACCGATAACCCTGTCTTTTCCGAGGGCCTCGCAGCAAAGGGCTGCTGCTATTGAGCTGTCCTTGCCTCCGCTGATCCCGACGATGGCGTTGCATCCCGGCCCGTTTACTTCAAACCAGTCTCTGATCCATTTAGCTGTTGCTTCGACAGCTTTCGCAGCATCAAATCCCATATCATTCTCCTTTGATAACCGTTGCTTTCATCCATACGGCAAAGCCGTTTATAGCTGTTAATAGCATTTGAATTATTATACCATAGGCTGGCCGTGTGTTATACTATAACAAATAATTGAACGGAGACTATTGACCGAATGAAACCATATTACATAAAAGATCTCAGACCTGATGAAGGGCACCGCATTGAAGACAGATATCTCGTAAAGACAGTGGATATCCGTGACGGAAACAACGGCAAAAGACACCTCTACATGACTCTTGCAGACGCTACGGGTGACATCCAGTCCGTTAAGTGGAATCTCACACCGGACGAGGTGAAAGCCTTTGCTAAAGTGCAGTCAGGAATGGTAATAAGCGTTGCCGGCAGGTGCCGTGATTACAAAGGGCAGAACCAGCTCATACTCGACGCCATAAAAGGCGAGGCCAGAGAGGGCACCTATGAGAGAGCTGATCTTTTCAAGGCTGCGCCTGAGAAGCCTGAGGACATGTACAAGTACATAGTGGACAGGATCAATGAGTTCAGCGATGAAGAGCTGAAGCGCCTGTGCCTCAGCTTCTATGAAGGCGATAAGGAGCGCATCATGTACTTCCCGGCCGCAATGAGCAATCACCATGCGGAATATGCCGGACTTCTTTACCATGTTAAGAGAATGATGATGATGGGCGAACGCGCATGCGAGGTCTACACATACCTGAACAAAGATCTTCTGCTTGCGGGAGTCGCGCTCCATGATATTGAGAAACTGAACGAGCTCGCGTCGGACGAGAACGGTGTTGTGCCGGAGTACACACTTGAAGGCAAGATGCTCGGACATCTTGTCATGGGCGTTGAGGCCATAGGCGAACGCTGCAAAGAGCTTGGGATCGATCATGAGAAATGCCTGCTGATGCAGCACATGTCGCTGACACATCACTACGAGCCTGAGTTCGGCAGCCCTAAAAAGCCGCTCTTCCCTGAGGCGGAAATGCTCCATTACCTTGATATGACAGATGCCAAGATGTTCGACATGGAAGATGCCCTGGGCAATGTTGAAGCGGGCGGATTCAGCGAAAGAGTGTTCACACTCGATAACAGAAAGCTTTACAAGCGTACATTCTAAAGGATGCAGCAGGAAGGCAAACTCGGAAAGATAATATTCAACAATCCTGAGAACGGCTATACCGTAGCGGTCTTCGACACAGAAGCAGGCGCGATCCGGATAGCCGGTTCTTTTGCCGAGCCAAAAAGCGGAGCTAAGTACAGACTCGAGGGAAGGTTCACCATACATCCGAAATATGGTGAACAGTTCAGCGTATCGTCATATGAAGAGATGATGCCTGAAGGCGCAGACGCGATACTTGAATTCCTTTCAGCCGGCAACATCCGCGGCATAGGACCGAAGACCGCGGCGCAGATAGTCGATGTATTCGGCGATGAAACGCTGACTGTAATAGAGGAGACTCCTGAAAAGCTCCTTATGGTGAGCGGTATCGGAGCGAAGACGCTTGCAAAGATCACCGAGTCATTCGGAGAGTCCCGCGAGTTTGCGAACACGTCGATAGAGCTTCGCGAGCTTGGAATAGAGATGAATGAAGCCGTCAGAGTTTACAAAATGTACGGTAAGGATTCCGTGAGAGTCGTCAGCGAGAACCCTTACATACTGGCGGAGGATATACGCGGCATCAATTTCAACAGAGCTGATGCGATCGCAGCAAAGCTGGGCGTTGAGCCGGAAAGCAGCGTGAGAATAGAAAGCGGTATCCGGTACATGCTCAAATCCTGGGCGGCAAGCGGCAGCACTCTTATGCCTGAGAACTATCTCATAGAAAAGACGGCAGAATTCCTGGATGTCATGATGGACAACGTGAGGGATTCTCTGAAAGACATGGTGTTTGCCGGGGAGCTTGAAGAAGACCGGATAGATGAAACTGCGGTTATATATCTGTACGGATATTACCATGCAGAGCAGAGGGTGGCTCATGAACTGATAAAGATCAGGAACGCTCCTTTGAAACCGGTCCCGGTGCAGGCGGACAATTTCCTCGATACTGTGATGAGCTCTGATGATCCGTTCAGTGATGGCGTGGAGCTCTCTGCTGAGCAAAAGCGCGCGATCCTTGAATGCCTGGCCAACAACATTACGATAATCACCGGCGGCCCGGGCACGGGTAAGACGACCATCATAAATACTCTTGTAAAGATATTTGACTTTGCCGGCTTTTCAGTGGCTCTCGCCGCTCCGACGGGCAGGGCAGCAAAGCGCATGGAAGAAGCCTCCGGCAAGCCGTCCATGACGATACACCGTATGCTCGAATACGTGTGGTCAGAAGAGGAAGACACGCTGAATTTCGGCAGGAACGAAGAGAATCCTCTCGAGGAGGATGTGATAATAGTCGATGAAGCT
>CACZGY010000023.1 GCA_902780815.1 uncultured Eubacteriales bacterium
ATAGAACTTGCTGAAAATCGTCTTTGTAAGGATGTCGCTGTGCAGAGCAGAAACACCGTTGACCGAGTGGCTTCCTACTACAGACAGATTCGCCATCTTAACCTCGTTGTCCCAGAGAGGTGATGTCTCGCGGCTAAGTGTATGCCAGTCATCTGCTTCCAGAGGAAGTCCTTCCTGCCAGCGCTTGTTGATCTCATCGATTATCATGTAGATCCTAGGAAGAAGCTGCTGGAAGTGAGGAATATTCCACTTCTCAAGAGCTTCAGGAAGAACAGTGTGGTTCGTGAATGAAGTCGCTGCCCTTACTATTCTCCAGGCATCCTTCCATTCAAGTCCTTCCTCATCGATGAGCACTCTCATGAGCTCAGGAATGCACATGGTAGGATGTGTATCGTTGATGTGGATCTGTATCCTGTCGGCGAACTTATCCCACTCCTTTGTGCCGTAGCGGGACTTGTACTCTCTGATTATCATGCCGATTCCTGCGGCAACAAGGAAGTACTCCTGTCTGAGACGGAGCTGCTTGCCGATGCCGTTGGTATCATCAGGATAAAGAATGCTGGTAAGCGCCTCGATCTCGCTGCGCTCCTTCATCGCCTCACTGTAGTTGCCCGCATTGAAAGCGTCCATGTCGATCGTGTCGTGTACAGGCTGAGCATCCCAGAGATGAAGAGTGTTGACAGTGCGTCCGCCGAAGCCGAGGATAGGCACATCGTAAGGTACCGCTCTGATCGTCGTATAATCGACATGCTTGTATTCCATCTGGCCGTCCTTTAAGGACCTCTCGACCTTGCCGCCGAATTTTACGATCACGGAATCATACGGCTTAGCCCTTTCCCAGATATATCCTTCATCGAGCCATGCGTCAGGTACTTCGATCTGATGTCCGCTGACTATTTTCTGCTTAAAGAGACCGAATTTATATCTCAGTCCCATGCCGTCGCCTTTGATGCCAAGTGCTGCCATCGAATCGAGGAAGCATGCTGCAAGCCTTCCGAGTCCGCCGTTTCCGAGTCCCGGATCCGGTTCTACCTCAAGTAATGTGTCAAGATAAGTGCCCATTTCCGCAAGGCCTTCAGCAGCGTAATCGCGGATGCCGAGATTGAGCAGATAGTTTTCCATCAGCTTTCCGATGAGGAACTCCATCGAAAAGTAATAAACTTTTTTGTCTTCTTTCTTTCTGTTTCCTGACAGTATTTCTACTGCGCCTGTTCTTTCCTGGGCTTCACGTTCTACCAGCCTTGCGAGAACAGCAAATTTGTCCTTGTTGTCAAGATGCTCAGGGTCTCTTCTGAACATCGAGTTTGATATACGTTTGTACTCTGTTTTGAAATCGTCTTTGTTTCTTATCATCTGAAATCCTTTAATGACCCTTTCTGTTATAGTTTTTTCTGAATATTGCCGCTCCGACAACAGGCATCTTTATTTTGATGGAATACGGCATGCCATGTCTCGGCTTTTTCCTTGCACGCACCTGGCGTGTATTGACTCTGCCGCTTCCGGCGTATTTCGTATTGTCGGAGTTTATTATCTCTTTGTAGTAACCGGGTTCCGGAACACCTATCTCGAACTCATCGAATGCCTCTACTCCCATGTTGAGAGCGCATATGAGGAGCTCGCCCGGATCTCCTTCAGAAGTGCCTCTGGCTCGTCTGAGATATGTAAGCACCTTCTGCCTTCTGTCATCCGGATCGATCCACTTGAATCCCTCCCAGCTGTTGTCATCCGACCACAGTGCCGGATGCTCGGTATATATATGGTTGAGATCCTTGATGAACTCCTTATATTTCTCGTGGTTCTCATATCCGAGCAGGAACCACTCCAGGCCTTCATACTCACGCCATTCGATGAACTGCGCAATCTCGTGGCCCATGAAGTTCAGCTTTTTGCCCGGGTGTGTCATCTGATACATGGCGAGAAGCCTGATTCCCGCGAACTGCCTCCAGATATCTCCCGGCATACGTCCGATCAGACTCTTTTTGCCGTGCACCACCTCATCATGTGAAAGCGGCAGCACATAATTTTCGCTGTATGCATATGTCATGGAGAATGTCAGCTTATTGTGAGCTCCTTCTCTCCATGGGAAGTCTGTCGACATGTACTCAAGTGTATCATTCATCCAGCCCATGTTCCACTTGAAGTGGAATCCCAGACCGCCGTTTGAAGGCGGCTGTGTTACCATCGGCCAGGCTGTACTCTCTTCCGCGACAGTAACAGCCCCTTTGATTTCGTTACCGATCATATTGTTGAATTCCTTAAGGAATTCGACTGCTTCAAGATCAGTTTCACCGCCGTATTTATTGAACCTCATTTTGGACTTATCACTGATTCCGAAGTTCAGATACAGCATGCTTGTTACGCCGTCTACCCTCAGGCCGTCAGCGTGATATTCATCAAGCCAGTACATCGCATTCGACAGCAGGAAGCTTCTCACCTGAGGTCTGCCGAAGTCGAATTTGTATGTGCCCCAGTCCGGATGGACTATGCTTTCATAAAGCTTATCTCCGTTGAACTCCCTGAGGCCGTGGTCATCAGGGCAGAAGTGCCCAGGCACCCAGTCGAGAATGACTCCTATACCTTCCTTGTGGAATGTTTCGATCAGATACTTGAGTCCATGAGCAGACCCGTATCTTGAAGTCGGTGCATAGAAGCCCGTCACCTGATATCCCCACGAAGCGTCGAGCGGATGCTCCATTACAGGCAGGAACTCTACATGCGTATAGCCCATTTCCTTTACGTAAGGGACAAGCAAATCAGCAAGTTCCCTGTAAGAATAGAAAGCTTCCTTGTCTTCGCCTTCAGGACGCTTCCACGAGCCCAGATGGCACTCGTATATGTTCATCGGAGAAGTAAAGTTGTTCTTCGACTCCCTGGCTTTCATCCAGTCCTCGTCATGCCATTCGTACCAGAGTTCTGTCACGATCGAGTCAGTTCCCGGTCTCTTCACAGACATGAAAGCAAACGGATCTGCTTTTAAAAGACGCTGGCCTTTTGCGGTTTCTATTTCATACTTGTAATGGTCACCGGCCTTGGCGCCCGGAACGAAGCATGTCCAGACTCCCGAATCTCCTATGTGTTCCATCACGGCTGATGCATCCCAGCCGTTGAAATCTCCGGTCACTCTTACCGACTTCACGTCAGGAGCCCACAGTGTAAACTGTACGCCTCCGTCTGCTATATGCGCGCCGAAGGTTCTGTAGGCGTGATGCAGCTTGCCGTTATTGTACAGATACAGAAGCTCATTTGTAAGCTGTTCTCTTATGTTACTCATATGTTCCGTCCTTTTGTGCTATAAATCGACGTCGTAATTTATTATGCGTGCTTTAGGATAAAATCCCGCTCTGTAGTCAGCTGCCGACATTTTCTTGATCGTGGTGATCGCTGCAGCGTACAGTATCACGACGAAAATGAGAAGCGACATCGTGCCCTGATTTCCGAGGAATGCGAATGTATCATATGTTCCGTGGATCAGCATAGGAACTATCAGCGAAAGTACTGTAAATCCCGCGCAGGCGCCTTTGTTCCCCAGTATGGCCGCCTTCTTTGAATATGAGTACAATACTCCCATGAACACTCCGCAAAAGGCATGCAGAGGAATGGCTGTAAACGCTCTTACCAGCGCGGTCTGAAGGCCGTAAACTGCGACGTAACCGAGGTTTTCATAAATAGCAAAGCCTACTGCCGACGATACTCCGTAAACGATGCCGTCAAACCTGTAGTTGAAGCCCGGATAATTCCAGGATCCGATCCTCATAGCGAGGAACTTCACGGTCTCTTCCACAAGCGCAGCCACACAGAATGCCGTGGTCAGCGCGTATTCCAGAGAACCCTTCGGATACTGCGGAAGGAACTGGCTTTCGAAGCGCTCAATATAGGCTGCGGCAATGCAGGAAAGCACGCCGAACAGTATGATCCTCGCGACCAGACGAGGCGGCTCCTTCTCCACCTTGTCCTTTCTGTATACGTATATGATCAGCAGCAGACCCGGTATTATCGCCAGAGCCATAAGATTTTTATCCATTTTCTTTAGTCCCCTTTTTCTTTATCAAGGAAAACTCTGTGCTCCGATGTGCTCAGAGCTTATGCCTGTTGTTCTTGTAAATCAGGAGAATGTACCATATGCATAATGCAAGAAGCACTCCTCCCAGTATTTTCAGAATGATTGCCATTTATTTCCGCCTTTCATATCAGTAGATCTCTCTGATTCCGCCTCCTACGAACTGATCGTACAGAGCTTCGAGAGTGGCGATCTGTTCACGTATCTCAGCACCGTTATCGGTATCTCTTATCCTGAGTCTTACAGGCTCGGTATGTACCAGATGCATGACAGGTCTGTGGAAGGTCTGTGTGCCGTCCTCCTGCAGCGGCTCATATGGCTGATGTTCAGCAATATACATGTGCTTTGATGTCATTATCGCTGTGTATCCGGCTATGCCTGTTGTCTTATGATATGCCTTCGATATGCCTCCGTCGATAATGAACAGTTTTCCGTTCGCCTTGATAGGTGTCTCGCCCTTAGAGAGCTTGACCGGAACATGTCCGTTCAGTATCACTCCGTGGTTAGGATCGAGTCCGAAGTCCTTGAGTATCTTTACTGCAAGCTCTTCTTTATCTATCAGTTTATAGTAAGGAACCTTGTTTTCTTTATGTGTCGACTTGTCGGCGATGAAGTATCTCTCGAAAGTCGTCATCTTGTCCTTGCCGAACAGCGGCGAATCCTCAGACAGCCACAGATACCACATGATAGACGCAGCTTCCGCGGAAGTTCTGCCGTCAGTCTGTTTACCGCGGGCATCTCTGATCATCTGATCGAGCTTGCGCATGTATGCAGCGCCTTTGTATTTCTTTCCGTCGATCTCTACAGGTTTGAAGTTGCCGCGCTCGTTCAGGATCATGCAGCCGTGATACAGAAGATTGCCGTTTTTGACCTTGAACAGCGATCCATGAGTGAACATGTAGTTGATGTGTCCCTGCAGCTTCTCCGAATTGAGTATCGAAGACTCGAGAGCGACCATAACTTCTTCTTCCTGTTCTGTAAGTTTGTACGGATCCTTCGGATCTATAGTCGGGAAGTTCATGTCTCTCATCGGCCACTCAACGCCGTCTACCATTACCGTTCCCTTTTCGAAATCGATAGCCTCGAGAAGATTTCTGTGCTCAAGGTGGTATTCAGGGTGAGCCTTGATCTCCTGACCCTCAATCTTGAACTGGATGATCGAGATCATCTTATGCATCTTTGCTGCCAGTTCAGGCGGGATAGGATCGTACTTATTAGTCTCAAGCACATTAGGCATGAAGAACTCACAAGGGTCATCCTTGTAAATGTGCTGTGCCAGCGATGCCAGCGGACGCAGGTTGAATCCGTAGCCGACCTCGAGCATGTCGAAGTTGTTATAGCGGACGTTGATGCGGATCATCGTGGCAATGCACGCTCTGTTTCCGCAGGCCGCGCCCATCCAGAGGATATCGTGGTTGCCCCACTGGATATCCACACCGCGGTTAGCCATGAGATAGTCCAGAACGACATGGGATTTAGGACCTCTGTCGAATACATCACCGATAATATGGAGCCTGTCGACGACCATATTGGCTATCGTCTCTGTGATGTCGACGATGAACTCTTTCGCTGCATCGTACTCTATGATGGTGTCGATGATCTCATCATAGTATTTGTGTCTGTCCAGAACATTATCTGCGAAAAGGAGCTCGTCCATGATGTATGACGAGAATATCGGCAGACGTTTCTTTACCTTGGATCTGGTGTATTTGTTGGAAACGACGCGGCAGATCGCTATGAGTCTTCTGATCGACACCTTGCACCAGGCATCAAAATCTTTTTCGCTCTTTTCTCTTCTTGCCATCTCTGCTTCAGGATTGTAGATCAGAGATGCAAGCGCATCGCATTCGCTTTCAGTCAGGATGTTGCCGAATACTTCGTCTATCCTCATGCGGATCATTCCCGAGCCGCTCCTTACGAAATGATGGAACGCATCGTATTCGCCGTGGATGTCACTGAGGAAAAACTCCGTGGCCTTAGGAAGAGCCAGGATAGCTCTGAGGTTGATGATTTCGGTCCTTACGCTTCTGCGGTTAGGGTACTTCTCTGCCAGAAGTCTGAGATAATTGATGTCAGGCATGATGTCCTCCGTTTTCTGTTTAATCGTTGGAAATCTTCATGATATCGGCTCCGAGAGCCTTGAACTTGCCTACGAAATTCTCGTAGCCTCTCTCTATGTGATATATCTCGCTAATCTCTGTAGTCCCGCTTGCTGAAAGCCCTGCCAGCACCATAGCTGCTCCGGCCCTGAGGTCGGTAGCTCTGACTTTGGCACCTTTGAGCTTTTTGCCTCCCGGTACTAATGCTTCCCTGTTTTCTATCAGTATGTCTGCGCCCATACGGTTGAGCTCAACGACATGCATGAATCTGTTCTCGAATACCGTCTCTCTTACGACACTGCTGCCGTCGACCGTGGTAAGGAATGCCATGAACGGCGACTGTATGTCGGTAGGAAATCCCGGATACGGAAGAGTCTTTATATCCGTTGAGTTGAGTTCTCTGTCTCTTGCATCCACGTAAATGCCTTCAGGAGTGACCTCAACATCAACGTTGCACTCCTTGAGCTTTGCCATGATAGGTCTTACATGGCCCGGAAGAGCGTTTCTTATAAGTATGTCGCCGCGGGTTATGGCAGCGGCAAGCATGAACGTTCCGGTCTCTATCCTGTCAGGGATAGCCTCGTGAATGCAGCCTGAGAGTTTCCCTACGCCTTCGATACGTATCATATCTGTTCCTGCGTATTTGATCCTTGCACCCATCTTGTTAAGCTGGTTTGCCAGGTCGATGATTTCAGGCTCCTTGGCCGCGTTTTCAATTATTGTCGTGCCTCTTGCGAGGGTCGCAGCCATGAGTATGTTTTCTGTTGCTCCGACGCTCGGGAAGTCGAGGTATATGACATCGCCTCTGAGACCTTCCGGTCCGGCTGTCACTGTAACCACTTCGTTCTCGTCATCTTCCACCACTTCGGCACCGAGAGCTCTGAATCCCTTCAGGTGAAGGTCTATAGGTCTTCTGCCTATTGTGCAGCCGCCCGGCATCGGCATAACTATTTTGCCGTGTCTGGCGAGCATCGGTCCCATGGTAAAAAGAGACGCCCTCATCTCCTGCACAAGATCTCTGTCGCCTTCGCAGGATATAATTTCGGGCGTACTGATCCTGATGGTGCCTTCCTCGGCATCATCGATCTTTGCTCCATACTTCATGAGCATCTTCTTCATAACGCTGACATCTGCGAGATCGGGAACGTCCTCGATCACGCAGGTGTCTGATGTCATTATTGTTGCGGCAAGAAGCGGCAGCACCGAATTCTTTGCGCCGCTTATCCACACTTCACCATGAAGCGGGCCGCTGTTGTTAACTAGGATCTTTGCCATTAATGGCCTCCTGTGAGATAGTATTTTTTATGCTGTTGCTGCAGCTTTTTTAGCCGCCTTCTTTGCAGCTCTCTTTTCAGCATGCTTTGCATGAGCCTTTTTTACCAGTGTTCCGGCTCCTTTTGCAGCCTTTGAGAGGATCTTTGCTTCAGTCTTTACGGCAACGGCAGCAAATTTTGCGCCCGTCTTTGCGAGCTTCAGTTTTTTCTGCTCTTTTTTGATCGGCTTTGCGGCCTTGCGGATCTTTTTCTCTGCCTTCTGGCCGGCCTTTTTGACCACTTTCTCCGCTTCCTTCGCTTTTGCTTTCAGAGCCTTTTTGTCCAGCTTTGCTGCGAGCAGAGCGGCGCTCTTTTCAGCTTTAGCTGCAGTCTTAACAGCCTGCTTCTCAGCCTTTGCAGCTTTAAGAGCAAGCGCCTTTTCGGCCTTGGCTGCCTTTGCTGCCACGAGCTGCTCTACTCTGGCTGCCTTTGCAGCTGCCTTCAGCTCTGTCTTCTCTATCTTTGCATTCAGCGCTGCTGCAGCTGCAGCGGCTTTGAGGGCTTTCTTCTTTTCAGCCTTTTCCTTCTTGAGCATCAGCGCTGCTGTAGCAGCAGCTGCCTTTGCTGCCGCGGCTGCTTCTTTCTTGTCTATTTTTGCTTTCTTCTTTGAAGCTTTTGCCGCCGCCTTTGCATCCTGTTTCTGGAACTTTGCGGTCTTTTTTGCTGCTTTCTTGCGGGCCTTTTTCTCAAGTTCAGCCTGCTTGTTAAGCTCTTTTATGGTCTGCTTGGAAAGCTTGATCTCTTTCTTTGCTCTTTTGCGTTCTCTTGCAGTTGACATCGAAGAGAAAACGCTTGAACCGGTCAGCAGTCTGACCAGGAACTTTAAGAGTCCAAGAGCTGTGAGACCTGCACCTGTTACGGTAAGAGCCTTGACAGCACCGGATGTGTCTGCAGCTACCGCACTGACTGCTCCGAGAGCATCATCGCTGAGCTTGTCAAACCTGCCCTTGACATCATCTACTGCTTCGTTGCCTTTGTCGGCAAGAGTCTTTGTCTTTTTGAGCAGTTCTATTGCATGTTTCGCCATTATCGCCAGAACAACAAGGAATCCTATGAGAACGGCTACAAGGCAGAATGCAATTATCTGATTGATAGTCATTTCTATTCTCCTTATTACTTACTTGACACCTTGTCGATCACTTTGCCTGCGATCTGGGTTCCTGTGGAAACCACGCCGGATGCAATGCCCGTGACTTTTGAAACGCTGCCCTTTACAGCTTCGGAAGCATTATCGATCTTTTCCTTTGCGCCTGCTGCAGCATTTGTGCCTCCGTCGATTATTGCATTAGCCTTTTTGATCGTGTCAGTGAGGTTTGAAACCAGAACGATCAGGAATACAACAAGCACTATAAGGGCAATCAGAAGTATTCCGATCAGTACACCTTTCACACTTACTGAAATCATATGCATTCTCCTTACTTTACATACATAGCAAGCTATCCGAAAAAGCCCGCACTTATTGATAATATTATATATTGAAGCGCCTCTCTATTCAAGCAAAGCGCCCCCTGCAAAACAAAAAACGAAACAAAAAACCCAGTCTTGGTTTCCGACTGCCTCGGACTCCGCACCGGGCTTTTTATACTCTCTCATAATATTGAAGTATCTCGTCAGTATAACCGCCGTCTGCCGTATGTACGGCTATCTGCGGCAGCAGATGCATCTCCGCGCCTGCTCCTTTTATTCCGTGTATAAGTACTATGTTGGCAGCTTTTCCCTCTCGCGGGACAACAAGCTGCATCTCCTTGGGCTCGATCCCCGCAGCTCTCATCCCGGCGATTATATCCGCCAGCCTGTCAGGCCTGTGGACCATGTACAGGTGGCCGCCCTCTCTGAGCATCCCGGCAGATACTGCCGCGAAGTCCGATATATCAGCAGTCGTCTCATGCCTTGCGATATATCTCTCATCAGGATCAGCTGCGCCCGGTTCGTCCGGAGTACGCCTGAAGTACGGAGGATTTGTTATCACCGCATCCAGGTCAGCCGAAGCCTCGATATTCTTTATATCGCCGCAGATGAACTGTATGTCCTCAGTCAGCCCGTTCATGAGGCAGGCTCTCTGCGCTCTGTCTATTGCTCCGGAGTTGATGTCATATCCGGTCATCACCGCTCCGCCCAGCTTGTGATAAAGTATGAACGCCGCCACTCCGCAGCCTGTGCCTAGGTCTGCTATCTTCAGAGGTTTACGAGCACCTTTGGGAAGCCCCTTTGCTCCTGTTTCGCCTGATGCGAATGACGCGAGCAGAACAGCGTCGACTCCATAGCCCGATCCTCTGTTCTGTATGACCCTGAGTCCTCCGAAGCCTGTATCGTCTATCCTCTCCATCAGAACTCTTTCATCAGCTTCTGGAGCTCGCGGATATCTTCATCATCGACCTCTTCATCAAACATGACTTCGAGCGGAAGGTCATCGATGCGTTCTTTTCCGGCGTTCTTTCCGATACGTCTGATCTCATCTTTTCCGAAGGAATGGATCTCCTGGGAGAAGACTTCCTCGCCCGTTTCAGGATCCTTTTCGATGGCGCGCGTGTTGATCTTTCCGTTGAAATAGTCAACGTTGACTACCTTGGCAAGTCCGTTAGGCGTCTCGACTCTCTCGTTATCCTTAGGCATGCCCTTGCGGAGTTCCTTGTAAGTCTTGTCCTCAAAGTTGAGGCAGCACATGAGCCTTCCGCAGGTGCCTGAGATCTTCGAAGGATTGAGCGAAAGATTCTGCTGCTTTGCCATTTTGATCGAGACAGGATGGAAATCCGAAAGCCACTTGCTGCAGCAAAGAGGTCTTCCGCAGATACCGATGCCGCCGAGCATCCTGGCTTCATCCCTGACTCCGATCTGTCTCAGCTCTATCCTGTTTTTGAAGTGCCCTGCGAGATCCTTTGCCAGCTCTCTGAAATCTACTCTGCCGTCAGCAGAGAAGTAGAACACAATCTTTGATCCGTCGATCATGAATTCGACATCGATGAGCTTCATCTCGAGCCCGTGCTTTTCGATCTTCTCGGCGCAGACCTGAAGAGCTTCCTCTCTCTTTGCGAGGTTCTCGTGATACTTCTTAAGGTCCGCATCATTAGCCTTGCGCTCTACCGGCTTCAGCTCCGCAACAAGTTCAGATTCATCTATCTCTCTGTTTGCTATAAGAATATGCCCGAGCTCCATGCCCCTTGCCGTCTCGACAATGACCATGTCACCGAGTTCATATGTTTTCCCTACCGGGTCAAAATAATATGTTTTGCCGGTCTTCGCAAATCCGACTCCGACTATCTCTACCATTTATGTATATCCTCCCCTGTCAATGCCCTGTAAGCTCCAGCCGGAGCCTCTTCAGAGCTTTGTTTCTGTCCATGTCCCTTTCGATGTCAGCGCGTGCCTTTTCGCACAGCTCGAGCCTGTCAGCCATTGCCGCAGGCGAGTCTCCCGACATCATCCGTTCGCGGAACCCTTCTTCCGCATAATCTATAAGTACAAGTGCGTCTCTGCGTGTTTTCACGCACTTTTCGATAGCTTCTCTGAATTCGCAGAAAGCAGCTTCACCGCTGAGCAGAGCCGCTGCGGCTTTTATAGCATCATTCTTTTCACTTTCATCTTCGTCAGTCGTATCCTGAGCTGACTGCAGTCTGATGGTGCTGCACCTCGACCTGACCGTACTCAGAAGATGATCCGGATTTGATGTTCCGAGGAACAATATAACATCCGGGCGCGGCTCTTCAAGCGTCTTTAGCAGCTTGTTCTGCACAGTCTCGCTGAGGCTGTCTGCGTCATCGATAATACCGATGAGATACCTGCCGTACGCTCCCATGTCGAGTCTGCTGCTGAAAGCGTTGGCATCTTCTGTCTTATAACCGTTCTTTCCGCTCATCTGCATGCGGACTATGTCCATGGATGAGCCGGCTGCAGCCTGTCTGCAGGCATCACAGCGCCCGCAAGGTCTTGCTTCCGGGTCTTCACATCTGCATTCAAGACCCATCGACAGCTGTTTTATGAACTCATCCCGTCCGCTGCCGGCCTTGCCTTCAACTATGTACGCGTGGGCAGAGCTCTTTCCGCCGGCGATGCTTTTTATGATCGATTTCAGATGCATCTTTCCCTGCAGAGCTCCTCCAGGCAGCTGTATATCTTCTCTTTTATCTCTCCTATCGTGCCGGTGGCATCTATCCTTTTGAACCTCTCAGGCTCAGCCCCTGAAATAGCTTTGTAGCCCTCACGGACTCTTTCATGGAAATCCGAAGCCTCGAGATCGAGCCTGTCCGGCCCCTTGTCACCCGAAGCTCTGGCCTTGCCTGTCTCAGGGTCGATGTCGAGCCATATGGTCAGGTCCGGACTGAGTCCGCCTGTTGCATACTTATTGACTTCAGCAACCATGCCGCCGAGACGTCTGCCGTATGCCTGATAAGCGATCGAAGAATCCACGAACCTGTCGCAGATGACTATCTCTCCCCGCTCCAGAGCCGGTATCACCTTTTCTCTTACATGCTGAGCTCTCGCAGCCGCATAGATAAACATCTCTGTCACGGCTTCCATCTCTGTATTCTCAGTATCCAGCAGGATCTCCCTGAGCTTCTCGCTTATGATAGTTCCTCCCGGTTCTCTCGTATGCATCACAACAAGGCCCTTCTCCGCGAAGAACCTTTCGATGTTTCTGATCTGTGTCGACTTGCCGGAGCCGTCGCCTCCCTCGAGAGTAATAAACAAGCCTCTCATTTCTTCTGCTCCTTGTTTTCCTTCTGCTTTTTGTTTCTTCTCTTTTTGCTCTTCTTCGGGGTTTTCGATTCCTGAGCGCTCTGTCTGATCGCTTCGTCTTCGATTCCGTTCCTGGCTTTTATAAAGCTGAGCATCTGTGAGTAGAAGTATGACGCAAGGGCTATTACCGGCAGTGCTATCAGTATTATCAGTAGAATCTTAAATATGAACATGTATGTATCTTATCACTCCGTGAATCTCTTTTGGAAGAGACCTACTACTCTTATATTGTCACTGATTATCATGAAGGCGTTCTCATCGTGCTTCGCGATGATCTCTCTGAGATGCGGCTCCTCGTATTTGCTTATGACTGTCACCAGCACCTGGACATCTTCTCCGGTGTAGCCTCCCTCGCCTTCCCAGATCGTAACGCCTCTGTTGAGATCATGCAGTATGGCATCCCGCAGGCCCGGTTTCTTTGTGAAGATCATGCACTCCTGCTTGATGTTCTGCACGTGCACGCGGTCGATGCCGAGTCCCGTAACGACTGCGAATATGACAGAGTACAGCACTGTAGGTATGTCATATATAAAGAGGCAGATCGTATAGATGCAGATACTGATGATGATGCCTATCGTACCCACCTTGAAATTCGGGTGAGTCTTTGCAAGGCATACGCCTATGACATCCTGTCCGCCCTGCGAGCTTCCGGCTCTGAGTACGAGTCCTGCTCCGACACCGCTGCCGAGGCCGCCAACGACCGAAGCAAGTATGCGGTCATCCACTATAGGGACTTCCGGTACCGGAATGATCGCCAGAAAAGCCGATGCCATGGCGATGGATATCAGGGTGGTGATGCAGAACTTGCGTCCCATCACCCTGTAAGCCATGAAGAACAGCGGGATGTTGATGGCAAAGTATATGATTCCCATATAGTCGATGCCCGGGATCTCGGGAATGTGCAGAAATCCTGTGAGGAACAGCCTTATGAGCTGGGCTATGCCCGTAAACCCTCCGCTGTAAAGATGTATCGGATTGATCATCAGATTCACGCCGCCGGCATAAAGTATGTTGCCGACCACAGTCATCAGTATACGATCGACCTTCTTCTTGCTTAGTTCCATTTCTGCGCCTTCCGGATAATAAAGTTTCTAACTGATTAATTTTATTAGAAACAGCTTAAATCTTCAACAAATAATGTATAATTGCTTCATTATGGAACAGAAACAGATGCCGACAAAATATCTTCTGAAGAGGTTCTACCCTTACTTCAAACCGTACTGGCATATACTCGTTTTCGACCTTTTCTGCGCGTCGCTCACGAGTGTATGCGATCTTGTGTTGCCTGTGATAGTAAGGTTCATTACCAATACTGTAACGACATCCCCTTCAGATCTCACGGTATCACTGGTGGTGCGCATCACCCTTCTGTACATAGTGCTCAGAATAATAGACGTGGCGGCAAACTACTACATGCAGAACCGCGGGCATATCATGGGAGCCCAGATCGAAAAGGACATGCGCAAGGACCTCTTTGCAAAATTCCAGGAGCTCTCCTACGGATACTATGCAAGCAACAAGACAGGTCAGCTGATATCCCGTATCACGACCGACCTCTTCGATATAACCGAATTCGCACATCACTGCCCTGAGGAATATTTCATCGCAGCAGTCAAGATCATCGTGGCATTCACGGTACTTATTCAGGTCAATGTACCTCTTACTCTGCTGCTCTTCGCGATGATACCGCTCATGCTGGTTTGCGCCATGAAGTTCAGGGTCAGAATGCGCAACGCGTTCAAATGGCAGCGTTCTGAGCTTGGCGAGATCAACTCCCACGTTGAGGACAGTCTCCTCGGCATACGCGTTTCCAAGTCGTTTGCCAATGAGGATGTAGAGGAACAGCGCTTCGAAGAAGGCAACGAAAGGTTCCTCACCACGAAGAAAGTCGGCTACAGAAACATGGCCGGATTCAGAGGAGTCACCCGCCTGTTCGACGGACTGATGTACATCTCGATCGTATTTTTCGGATCACTCGCCCTCATACGCGGACTCATCACAGCAGGCGATTTCATCGCTTATCTGATGTATGTGGCGGTGCTGCTTGAGTCCGTCCGCCGTGTAGTCGAATTCACAGAGCAGTTCCAGCGCGGCATAACCGGTATCGAAAGATTCATCGAGGTAATGGATACCGAGATAGAGATCGAAGATGCTCCGGGAGCCATAGACATGCCTGAAAAGGTCCGCGGAGACATCGAATTCCGGGATGTTTCATTCTCGTATGAAGCAGGCAGAAACGACAAAGACGGAGCTGAACACAGAGTCCCGGCAGGCACGCGGGTCCTGAACCATATAAACATCCGCATAGCCAGCGGTGAAAATGTGGCAGTCGTAGGTCCGAGCGGCGCAGGCAACCGAGCGGCGCAGGCAAAACAACATTCTGCAATCTCATCCCGCGTTTTTACGACGTGAGTGATGGCGCTGTGCTTGTAGACGGCAGGGATATACGCGATTACAAGGTGCGCTCGCTCCGTACAAAGATCGGCATGATGCAGCAGGAAGTCTACCTTTTCTCTGACACAGTAGCCGGAAACATCGAATACGGAAGACCGGGCGCGAGCCGCGAAGAGATAATTGCAGCAGCAAAGCTGGCCGGCGCAGACGAGTTCATAAATGAACTTCCTGACGGCTACGACACCTATGTAGGCGAGCGCGGCGCAAGACTTTCGGGAGGCCAGAAGCAGCGCATCAGCATAGCCAGAGTTTTCCTGAAAAACCCTCCTATCCTGATACTCGACGAGGCCACCTCATCGCTCGATAACGAGAGCGAGCGCTACGTTCAGGAGTCACTGGCTGAGCTCGCAAAAGGCCGTACCACCATCACGATCGCGCACAGGCTGTCGACTGTAAAGAATGCCGACCGCATAGTGGTGCTAACCGAGGACGGCATAGCCGAAGAAGGTTCTCACGCTGAGCTTCTGAAGAAAGGCGGCATTTATGCCGACATGTACAATCTGACGATATAATCAAAAGAGCCCGGATTCATTCATGAACTGAACCCAAAATGTTAGACACATTTTGGCAGGACACTAGGCTACTAACAAGGACTGAATTCTGTACTGAACAGGGCTCAGTCCTTTTAGCTTG
>CACZGY010000024.1 GCA_902780815.1 uncultured Eubacteriales bacterium
GAGCTGATCGAAAAGGCTTACGGCACAAAGATGGAACTCGTAGACAACGAGCAGGCACTGCCAATGAGCGAAAAGAGAAAGGCTAAATACGACTAATCTGAAAGGTAAGATCAAAAAGAGATATGAAATACGGTGATAAGATAATCAGAATGGAAGGCGTTATCGTGGAAGTCCATGACGGAAGCGTAGCAATCGATTTCAAAGGAAGACTGGGACATCTCAGGATCCCTAAGAGAATGATCATTTCCGATTACGACCTCGAGGTCGGACAGGAAGTGGCCTGGAATATGAGCTTCATAGAACAGGAAAGTTCTGAAATCAACCCTAGATATCTCGAAACGATCGAGCATTCCAGAGAACTCCAAAACGAAATGCACAGTAAAAACAATCAGGAGGATTAACACAAAATGAGTATGACAGTTGTAAAAGGATTACAGTCTGAGATATTCGTACCTATCACTCCTAAGCCAGTTTGGGCTCCTGTAACAAAGCCGCTCAGCGAGATGACAGTTGCTCTCGCAACAGCTGCCGGCGTACACAGAAAGGATCAGGAGAGATTCAACCTGGCTGGAGACTTCACATGGAGAAAGATCCCTAACGAGTCCGAGGAAGACGATCTGATGGTAACACACGGTGGTTACGACAACTCCGACGTTAACAAGGACATCAACTGCATGTTCCCTATCACAAGACTGAAGGAACTCGCAGCTGAGGGATTCATCAAGGCTTGCGCACCATACCATGCAGGATTCATGGGCGGCGGCGGAAACAGGATTCATGGGCGGCGGCGGAAATATTGAGAAGTTCACCAACGAGACAGGTCCGGCTGTAGCTCAGATGCTAAAAGAGGAGGGCGTAGATGCGTGTCTCCTCACCGCTGGATGAGGAACCTGCCACCGCTCTGCAACAATCGTGCAGAGAGCAATCGAGTCGGTAGGTATCCCTACAGTTATCATCGCTGCTCTTCCACCGGTCGTAAGACAGGCTGGTTCACCGAGAGCTGCTGCTCCTATGGTACCTATGGGCGCTAACGCTGGAGCACCTCACGATGTAGAGATGCAGACTGCTATCGTAAAGGCATCCCTCGAGCTCCTCGAGACAATCGAGACTCCGGGCAAGATCGTTCAGCTGCCTTTCGAGTATCACGCAGTTATCTAGTACTGACGTACAGAAACAGAATAGGACATCGGACTATTCCGAAGATGGGGCTGAGAAATCAGCCCCATCTTTTAAAAGAGAGGATTTCAGACTATCGCATTATGCGCGAGAGGATAATATACAATGGAAGACATTGAACTGAGAAGATTAGTGATCAAGGCATTCCACATGGATGATGTCGAGTTCGGAGATGAGAACAAGATCACTACAGGCGGCAAGATGACCATTAAGAAAGACGGTCTTGACGCGCTGGCCGCTAAATACAGCGAAGTAATAGAGAAAATAGACATCCAGATCATCAAACCTGGTGATCATGACAGATATACAAACACCATAATGGATATCATCCCGATCTCCGTGAAGGTGCTCGGAAAGTGCGGAGAGGGCATCACTCACACTATTACAGGTGTATATGTTATGCCTACAGGCGTTGACGTTGACGGAGAGCAGGCTCACGAGTTCGGTTCCTCAGAGGGCAACCTCAAGGATATGCTCTACCTTAACAGAGCCGGCACACCTGCTGATGACGACTACATCATTTCATTCGACATAACCTTCAAGAAGGGTATGGGCCAGGAAAGATACGCGATAATCGACGCGTACAGAATGGTTGAAGAGTGGATGAACGAGTTCAGACCTCAGCTCAAGAAATTCGAGGGCACCAAGTGCACCGAGAGACACGAGTATTATGACAGGATCCGTCAGGGCCAGAAGAAAGTACTCGTTATCAAGGAGATGATCGCTCACGGCGCGATGCTCGACACATGGATCTTCCCTGATCAGCCAAGCGGCGTTGAGGGAGGAAAGTCACTTATCGATTACGGTGCGATGCCTGTCATGCTGACTCCTAACGAGTTCAGAGACGGTGCAATCAAGGCGATGAACTAAGGAGGTGCAGTATGGGAGTTGGTCCTTCAACAAAAGAAACAAGCCTTCACCACTTCAGAGATCCTCTGATCAGACTGCTTGGCGAAGACCCTGGTATCGACCTCATGGGAGTTCTGGTATTCGGTTCCCCTGAGGGCAACGAAGAGAAAATCAGATGCTCCAGAACTGCCGCAGTCGTTGCTGAGTGCTGCAGACCTGACGGAGTTATCGTTGAGACAGACGGATGGGGAAACCTTGACGTTGATTATGTAAACTGCGTCAACGAGATAGGAGAGAGAGGAATTCCTGTTGCCGGGCTCAACTGGAGCGGCACGGCTGGAACATTCGTTGTAGAGAGTCCGTATCTCGACAATGTAGTCGATTTCAACAAGAACCCTGAGGGCATCGAATCAAACATCGTCGGCGAGAACAACTATACAGAAGACGATGTAAAAGAGTGCATCAAGAAACTCAAGATCGCAATGCTCAAAAAGGAGCGCGGAATCAAATAGCAATAAAAAACAGCTGCTTCACAGGCAGCTGTTTTTTATTTGTTTAGTCTTCGAAAAGCGGAGTGGAAAAGTAGCGTTCCGCTGTGTCCGGAAGTACTGTTACTACTGTTTTTCCCGGACCGAGCTTTTCGGCGAGCATTATGGCCGCGACTACGTTTGTGCCTGATGATATACCGCACATTATTCCTTCCTCACTTGCCAGTCGCTTGGCCATATCGAGCGCGTTATCGTCAGGGATTATGCAGGTATTGTCGTAAATATCCGTATTCAGGATATCAGGAATCAGGCCGTCGCCTATACCCATCTGCACATGAGTGCCGATGCTGCCTCCTGCAAGTATCGCAGCATCCTCGGGCTCTGCAGCCCAGATCTCGATATCCGGATAGCGCTCTCTGAGCACTTCGCCGATTCCTGTGATCGTACCTCCTGTGCCGATGCCGGAACAGAATCCATGAATAGGACCGTTTACCTGCTCCAGTATTTCCTTTGCTGTCTGGGTTTTCTGGGCTACGATATTATTCCTGTTTATAAACTGCTGCGGAACGAACACGCGCTTATCCTGCTGCTTCATTCTCATCGCAGTAGCAAGACATTCGTGTATACACTTTCCTATATCTCCGTCATCGTGCACAAGTACTACTTCAGCACCGTAGTGCTGTACAAGCTTGCGCCTCTCTATGCTGACCGAATCAGGCATAACGATTATTGTACGATAACCGCGGACTGCTCCCACAAGAGCAAGTCCTATGCCCTGATTGCCGCTGGTAGGCTCTACGATTATGGACCCCGGACCTACGATGCCGGCTTCTTCAGCAGCCAGAATCATCTGATATGCTGTTCTTGTTTTAATGGAACCGCCGACATTGAGCCCTTCGAACTTTACGAGGACTTCTGCATTGGTATGAGGGTTGATGTGATTGAGGCGTATCATAGGCGTGTTTCCCATGGCCTCGAGAATACTGTTATAAACCATAAGTTGTCCGTTACCCTTGAACTTAATATTACATACCCAAGTATTTTACAACTAACTGTGGAATTGTGGCAACAAATGACGAAATAAAAATTGCCAAAAATATCTGGCGCGGACCCATATATGATATACTTTATCCATGTTTCAGGATGATAAAAGAGAAAGCATAGGACGCAGGACGATAAACGGTATAATCATTTTGACGCTGTTGTTAACCATCGCGGTCAGTTTACCGGTTACCTACGGTTTTTCTGTGCTGTCAAAACGTCATTATTATGAGGACACAAGCGATTACGCGGGGATAGTTTCGCATGTAATAAACGGAGATACGCCGCAGTTTGGTGACATCACAATGCTTGCTTTCAGATATAACGGAAAATAAATGTTCACACACCTTCATCTGCACACTGAATACAGCCTGCTCGACGGAATGAGCAGGATCTCCGAGCTCCCTGAATATATCAAGGAGCTCGGCATGGATTCATGCGCCATTACAGATCATGGCGCCATGTTTGGTGTAGTCGATTTTTATAAAGCTTGTAAAAAAGCAGGTATAAAGCCTGTAATAGGCTGCGAGGTATACACTGCGGCGAGGACTCTGTATGACAAGGATCCGGACAAAGACCGCGGCTACGGACATCTGATACTCCTCGCTGAGAACCAGAAGGGCTACAGCAATCTCGTTAAGATAGTTTCAAAGAGCTATGTAGACGGCTTCTACTATAAGCCGCGTGTCGATAAAGAGCTCCTTAGACAGTACAGTGAGGGGCTTATATGCCTCTCGGGTTGTCTTGCCGGCAATGTGCAGAGGATGCTGCTGGCAAGAGATTATGCCGGAGCAAAAAAGGAAGCTCTGGAATTAAGAGATATTTTCGGTCATGAAAACTTCTTCCTCGAGATACAGAACCATCACCTTGAAGAAGACCTTACAGTCATGACCGGGCTTAAGATGATCAGCGATGATACAGGCATTCCTATCGTAGCCACTAATGACGCACACTACATGAGACGCAGTGATGCAACGGCACAGGATGTGCTGATGTGCATTCAGACCCAGGCAAAAGTGACAGATGAAAACCGCATGAGGTTCGAGAACGACGAGTTCTATGTAAAGTCGGAAGCCGAGATGAGAGAACTCTTCCCGGATATGCCTGAAGTGGTGGACAGATCACATGAGATCGCGGAAAGGTGCAATGTAGAGTTCGAATTCGGCAATTATCATTTGCCTGAGTACATACCGCCAAACGGCAAAAGCACGGATGATTATCTCCGGGAGTTATGTTATAAAGGCCTCGTAAAACGCTACGGTGCTGAAGCAATGGACCCGGAAAGCCTTTACCGCCAAAGACTTGAGACGGAGCTTAAAGTCATCGAGGGTATGGGATATGTTGAATACTTCCTTATAGTATGGGACTTCATCCATTATGCCAAATCCCACGGCATTGCTGTCGGACCTGGCAGGGGGTCGGCCGCAGGGAGTATAGTTGCTTACAGCCTCGATATCACAGAGATAGATCCTATTAAATACAATCTCATTTTTGAAAGATTCCTGAATCCGGAGCGCGTGAGCATGCCGGATATAGATATAGATTTCTGTATTGAAAGACGCCAGGAAGTCATCGATTACGTAATACGCAAGTACGGCAAGGATAAGGTATCGCAGATCATCACCTTTGGTACTCTCAAGGCGAAGGCGGCGGTCAGAGATATTGCGAGAGCTCTTGACGCAACCTATGCTGAAGGCGATGCGATAGCAAAGGCGATTCCTAATGAGCTGGGCATAACAATAGCCAAGGCTCTCGAAGTCAATCCTGATCTCAGACAGAGATATGAGAACGAACCGCTGGTGAAACAGGTTCTGGACCTCTCAATGGCTCTCGAAGGCCTTCCTCGTCATGCTTCGACTCACGCCGCGGGCATCGTTATTTCAAAGATGCCGCTCGATGAGTATGTGCCGCTTTATTCATCTGACAAAGGTGTTGCGACACAGTTCAATATGACGACCATAGAAGAACTCGGGCTCCTCAAGATGGACTTCCTCGGACTCAGGAACCTTACGGTCATCCGGGACGCTCTTCGCATGATAAAAGCGAACCATGGCATTGACATCGATTTTTCATCCATGGATTTCGACGACCCGGATGTATATAAACTCATTTCGGACGGAAACACAAAGGGAGTGTTCCAGCTGGAGAGCGGTGGAATGACCGACTTCATGAAGAACCTCAGACCGAGCTGCTTTGAGGACATAGTCGCGGGAATAGCTCTTTACAGACCGGGACCGATGGACTCGATCCCGAAATATATAGACAATAAGAAGCATCCTGATCACGTGAAATACGTAGATCCGCATCTCGAGCCTATCCTCAGCGTTACTTACGGCTGCCTGATCTATCAGGAGCAGGTAATGCAGATAGTGCGTGACCTCGGCGGCTATTCGTTTGGCCGCTCCGATCTGGTGCGCCGCGCGATGAGCAAAAAGAAGATGCAGGTTATGCTTGAAGAGAAGCAATACTTCATCAACGGAAAAACAGATGAGGCCGGCAATGTTGAGATCGCGGGCTGTGCAAGGAATGGTGTACCGGCTGCAGCGGCTGAGACCATTTTTGAGGACATGGTCACATTTGCTTCGTATGCGTTCAACAAGTCGCACGCAGCGGCTTATGCTGTGATTTCATACCAGACAGCTTACCTCAAGGCTCACTATCCTGCGGAATTCATGGCAGCTCTGATGACCAGCATGGCCGGAGATGCAAAACATACAGCGGATTACGTGAGAAACTGCCGTGAGATGGGCATAGTGCTGGATCCGCCGTCGGTCGTTAAGAGTGAAAAGAACTTCTCAACAAAAGACGGCAGAATCAGATTCGGCATGCTTTCGGTCAAGAATGTAGGCGAGGGCATCATCGAGGCGATAATCGAAGCGCGAAAATCTGTTGGAGGTACACACGATATATATGAGTTCATCGAAGCAATCGACGCCGGTGAGCTCAACAGAAAGGCGATAGAATCGCTGGTGAGAGCCGGTGCTTTCGACGATATAAATCCAAACAGGGCTCAGCTGATGGCTGTTTGCGATGATGCCGTGCAGAGAGCTCAGAAAAAGGCAAAACAGGGGAGCAGGGCGCAGATAAGCCTGTTCCAGCTCGAGGATTTTGCCGATGAAGCAATAGCAAGTCCTGAGCTCCCTAAGGTAGCAGACTTCAGCAAGGACACCAAGCTTGCCATGGAGAAGGAAATGCTGGGAGTGTATCTTTCAGGACATCCCCTCGATGAATACGCTGCTCTCATCAGAGACAACACGAGCGCCGGCACAGCCGAGCTCACCGGGGGCGGCGAGGAGTTTACCGCCGAGGGGGATGATGCTGACAGCATGGTAATCAACACATCCTCATTCAGGGATGGGGACTCCGTGATTATGGCAGGCATGATAAGCGGTGTAAGGACCATGATCACGAGGAAGTCTCAGGAGATGGCCAGGATGACGCTTGAGGACTTCGATGGTGTCATCGATGCGATAGTATTTCCAAAGGTATACGAGCGGAAGAGAAATCTCGTAAAAAACGACATGATAGTAGGAGTGCTCGCACGAGTCAGCTTTAAGGACGAGAGCGAAGCAGAACTGCTTGTTGAAGATATAGTGCCTATAGAGAATATCGCAAGCCTCGGCAGAGGCAGATCGCGGAATGGCGCTGAGACCGAAATATATGGATATACTGCCAATGACAGGTACTCGGCGGAGTTACCGCAAAGAGAAGAAAAAAGACCTGCATCTCCGCTGAATGACCCTGTAAAGCTGAGGATACCTGAAGACCTGGTCAGATCACACGGCAGCACGCGCAAGGTGCTGATGCATCTTACAGACATGTTCAGCCTGTATCCGGGCGGACGCGATGTACTGGTTTATCTGCCGGGTCAGAAACCGGTAAGATGCAATGCAGAGAACCGCGTGGCTTTTACGGATGATCTGAAAACTAAACTCATAAGGCTGCTAGGAGCAGAGAACGTTAAGGGATAATGGCAAAAAGCATAGTGATATTTACATCAAAAAGAGGATCTACCAGACAATATGCAGAGTGGATAGCCGAGGATCTCGGCTGCGAAGCACTGCCTCTTTCTGATGCAAAGGGAGTGGATCTTCATGAGTACGACTGTGTTGTTTACGGCGGATGGATCCGCGGGTCCGGAATCGTCGATTTCGATAAGTTTGCCAGGATGCTCGATGATGAAATCATGAAGAGGCTTATAGTTTACGGTGTTGGGTTTGCCGATGAGACAGCGGAAAACTACGCACAGGTATGGGGATACAGCCTCGGAAAGATCGACCCTAAGAATGAGAACAGGGTACTGATGTACATTCTCGGCGGAATATACGATCCCGCAGCAGTCACAGGCCTTGACAGGTTTCTCATGAAGACAATGCGCACAGTGCTCCTGTCCGGAAGCACAAGTGATGCAAAGCCTCAGGCAAATATGATGAAAGACCGTATAGATAACGGCTGTGATCTGGTGAAGCGGGAGAACATCGCTTCGCTTGTTAAGGACGCTAAAAAGAAAGCAGAACAGCAGTCTGTCAGGTGACTTTTATGATGGAAGATTTTTACGATCCGGATACCAGGCCGCTCTTTACACCTGAGGATTTCTACGGCCCAAAGAACTTCTGTGCAGACATATGTTTAGTGATATTTTCACACCGGATATATTCCCATTTGCTCGAACGTTTCGAATGCGTGAAATGCAGGGAGATGACCGGCTGCAACATGAACACTCCGATATATCTGTTTGAGTACAAAGGAAGACAGCTTGCCTTTTATCTTTCTTCGATCGGATCCGCTCTCGCATCACATAATGTTATTGAGGCAAACTGGCTGACAGGCGCGGAGACTTTTATCATGTTCGGTTCGGCGGGGACGCTCGACAGCAAAAGGACTGCAGGGAGATATGTCGTTCCGTACAAAGCATACAGGGGCGAAGGAATGTCGTTCTATTACGCGGCGCCGTCTGACTACATAAAAATAAAAGGTGCGGACAAAGTCGCGGAGTGTTTTGAAGGTGCAGACATACCGTTTGTTAAGGGTCCTGTGTGGACAACGGACGCATTTTACAGGGAAACCGAACGTCTGGTAACTGACAGAAAGAATGAGGGCTGTCTCGCCGTTGAAATGGAACTTGCGGGCGTTCAGGCCGTATGTGATCATTATGGCTGGCATCTCTATGACTTCCTTGAGACAGGAGATGTTGTGGAGACAGATGGATATGACATATCAACCCTCAGTGAAGCAAATCATGATATAAGCAAGCTTCAGGCGGCTTTCGCGATTATCGATAAGCTTTGATAAAGCGTTTGGGTGAAAGATTCAGTTTATCTGAACAAGCGCTTAACGAACCTTCAGCCCTTATCTATTGATAAGGGTTATTTAATTATCTTTCAATATTGAAAGCGTTTATTTGTTTAGAAAAAGACCTGAACCTACAATGGTATTGTAGGCGGGATATGTCTGTATCCCGGTATTTGGCTGAAGAAAAACGGAGGAAATGATATGTCAATCGAACTGGAATATGCATTAGAACATAAGAATGATCCTGCTGTACTTTGCTGCAGAATGGAGCCGGGTGAGATTTCGCACCATAACCTTGAAGACCCTGCTATTTTCCCGGATCTGGTAGATACAGGACTTCTGAAGCTTGACGGATGCCTCACGATCGGACAGTGCCTCGGCGCTACTCTTAAGGAAGTATCGGATTCCCTTACACCGCTCACAGCTGAGATCGTAGACAACATTCAGGATCCTGCTGCAGGTGAAGAAGAGGCAGCAGAGGAAGCTCCTGCAGAAGCAGCAGCTCCTGCACTGGCAGTTCCTGCAGGCACACAGATGACATTCGGCGGCGGAGTGGTTAAGCTCTATATTGCAGAGGGCAAGGACATTCACATCGAGTTCCCGGTATAATTCAGTAAAATGCCGCGGAGGACGGATCCCTGATGTTCCATAACATAGCGGAACCCGTCCTCTTTTTTATTGCCTGGGTACACTTAAACAGCGTATACTTAAATTTAAAGGTTAAAAGCTTCATCAATAAAGGGGCGTTGCTCATGAATGATTTCAGCTGGGAATGCAGAACCAAGGTCAGGTTCGGTAAAGAATGTGTGAGAGAGCATCTCGCCGGCTTTGTCGAGGAATTTGCCATGCCGGGCCGTAACATCATGATCGGATACGGCGGCGGTTCGGTCAAAAGAAACGGTGCTTATGACGATGTTATAAGTGTGCTCGAATCGCTGGGGTACAGCAGGACAGGCAGTGCTGCTGAAGGCAGCCTTATAGTTGAATTCCCGGGAATAATGTCGAATCCTACCCTAAGGAAAATGCAGGAAGGAGCTGAGCTTGCTTCCCGGATGGATGTCGGTCTCATCATCGGGATCGGCGGCGGTTCGGTAATGGACTGCTGTAAAGCGATATCCGTGCAGGCCGGCTATGACGGTGATGCCTGGGAAGATTTCTGGATGTCCGGCAAGCCTATGACGCATGACGTGCTCCCTTGCGGTGTAGTAGTGACCATGCCGGCAACAGGCAGTGAGGTGAACGGATGCGCCGTTCTCACCAACGAGGAAACACACATCAAGACTGACAGAGACTATCCTGAGATGAATCCTCTGTTTGCTCTCATGGATCCGTCCTACACACTCACTATGCCGCTAAGGCAGCTGAGGGCAGGCACTTTCGACATTCTCTCACATGTTATGGAGACATATTTCAGCTTTCCTGTGGAAGACAATCCTGCCGATGATGTGTCCGAGGGACTGATGAGAGGGCTCATTAGGGATTTCAGAGAAGCAGTCAAAGATCCTGCTGAATATCAGGCAAGGAGCAATATAATGTGGGCGGCATCTCTTGCTGAGAACCGCATAATAAAAACCGGTAAAACCAAGGATTTCCAGGCTCACAACATGGAGCATCAGCTTTCTGCATTTACGGACTGCAACCACGGTGAGGGACTTGCTGTTCTGCACCCGGCTTATTACAGACATATATATAAGGACGGCCTCGGAAAGTTCGTGAGATTTGCAGAGAGAGTATGGGAGCTTGATCATAAAGACTATGACAGTGACGAAGCGCTTGCACTTGCAGGGATCGACAGGCTCGCAACGTTCATAAAAGAAATGGGTCTGCCGTCGACGCTGCGTGAGCTGGGCTTTGGCAAAGAAGAATATGGAATGCTTCCTGAGATAGCGGAATCCTGCTTTATCTCACAGGGAGCGTTCAGACCGCTGACTAAAGAAGAGATTTTGGATATATATAAAGAATGCTGGTAGGCAATGTGGAAGAAGTTATTTGAACCGGTAGATATGACACAGGGCGATCCGGTACGCCAGATCGTCAAATTCATGATACCTATGCTCATAGGTAACGTGTTTCAGCAACTGTATAACACTGTTGACAGTATTGTTGTAGGGAAATATGTAGGAGACAACGCACTTGCTGCGGTAGGAAGCGCAGGGCCGATACTCAATCTTCTGCTGGTACTGTTTATGGGAATATCCGTAGGAGCGGGAATCATGGTGTCGCAGTACTTCGGCGCCAGGCAGCGTAAGGCGCTTTCCATGACGATCGGAACATGCCTTACAATGACTTTTGCAGCTTCGCTGATAGTCATGGCTATTGCTCCGCTGGTGACGATGCCGCTGCTGAAGCTGCTGAACACCCCTGCGGAGATAATAGACTGGTGCGACAGGTATCTTATGACTATTTTCCTTGGAATAGCAGGCTGCGCATTCTACAACATCCTGGGCGGCATGCTGAGGGGACTCGGTGACTCGGTGTCTGCTCTCCTGTACCTGGTGATAGCGACCATACTGAACATATTTCTCGACATTTACTTTGTGGCAAAGCTCGGCATGGGAGTTCCGGGTGTTGCGCTGGCTACAGTCATTGCGCAGACCATCTCAGCCATACTGGCGTTCCTGAAACTGCGCAGAAGGACCGACTGCTTCGACATGAAGGCAGCCTATCTGAAGCCGACGCGGAAGTATCTGAGTGAGCTGGTGAGGCTGGGCCTTCCGTCGGGCATTACTCAGGCCATTTTCTCGCTTTCGATGGTTGTCGTGCAGTCACTCACCAACAGCTTCGGCCCGATGTGCATCGCCACAAATGTTATTGTCATGAGGATAGACGGCTTCGTAATGATGCCTGCGTTCTCGTTCGGAGCAGCGATGACTACATTCGCGGGGCAGAATATCGGAGCAGGCAGACTGGACCGCGTGGAAGTAGGCGCAAAGAAGGGAACTTTCGTTGCCATGGCGACATCAGCCGTGATAACCATACTTATACTTCTGTTCGGCAAATATCTGATGATGCTGTTCACAAATACTGATGAGCTTGTAGAACAGAGCTATCACATGATGATGATCCTGGGATTCGGCTATATTGCTATGGAAGTGACGCAGTGCCTGCAGGGAATAATGCGAGGAGCGGGTGATACCATGGCGCCGATGTGGCTTTCAATGATATCCACAGTAATCATACGTGTTCCGCTGGCATATCTTATGACATGGATGACAAGATCCCCGGAGGAGCCTCACGGTCATTTCTACATGATGTTCGTTTCGCTCCTTGTAACATGGCTTATAGGCGCGACGATGACATACATTGTCTACAGAGCGGGCCGCTGGAAAAACAAAGCGATTATCTAAGACGGAAGGAAACAGACCGCGCTGTAATGCGCGGTTTTTCAGTGCACAGATTCTTGTGAATTAAAATTCACTTGACAGCATGCGGCGACTGAAATAATATGAAGCTGAGCTTGTGAATTTGCGTTCACGAGAAGAGAAAACAGGAGGAATTCAACATGGCATACAACGGATTTGCGATAGATAAATATCTTGATGCTGATGCAGTAAATGCACAGCTCGACAAGCTCATAAAAAGCCCTATATACGGTGTTCTGCCGGATGCTCTTGCAGAATACGAAAGCGAGTATTTCGAGAAGAAGTGCACACGCTCCAAAGAAGAGATCAGTGTGGCTAAGAACATCATTCCGGGCGGAGTGCAGCATAACCTCGCGTTTAATTATCCGTTCCCGATAGTCATTACGAAAGCTGAAGGGGCGAAGCTCTACGACATTGACGGCAATGAGTATTACGATCTGCTTCAGGCCGGCGGACCGACTGTACTGGGCAGCAATCCTGAGTGCATCAGGGAGAAAGTAATAGATCTGCTCAATACATGCGGACCTTCAACAGGGCTTTTCCATGAATATGAATATAAGCTGGCAAAAAAGATCTCTGATCTTGTACCGTCTGTAGAAATGTTCCGCATGCTTGGGTCCGGTACAGAAGCTGACATGGTTGCCGCAAGAGTTGCCAGACTGAAGACTGGAAACAAGAATATTCTTAAGATGGGAGGAGCTTATCACGGATGGTCAGATATGCTCTGCTACGGCATCAGAATCCCTGGCACAAAAGGGCTGCAGTCCAGGGGTGTGCCGGGCTATGCATTCAGCCATACGGATGAATTTTTCCCGGGAGATCTTGATGATCTTGAGAAGAAGCTCAGAAGAAACAGATTTACAGGCGGAACAGCCGCTGTTTATGTAGAGCCGGTCGGCCCTGAAAGCGGCACGTGGCCTGTCACAAAGGAATTCATTGAGGGTACGGTGGAGCTTGCTCATAAGTACGGAGCGCTTGTCATATTCGATGAGGTGGTCACAGGTTTCCGCCTTGGCCTTTCGGGAGCACAGGGATACTTCGGAATCGATCCTGATCTGACGGTATTCGGTAAGGTCATTGCAGGAGGATACCCTGGTGCCGGTGGCATCGGAGGCCATAGAGACTGCATGCAGCATCTCGGTGCGGGACTTGATTCGTCAGGCAAGAAGGTAAAGAAGGCCCTCTGCGGAGGTACCATGGCTGCCACACCGATAAGTTGCTGCGCGGGTTACTACACACTTGAAGAGATCGAAAAAACCAATGCCTGTGAAAAGGCGGGACGTCTGGCAGACCGTCTGACCGAGGGCATCAGGGCATCCGCTGAGAGACATGGACTTCCGTTCGTGGTGTTCAATCAGGGATCCATCTGCCATGTCGATACGGTCGGCACAATGCATTTCGCAGTAGACTGGAGCAAGCCTTGGACGCTTCCAATTGTGTTGAAAGAGACTTCAAGAAGACAGGTCGAAATGGAGCACATCGGAGCTGCATACATGGCGGAAGGCATAATTACACTGGCCGGGTCAAGACTGTACACGAGTGCCGCATATAATGAGGAGATGATAGATGATGTCATCGGGAGATTCGACAGAGTATTCTCTAAGTGCGGCAAACTGAATAATTAAGGACCGGTGATGTGACATGCTCAAACCTCTGACAAAAGAGCAGACAGACAGGATCCTTTCTATCGCCGCTGAAGAGTTTGCGGACAAAGGCTTTGCCGGCACAGCCATAGGATCGATCGCAAAGAAGGCAGGGGTCAGCGTCGGCGTCATATACAAGTATTATTCCGGTAAGGAAGACCTTTTTAACGCATGTGTAAGGAAAAGCCTTGACTGCATGGATGAGGTCCTGAATATGACAGGAGATACCGGCGGGGATCTGATGGATATGATAGAACAACTTATCAGCAGAGCACAAAGCTTTGCAAAGGAAAACCCTGAATACATAAGACTCTATCACCAGATAACTGTATCTGGCTCGCCAGGCGGAAAGGCGCAGAGTGCCGAACTCATAGAGAGCAGTACCGCAAAGATCTACGGAGAATTCATAAGGAGGGCAGCGGAGTCCGGAGAGATACGCAGCGACATCGATCCGGCTGCTTTCGCCTTTCTCATAGATAATCTTCTTATGATGCTTCACTATTCTTATGCCTGCGACTATTATACAGACAGATTCAGGATATATTTCGGCGAAGACGCTCTCGATAAAGATGATGCAGTCAGGGAACAGATGCTGAAGTTCATCGGAGCTGCTTTAGGAGCTGAGAACAGATAGGCATAAACCTTGCCGACTCAAATGCGTAATCAGAAGGAAATTTTAAAAATCTTCTACATAAAGAGATAATAATAAGGGGTTCATGTAGAAAATTACAGGATGCGGTCCTTTATACATAAGTATTCATTGAGATTTCCGCTATAAAAAAAGGCATAAACACGATTTTGCTTGACGATAAACTTCACGGATCGATTATTCGGTGCGTTTGCATATGTAACTGATAAAAAGCCGACCGCCGGTGCATCTGGTTTTCTACATAAAGGCCCTTAAATCAGGGGTCTGTGTAGAAAAATTTCTACAACTCCTTTTGACCCCGTATAAAAGGACAAAAAATATGAATATTTTTCCGTTTAACTGAATAATTTAGTAAATACTGCATATTTTCTTTCTGAAGATGGAACATCGGATGGGACACGATCAGCATATAACGAAACCCATCGATATACAGCTGTCAGACGCTCCGGAAATATGCAGCTGAACTGGTAAAAAAACAATCGAAAACCCTTGCAATTGCAGGAATGATTACCTATAATATATGGGCGCGCGTCTTGCGCGCCCGTATTTATTTGTCACACTGCAGTCAGCCGCGGTGCCCTGAAACTCAGGGGTTTAAGGCGTATAGCTTATGGGCTAAGACTCAGTGGAAGTTGATTAACCGGAGGTTAAAAAATGTCAGTAGTATCAATGAAACAGCTGCTCGAAGCAGGCGTCCATTTCGGACATCAGACAAGAAGA
>CACZGY010000025.1 GCA_902780815.1 uncultured Eubacteriales bacterium
TACCTCTTACTCCATAGACAGCGACGGTCTTCGCATCATCAATCTCTGCAGCTCGCAGTACACTCCGCTCCACTGGCTCGGGCTCCTCTTCAACTACCGTGAGTTCGACCTGTCATCGGACACAGCATACAGAGCAAGAGACTACATTAATAAATACTATTCCGTGGATCATCAGGCCTGCGACTGTATTATCGGCTACCGCGCAGACAACAGATGCTTCATGTTTGCGCAGGATTTTCTCGACGCAAAGCTCTCATACATGAGTTTCAGGCAGGCTATCGCCGGCGATGATTCCAACAGGCAGTTCGTGCTGAAAAGCAACCGCGCGTTTGACAGGATCATCTATACCGGATACAGGCCGGCTCTGGGTGAAGAAGCGTTCCCCGTCAGAAGAAGCCGCGAGATAAGGGCCATGAAGAGCATAAAGCCTTCCCTGGGCAGCGGTGATTTTTTCATAACTGATCTGATTGAGGAGGAGGTGCGTCCTTATGACACACGCCTACGATAAAATCTGCCTCGACCGGGCTGCGGATACCCTGGGACGCATGCTTGATTATTCGGTATACAGCCTACGCTGTGAAATATCTGAAGTGATAGACCTGTTTGTAGCATCCGGCGTTGCCGCACTTTTCGGGCGCGGAGATATCCGGACTATAGCCGGCATGTCCGGAATTGAACTTGCATATGAGGTCCTCGAAAAGAGCGGCATAGTGTTTGAGAGGACCCAGCCGCGTTACACAAAGAGCCTGAGTCCTGAATACTGGTACGGTCATACGCTGGCTCATATTCAGTGGGAAACCTGCCTGCCATTTGATCAGATTGTAAGGTCTTTTCCACCTTCCGCCTTTACCGCAGGATACGCAAACCGCAGGTTTTCCTTCCTTGACGGTCTCCCTCTTGATATAGGCGAAGCGGAACGCTCCGCGAAGATAAAAGAATTCGGCAGGCAGTATGCAGCAGATGCAGTTTCTCTTTTTCTTTCAAAGACCGCCTCAGTTCAGAGCGCCAGGACTGCTATCCGATCTGCTACACGGTCTGCCGATAAAGGCCGCAAGCCCACTCGTAAAAGCTCTGAAGATACTGCGCTCAAAAAAATGCGCATTAAAAACGGCCTCAGCCAGAGCGCTCTTGCCGTGGCCAGCGGTATTCCTGTCAGAACTATTCAGCAGTACGAGCAGCGCCAGAAAGATCTGTCAAAAGCCCGCGCTGAATACCTCATCGCACTCGCGCGAGTCCTCAATTGCGATCCTTCCCGCTTGATTTAGCCGTCGTCTTCTTCAGTCTTCTTTTCGACGACTTTCAGTTTCAGCACCAGCTGCTCTTCCTGTCCTTCAACGATGAATACGCCTTCCGGCGGCTCAATTGCAACCGGTATCTCGCTGTCTTCATAGTAGCCGGCTATATTGATTTCCTCTGCTGTTATACCCGTAAATGCTTCGACCACACTCGGTACCCCCTTTATGACGATCGTCTCAGGAGCGGTGTATGTCCTTTCATATGAATCGTCTGATTCATCCTTAACCGGAACCAGCAGTCTTACTTCTTTGATCTCACCCTTTGCCGCCTTGAACGATACAGTCTCCGGATAGACTACAACATTGAAGACTTTGTTGCCTTCTTTATCAAGCGGAGTGATCTCCAGAGTCATGGCTTTGAACTGCTCGTCGAGGTCTTCTGCGTCAACGACTGCTGCGACTCTGTCTATTTCAGCGAGTTTTTCCTCAGTTGCGATGACCGTAGCCGTCTCAACCGACATGTTCTCTACAAGAGGAACGGCATTTTCTCCCTGGTCTTCATCATACTCTACCGTTATAGGGATCTCCTCGCTTGTAGCACTCTCTATGTTCACGGTGACGTTCTTGACGGAAACGTCGGTTACCTGGGTCCCTTCAGGCCCTACCACGCGGAGGGAAACCGTGTTCTCGCCGGTGGCGAGTCCGCTGACATCTGCGGTTGCGGATATATCCTCTGATGAGATGTTTGCCGTATCGATTCTCCTCTGCTGGAGTACAACCTCTACATTCTTATAATTTGCCTCTGCGACCGCGTAGCCTCTGTTGGCAAGAGTATCAAGGCCTGTGTATGTAATAGGAACACCTGAATATCTCTCAGTCGTCATCGGGTCATAGTTATAGACCACGAAGAACCAGGCTCCTGTAGCGACAAGCAGAGCAAGTATTATGTTAAACACCTTACGTCCCTGATCAGTCATTTCGCCTGTCTCCTTTCAGCAGTTTGAATTTTGAAAGCAGATCGCGGTCTTCAGACGACGGCAGATAGATGTCAAGAAGCATCTTCTCAAGCGTCTTCAGATCGAGGAAGCGCCTGAACTCACCGTTCTGCGCGACCGAAATGGCTCCTGTCTCCTCAGAGACTACTATAACGAAAGCATCGGACACCTCGCTGAGTCCGAGTGCCGCTCTGTGTCTCGTGCCTAAATTCTTGCCTATGTTCTGCCTTTCTGTAAGCGGCAGAACGCAGCTTGCAGCATGCACTCTGTCTCCCCTGATGATCACGGCTCCGTCATGGAGAGGCGACCCCTCATAGAACAGATTGCCAAGGAGTCTGACCGATATCTCCGCATCTATTATCACTCCGGTTTCGCTGATATCTGTAAGCATGGTCTCACGCTCGATCGCCATCAGCGCGCCTGTCTGTGTTGAGGAGAAATCATCTACAGCATCGACTATCTTGTGGACAGTCGCGTACATCTCTTCTTTGCTGATGTCCCTGAACTGCCAGCTCAGAACACCTCTGCGCCCTATCTGTTCAAGGCCTCTTCTGATCTCAGGCTGGAACAGTATCACGACCGCGATGAGTCCGACTGTGATAAGCCTTGTGAAGAGCCAGTTGAGCAGGCTGAGGTTGAAGATCTCGGAAACCAGGAAAAATGCGATAATCAAAAGGATGCCCCTGAACAGCTGCTGTGCCCGTGTCTCTCTGATGAACCCGAGCAGCTTGTACAGCAGGTACGCGACGATGACGATGTCGATGGCATCGGTCGCCTTTATACTCATGAGGATTCCCATTAAATTATCAAGCATTTTTTACCTTTCCGTTTGCTTTGATCGTTTTTTCTATTCGCCGGCTACTACCGTCACGACGCCGTCTTCATCAGTCTGAAGGCTCTGTCCGTCAAGCACGGCGTTTATCAGGGTCTTCGCATTCTCAATGCTTTCAGCATCCTGCGTCATAACGTAAGCGTATGCTCCGCCTGTTGAATATGTCGGCAGCGAACCGTCTCCGCCGATGATAGTGTTTTTGAAAATCTTCCAGTCAGGGTCCTTTGCCAGCTGGAACTTGACCAGTTTTCTGATCTCGCGCGAGCTGAAACTCATCTCGAAATAGTCGCGCAGACTTGTAAGCACCTTGTTGTAGCTGAGTATCATAGTGCGGCTGCTGGTAGCCTTCTTAATGAGAGCTTCGAATACCAGCTGCTGGTTCTTGATCCTCTGGCGGTCTCCGTCTATGAACGCCTTACGCTCTCTTGCAAACGCCAGAGCCTGCTTGCCGTTCATGTGGTTCATGCCCTTCTGCACGGTCCATTTTTTCATCTTGACCGGGTTGAATTCGTATTCGGATTCGACGTCCACCCCGCCTACAGCATCGATAAACCGCTCGACCGTGGTGAAGTTTACCTTCACATAGTAGTTCATCTTTGTATCCAGAAGCTGTTCTTCCGCGCCGATCGTGGTCTGCACACCGTAGAATCCGGTATGTGTGAGCTTGTCCAGAGCGTTGTCGAAATCAGGCATGTATATCTCATAGTCACGCGGGATCGAAGTCATCAGAATCTGCTGTGTCTTCGGGTTGACCGTCACCACCATGTTGACGTCGCTCCGGCCTTCGGAGTCGATCTTTCCGTCAACATCTATACCGGTGATTATGAAATTGAACGAGTGCTTTGTCAGGTCCGAAACGGCACTCTCATTCTTGACGGAAGTGTCGCTCAGGAACGAAAGTGTGCCCAGGGCGTAGGCAGTGCCCACGCCGTAGAATACAATGAGCAGCATCGCTGTCAGTGTCGCCAGGACCTTGCCCCAGGCTTTGCTTTTTCTGCTGCGTGTCTGTATGAAAATGACCAGGCTCAGAAGCAGCAGTACTCCGAAGAGCGCTATGCTCATGCCAAACGGCAGCACGTCCATAAATACCATGGCAGCAGCGAAAACACCGAATGCTATGAGGTATATCAGTGTCAGCACCCTGTGGAAGCCGTTGACTCTTTTGCGCCCGGTGCTTTTTTTATTCTTTTTGCTCTTGTTCTTTGTGTAGTTGCTTTTGTACCTGTCGTACGCTTCCTGAGATGCCTGCTTTATCGCTTCGATCTCTTTGATGTTATGGTGAGGATGCTCATCGACTTCTTCTACAGGAGCATTGTCAGGCATGCGCGAGAAAGCATGCGCCTTGTCATACTGCGAGAAAATCTCTTTGTCATCGTCGATCCATTTGTGGTTGCTCAGCGGCTCAGGCACATCAAAAGCAGGAGCATTGCTGCTCTTACTTTGTCTCCTCAGCTCCTCGTAGAGCTTCCTATCCTCATCTATGTCGTCGATCTTTTTGCTTCTCTCCGGGACCTCGCGGTCAAAGTGGAAATCCAGAAGATCGTCGAGGTCCCAGTCGTTGTTTGCCATACTTTATAAATCCTATCTCTTTGTTTCGATCAGTCCGTAAGCATTGCCCCTGCGCTTATAAACAACACTGACATCATCTGTATCCATGTCGAGGAATACGAAGAAATCGTGTCCGAGCATCTCCATCTGAAGAATAGCTTCCTCTGCCACCATAGGAGTAAGCTCAACCTGCTTTCTCCTTACGATGGTCATCTCTTCTTCAAAGTCTTCATCTTCAGGTTCAGGAATGAACTCCAGCTTGAGAGCCTTATTTTCTTTATATCTTGACTCAAGCTTGCCCTTGAGTTTGCTCATCTGGTATTCAAGTTTATCTGTAACCAAGTCGACTGCATCGTAAATGCTGTCGTTTGCCATCTCAGCTCTGAGCACGGCCTGCTTGGCGTTGATAGTTGCTTCAAACTTCGGTGTGTCTCTGAGCTTCGATACTACGATATTGGCTGTTGTGTCTTCGTCAAAGTATTTACCGATTTTTCCAAGTTTCTTCTCAATGTAGCTGCTGAGCTTCTCGCTCATTGGATAATTTTTTGATGAAATGTTGATCTTCATAACACTTATCCTCCTGATGTCATAATTTCCTAACTTATTGTACCACAAGATAAGCAAAAAATGTGTGCTCCTTTCGTGAAGAAGCACACAATATATTGATTATTTTTGTGACTATAGTCTACAGTCTACCAGAGCTTATCTACAGCATCAGCGATCTTCTTGCCCTCTACAGGACCGAGCTTGCATCTGAGCTGTCTCTTGACTTCGCCCATAGAATTGATATAGTCCTTTGCCTTTCCTTCCTCGATCCTTGCGAGGAGGGCCTTCTCTGCTTCCTTGCTGATCTTTCCGTCATCGGAAATACCGGCCAGAATCATTTCGAGTTCTTCCATCGGGATATTCATCGTAGGATCTATCATTATACTCATTATGTTCTCCCCCTTGATTGTTGTTAATGATTAGCACCGCGGCCACTCGACCTGGTCTTTGACCCCACACTCGCCTTTACCCGCTTTGCGGAGGACTTACTTCTAAGATACGCCATGATCACAGCTGCCTCTTGCCTGCTGCTTACGTGGATCCCTTTGCCCGTATCTGGCCTGGATTTTCAACCACGAACATGACCGCGGACTATTCACTTTTTAAACGGAGCACATATGCTCCACAGAGCAACTATTTCTTCTTGCTCGCTTTGACTTCCTGCTCAAGCATCTTTTCGAGTCTGTCCTTTGCCTTCGGATCATATGCGAGTGCATTGTCATCTCCGGCGAGGAAAGCTTCAAGATTCGGAAGACGGACGCCGGCCTTATAATTCATTTTGAACAGCTCGACGTTAAGCGCTTTTACGACATCGCGCATTTCCTTATTGGTCATTATTGCCTCCTTAATAAACAGGTATTGATCACTGCGGTTTGTATTCACCCGGTGCGTCCAGGTCTCCGCCTTTTGCATTCGCTTCGTCGGAATCGTATACCTCGATCGACTTTATACGCATCTCATTGCCGCGCAGCAGCCATGTGCGGCCGCTTCCGCAGTGAGGACACGTTTTGCCGTATGCTACTGTAGAATACTGAATCTTGCAGTTGTCGCACCATGTCACAGCAGGGATCTCTTCACAATAGAGAGTGGACCCCTCAAACATAGGGAACTTCTTTGAATACCATTTCCAGTAGTCGTACAGATACGAAGTGACGATCCCCGAGACTTCACCGAATTCCAGCGTCACGGATTTGATCTTCGTAACGTTGTGTTCCTCAGCGATCTTGCTTACCTCTTTAACTGCATAATTTACAAGTCCTAGTTCGTGCATTAAACCTTTGCCGTCCTTTTATCTGCCAGCGATTTTCTTCTTTACGATGCCTACAACACGGGATGGCATGTACTTGCCGATGCCCACGAACTTCTGCTCTGCAGGGATCATGTTGGAGTACTTGTCTCCATCCGGCAGACGATAGAGATGGATAGCGTCGAACTTGCACTGTACGGTGCACATTCCGCAGCCGATGCACTTGTTGGTATCAACTACGCTGCGTCCGCACTTGAGGCATCTCTCTGCTTCCTTCTTGATCTGCTCTTCGCTGAACTGCTTGATCTCGTAGTCCATAGTGAGCTTCTTGCTCTCGTCGATCTCTCTGATCTGGCGAGGAGGCTTTCTGAAGTCAGCTGCCGGAATAACAACATCGTCCTTGTTGAGTGGAGTGAACTGACGTGTATTTCTGTGGATCATGAGGTGCTGTCCCTTGTTCACGAATCTGTGGAGCGATACAGCGCCTTCACGGCCCATTGCGAGTGCGTCTACTACGAACTTCTGTCCGCTTACGGAGTCGCCGCCTGCGAAGATGTCAGGCTCTGCAGTCTGCAGTGTGACAGGGTCTGCAACGATCATTCCGCGCGGGCTGAGCTCAACCTTTGTTCCTTCGAACAGTTTGCCGTAATCAGGCTTCTGGCCGATGGAGAACAGTACTGTTGAGCAAGCCTGCTCTGTTGTCTGAGCGTCGTCGAATGTAGGAGCGAATCTGCCCTCTGCGTTCTTGACCGACAGGCACTTTCTGAACTTGATGCCTGCAACCTTGCCGCCCTTTGTGACAACTTCTGTCTGACCCCATCCGTCGTGGATGTGGATGCCTTCGTTCTTGAGGAATTCCTGATCCTCAGCGCCCATCGGCATCTCGTCATAGGACTCGAGGCAGTACAGATGTACGCTCTTTGCACCCTGACGGATAGCTGTACGTGCAACGTCAGCGCCGATGTTTCCGCCGCCGATGACTACTACGTCGCCGGAGAGCTTCTTAGCCTTGCCGAGTGTTACGGTCTTTACATAGTCAACACCGCCGATAACTCCTTCTGCGTCATCGCCAGGGATTCCCAGCTTGCCGCATGCCTGGAGACCTGTTCCTACGAAGAAGCCCTTGAAGCCTTCTTCTCTCAGCGACTGGAATGTTACGTCCTTGCCGACCTCTACGCCGCATCTGATCTCAACACCCATAGCCTTGAGGATCTCGATCTCAGCGTTTACGACCTTCTTGTCGAGTCTGAAGTTAGGGATTCCGAGTGTCATCATTCCGCCAGGCATCTCCTGCTTCTCAAATACTACAGGCTTGTAGCCTTCAATAGCGAGGAAGTATGCGCAGCTGAGTCCTGCCGGGCCCGATCCTACGATACCGATCTTCTGGTCGAACGGTTCTCTTGTTGTCGAAACCATTGGCGGGATGTATTTGTGCTCATCCTCGAGGTCCTTAGCAGCGATGAATGCCTTGATATCGTCGATAGCAAGTGCTTCGTCAACTGTGCCTCTTGTGCACTCGAGTTCGCAGTACTTATGGCAGATAGCGCCGCATACTGCCGGGAACGGGTTGTCTCTCTTGATAAGCTTGAGGGCTTCCTGATACTCGCCTCTGCTTGCCATATCAATGTAGCCCTGGATAGCGATGTGGAGCGGGCATGCAGACTTGCAAGGTGCAGTACCTGTAGGCCATGTCTGGATGACGCCGTTCTCGTTCTTGTAGTTCCAGTTCCACTTGTCTTCCGGCCATACATTGTTGCTCGGAAGCTCCTGCTTAGGATATTCGATGTCTCCGTGCTTTGTGCAGAGCTTCTGTCCGAGTCTGACAGCTCCTGCAGGGCAGACCTCAACGCACTTGCCGCATGCTACGCACTTCTCAGCATCTACCTCTGAACGGTATGCCGATGCCGAAAGGTTAGGTGTGTTGAAGAGCTGCGATGTTCTCAGAGCGTTGCAGACGCCGACAGCGCAGTTGCAGATAGCGAAGATCTTGTTTGCACCGTCGATGTTTGTGACCTGGTGTACATATCCCTTGTCTTCAGCTCTCTCGAGTACTTCGAGTGCTTCTTCATAAGTGATGTCATAGCCCATGCCGGTCTCTTTGCAGTAGTCAGCGAAGTCACCGAGTCCCATGCACCAGTACTGCATGATGTCTCCGGAACCCTCGCCGCGCTCTGTCTGCTGCTTACGGCAGGAGCAGATGCCGAGGCCGATCTGGCCTTCATACTTCTTGAGCCAGTATGAGATGTGCTCGATGTCGAGCGACTCGCACTCTGCAGGGATAGCCTTCTCTACAGGGATGACGTGCATTCCGATTCCGGATCCGCCAGGTGCTACCATCTGTGTGATGCCTGCAAGCGGCAGATAAGTCATACGCTCGAAGAAGTCAGCGATCTCAGGAGTCTCGCACATGATCTGGTCTCTCATGACCATGATCTCAGCACTGCCCGGTACGAACTGGTCGAGAATATAACGTCTCTCATGCTGAGGATTCTTGCCGTCTTCGTTCTCGTTGTTCCATTCGACGAGACCGTACTGTCCCAGAGCTTCAAGAACTTTCTTCAGATGTTCGTCATCATATCCGGTCAGTTCTTTCATCTTTGCAAATGTTCTAGGCTTGCGCTTGCCCATCACAAGAGCAGTATCAAGGCACTCCTCTGCGATGTCCTTGCCATATCTCCTGACGATGTACTGATAGCCGCAGTCAAATCCCCAGTACTCAGGAGAATCCTTTGACGGCTTCTCAAGTCCGAGCAGGATTTCTTTACGGTCAGTGATGATCTTCGTGAGCTTGAAGATCTTCTCGTCGTGGCTCAGCTGTTTAGCCTTTCTTGCCATACTTTTCCCTCTCTTTCTCTTACAATATTTATCTCTATAAAATGCCTTTCAGTAAGGCTTCTTACCTGAGTTCAGTAAAGCATGAACACATCTACTTCACAATGATACCGTTAACCAGGATATCCGCAACCTGAGACAGCGCTTCCCTGTACGGGATGTGATTCTTAACGAGCACATCCTTCTGGAAGAACTGTTCAACAGTCGCCTGGAACATGGTCTTGAGTATCGGCATCGATACCGGTCTGATAGCGCCGTCCCTGATTCCTCTCTCGAGCAGAAGCGCTACGCCTTCCCAGTAGTTTTCACGGCAGAACTTCCAGTGTCTGTACACCGAAGGATATTTTTCCTTGAGAACGTACAGCTGAGTAAGGTCGTTCTGTGTGTAGCGGTCAGGTACTTTGCCAATTATCAGTCTGAGCTGCTCAGGGATACCAAGGCTCTCATCATTGAGTATCATTTCCTCTTCGATCAGCGCGTCGTCAAAGAAGCGGTCGATCGTCTCAGTCATGATTGAGCGCTTGTCCTCAAACACAGTATAAATGGTCTTTTTACTCATGCCCAGCGCGTGAGCAAGATCATCCATAGTGAATTTGATGCCCTTTTTGTCAAACTGTTTTGCTGCCTCGTCAAGAATGCGAGTGCGCAGGTCCTGTGTTGTATCTGTTTTCATAACTTTAGCCCCTCATACTTGGAAAGCGGAAACTTTAAGAAATAATTCCGTTTCCCATTCATAGTGATTTTATCATCGAAAGATATGAGCCGCAATAAAAAAGGCTCAGTTTTATGTGATTTTCTATGTATTTTTGTTAACCCCCCGCCAGGGTTATTTTATAAGCACTTTAAGCCCGGTCTTTTTCAACATCAATGTCGAATTCGGCAGGCAGGAATCTCGGGCAGATGTTCTCGTCAGTGACTATTACTGAGTTCGCAAGCCTCGTTCCGATCGCGCACGACTCTCCCATCGTTTTGCCGTATGTAAGGCCTATCACAACTCCGGCGAAAAACGCGTCGCCGGCGCCCGTGGTATCCCTGACATCTGTTTTCGGTGCAGGGCAGTATCCGGATTCACCGTCCAGTGAAGCATATACTGCTCCATCTCCGCCCATGGTAACTATCATGGACGGGATCTGCGCCTGAGTGATCTTTTTTAACAGTATCTCGCTCATATCAGCAGGATCTATTCCCTCGTATTCTTCCGAGAACAGGAGTCCCGCCTCTTCAAGATTGCATACGAGGCAGCTGATGCTGTGAAGCAGATCTCTGCGTTCCATTGCGATGCTCATGTTCGAGACCGGCGCGTACACCTTTTTGCCATGCTTCTCCGCCAGTGCGAGCACGCGCTTCAGCACCGGCACTTCAACATCAAATTCAACTGCTATGCTGTCAGCATATTTAAATATCTCATCACCCTTCTCTTTGAGAATGTCTTCGATGCGTGAGAGATCAGGACGCTTGGATATGGATGCCACGACATCTCCGCTGTTGTCAAAGACCGCAAGCCAGGTGCCAAGGCCTCCCTCGGCGCGCTTTATATACTCAGTGTTGACCTTATGCTTGGCGAGCTTGTCGGCTACATCATTGCTTATTCCTTTAGGCTCGAGCACTGTAACAAACGTAGGCCTGAGCTCCACATTCGCTATGTCTTCAACGATATTGCGCGCGACCCCGCCGTGCACCTCAACGACCTTGCCGGAATTCCTTCCGCCCGGAATGTACTGAGCATACGGATACCCCTTGATATCCACGAACGCCGCGCCTATCACGACTATTCCATTATCTTTCTTTTTTGCCATTGTGGTCCCTCCGCTCTCTGCTTCGATTTTACACCAAATCCGGGCATTAAAAAAGGTGTCAGAGTATGCAGTGACACCTTCTGGAAGACTATTAATTAGCGAGCTGCTGCTTGAGATTCTCGAACATCTTCTTTACAGCCGGGATGTTTATTACGATTATTGTCATCACTCCTTCAACGGCAAGATATGTGATGTTGTACCACAGCGACCATGTAAGAGCATTGAAGTTCTCCGGTGCATATTCCGCGAAGAATATGACTCCGCTGAGCACAGCGCAGATGTATCTGCAGAAAACTCCGAGCAGATATCCCTTGGTAAGACCGTTTTTGCGGTTTCTGACAAGTCCGGACAGTCCCATGACAGCAAATGCGATGACATAGTCGAGAATCATCTGTACCGGATGGATGACATATCCCCCGAATATCAGGTTAAGAAGTCCCGTTACAGCTCCTCCGAGAAGTCCCCATCTTGTGCCCAGCAGATATCCGAGCGCGATGATAGGCAGTGTTCCGAACAGCGTTACCGAGCCGCCCTGCGGCATAGAGAACAGCTTGATCTGGTCGAGTATCATTGCCAGAGCTACAAGCAGAGCTGTCGTTGTTAGTTTTACCGTATAATTTCTTCCTTTGTTCTTTTCCATAAAAAATCCTCCTTAATGGTCAATTAAGGAGAGCGCTGACAACAGAACACATGAAGTGCCCTGCAACTTATCTACCTCCCTACGCCGGTATTACCCGGATCAGGTGTAAGGGTCATCCCTTGCGGGACCTCTCAGCAAATGCTCCCCTGGTTTTTAGCCGCTTTTGATTATAAGCCTGTTTTCCTCGGATTTCAATAAGTATCAACGCAGTTACCGGATGTGTTACAATCATTTTATAAAAAGAACAGCAGGAAAAGAGGTCCGCATGAGGCTCGATAAGTATCTGTCCGACATGGGTGCCGGCACAAGAAGTGAATTGAAGAAAGAGATCCGCAGGAGCGGCGCCAGCGTTGACGGGGCGGTCGTCAAGGACCCCGGCTTCAGTGTGCAGCCGTCTTCACATGTGGTCTTCAGAGGTTCTGTCGTCGCATATGAAGAATTTGTCTATTACATGCTGAACAAGCCGGCAGGCATTATCAGCGCGAGCGATGATGACCGGGAGCCTACCGTAGTCGATCTGATATCCGAACCTAAACGCAGGGATCTGTTTCCTGTAGGACGTCTCGACAGGGATACTGAAGGACTTCTCCTCATAACAAATGACGGCGCGCTTTCACACCGTCTTCTCTCTCCAAAGCATCATGTTGATAAGGTATATTATGTCAGAGTATCCGGCATTCTGACCGATAGTGATGTCGATCTGTTCAGGGACGGTCTTGTCCTGACTGACGGCCTGGAGTGTCTTCCTGCAGATCTGGAGATACTGTCTGTTTCTGAGGATGAATATACATCTGATGCCGAGATCACCATCCGCGAAGGCAAATTCCATCAGGTAAAGCGCATGTTCAGCTCCATCGGGGCTGAAGTCATATATCTTAAGCGCCTTTCGATGGGTCCGCTTACCCTGGATCCTGATCTGGAGCCCGGAGAGTACCGCCGCCTCACGTCAGAAGAGCTGGAGTCTCTGGAGCTTCAGGGCTAGATTATCATGTCTCCCGCCGCGGAGAATGCAAGAAAGTCGACACGCTCTGCTCCGTGACTCTTCAGCAGCGAGGCTATCTCATCTATCGTAGAGCCTGTCGTAAATATGTCATCGATCAGCAGGATCCCCGAGCCTTGTATCATCGGGAGCCTGCTGTTTCTTATCTCGAAAGCTCCCCGTATGTTTGCCCTGCGCTCCTCCGGACCCAGGCCTTTCATAGGAAGCGTCCCGCGCGTCCTGACAAGCATGCCCGGATCAAAAGGAAGTCCTGCTCTTTTTGCAAAGCTCCTCCCTATCAGTTCAGCGTGATTGAATCCCCTTTTTTTACGTTTGTCCCCATGAATGGGTACAGCTGTCACGATGTCGTACCCGGCTGCGAGCTCATCTGCACCGTATCCGGAAAGCATGAAGTCATACAGGATCTCTCCGAGAGTATCGCCTATATCCGCGCGGCCTCCGTACTTAAGGGCAAATATGACCGACTGTTCGCATGCGCCGTAGCCGGTGCAGGCGTGACCTGCATCAAAGCTGTACGGCCGCCCCGAAGCTTCTCTCTGCGCGCAGCCAAAGCAAAGCTCTCCCGGATCAGTCTCCGCGAGAGGACGCCCGCACTTGCTGCAGCTCCTGCCTGTGTTCCAGTTCATGGACTTCATGCAGTCATTGCACAGTCTGTACGCGCGGCTGTCATCTATTATCTTTCCGCAGCAAATGCAATAAAGACCCGGCGGATACACCAGGTCAAGCATTTCATTTCCAATTCTTTTCAGCCATGATTCCATTGACATATCAGATCATCCGTCCGAACGGATCCGCGTCAAGAGCGAGCAGCCGCCATTTAAGGCCGGTATATCTGCCGTCGGCGCGGTTATTGTCTATCATTGAGCGTACGCGTGCCGGGTCTCCGACGATTATCACGAGTTTTTTGCCCCTTGTAACTGCCGTGTAGAGCAGATTCCTCGTCATAAGCATAGGTGGGAAGCTGAAGACCGGTATAACAACAGCCGGGAATTCCGATCCCTGGCTCTTATGCACGGTAACTGCATATGCAAGATCGATCTCCTCGAGCATGTCGCCCGCATATTCGATAACGCGGTCATCCATCCTGACCGTCATCGTTCTGTCTTCAGTGTCGATCGACTCGACTATGCCCATGTCGCCATTGAACACACCCTCTCCTTCTGTAAGAAAGCTGTCTGTCCGCCACTCTGCACCGTAATTATTTCGCAGCTGCATCACTTTGTCGCCCTCGCGGAAAGTGATGCTGCCTATTTTCAGCTCCGCCTTGTCTTCTGACGGAGGATTGATCACTTCCTGAAGCATCGCATTGAGGCTCGGAGCTCCGAGCATGCCGCGCTTGGTAGGTGTCAGGATCTGTATATCATCAGCAGAACGCACAAAGTCGAAGCCGGCTTGGATCCGTCCGCCTACAAGCTCCCTTATGGTGTCGCTTATGGAAGTCTCCCCGTTCTTGCTGATAATATAGAAATCGTTTCCGCTCTGCTGTTCAGGGTATTCACCGCTGTTTATGAGGTGCGAGTTTGCGACTATGCCGCTCCCCTCAGCCTGTCTGAATATTTCTCTGAGCCTTATCACCGGTATGCATTCGCTGGCTATCATGTCGCGAAGCACGTTGCCGGCTCCTACCGGAGGCAGCTGGTCGGCGTCACCGGTAAAAATGAGGCGCGTACCCTCTCTGACCGCGTTCAGGAGTCCGTCCATCAGCATCAGATCTATCATCGAAGCTTCATCGACTATTATCACATCCTCCTCGAGAGGATTCTCTTCGTTCCTGCCGAAATTCAGCGTGTCTTCCTCTTCTGACCACACGTATTCGAGCAT
>CACZGY010000026.1 GCA_902780815.1 uncultured Eubacteriales bacterium
AGAAGAAGATATTCCTTATGAAGAAAGCGCAGGAGTACTGATGAAGCTCGGCTCAAAAGTCCTGCCGAGATTCAGGAGAGACAATACTGACAGAAACCGCACATCTCCTTTTGCTTTCACCGGAAACAAGTTTGAATTCAGGATGCCGGGCTCGATGAGCAGTCTGGCTTTCCCGAACGTCATACTGAACAGCGCAGTTGCTGATGCTCTCGAATACTACGCAGAGAGACTTGAGGAAGCAGAGCATCTCAATGAGACGGTATATTCCCTTATAAGAGAGACCGTACGTGATCATAAGAGGATCATCTTCAACGGCAATGGATACGAAGATGAATGGCTGAGAGAAGCCGAAAAGAGGAAACTGTCGAATTACAGGACAACTCCGGATTGTGTGCCGCATCTTCTTGATGAAAAGAACGTGGATATGCTGACAAGACATGGTGTATTCAGAAAAGAACGTGGATATGCTGACAAGACATGGTGTATTCAGCAGGTCAGAACTCGAGTCAAGATGCGAGATCATGCTTGAGAACTACTGCAAGACCATATGTATAGAAGCCCGGACGATGAGATCCATGGCGATAAAGAGGATAGCACCTGCTCTGGAGGGCTATACAGCAGAGCTATCGGCCAATATGAATGAGAAAAAGAAGGCGATACCTGAACTCGAGTGCAGTTTTGAGAAAGAAATAATCACTGAAATGTCAGGCAGAACAGACAGGATCTACAGCGATGTACAGAAAATGGTAAGCGTGCTTGACTCACTCAGCGGCGAGGACTATTTCCGCGATGCTGAGATCATTCGCGACAGTTTGCTGCCGGAGATGACCAGGCTGAGAGAAGACAGTGATGCTGCTGAAAGGCTGACATCCAAGAAATTCTGGCCGCTTCCTAACTATGGACTGCTGCTGTTCGGGGAAAAGTAAGGAAGGAGGAACAAGAAATGGATTATAGTTTTCCGGTAACAAGAACAACAACACCAAAACAAAAACCGACAGACTGCAGCAACCTGGGATTCGGTAAGTACATCATGGACTATGATGAAGGGCAGGGATGGCATGACGGACGCATAGTTCCATATGGTCCTATTTCAATGGATCCGGGCTCTACTACATTACACTATGGCCAGATGATGTTCGAAGGACTCAAGGCATACCGCAACCCTGAAGGCGGACTTAACCTTTTCCGGCCGGACATGAATGCAAAACGTCTTAACCGCACCAATGAGCGTATGTGCATTCCTCCTATGGATGAGGACCTGTTCCTCGCTGCTGTCAAGGCAATAGTAAAGGTCGACGAGGACTGGACTCCGACAGATCCGGGCACAGCTCTCTATATAAGACCGTTCATAATCTCGCCTGAGGTAAGCTTTTCTGTCCTCCCGGCTAAGAAATACTGGTTCATCATCATTCTGTGTGCAGTAGGCGCTTACTATGCCGGCAATGAGACAAAGCTTCACGGAAGCCGCATCCTCGTTGAAGAGGAGTACATCCGCGCTGCTGTGGGCGGCACCGGTTTTGCGAAGTGCGCAGGAAACTATGCCTGCGGAATGATTGCTTCATACAAAGCACATGAATTCGGATGCGAGGAAGTACTGTGGCTGGACGCAAAGGAGCGCCGTTATGTTGAAGAGGTCGGTACTTCCAATGCGTTTTTCATGATCGACGATAAGATAGTAACACCGTCGCTTACCGGGTCGATCCTTCCGGGAGTTACACGTGACAGCACAATTCAGCTGCTTCGCAAATGGGGCTATGAAGTCGAGGAACGCCGCATTGAACTTGAGGAATTGTTTGAAGCCATTAAGGACGGAACACTCAAAGAGGCATGGGCAACAGGGACTGCATGTGTGATTTCACCGATTGGTGTTCTGAACTATAAAGGCAAAGACTATGTTATCAACAATGAAGAGGTAGGAGCGGTAAGCCAGCGGCTGTACGATAATCTCTATGGTATGCAGATCGGCAGGCTCCCGGACGAGATGGACGGTTGGATAGTAAGAATCTGATACGAATGCTCGATATGAAATAACAATTTGAACAATACTGATTAGGAGACCCGTATGGAAGCTCGTGAGCTGATTGAGTACATAGGAAAATCTGAAAAAAAGACTCCGGTAAAGATATATGTAAAGGAAAAGGGATACATAGATTATGGCAATGCCAGAGTCTTTGGCTGTACTGATAAAGTTGTTTTCGGTGACTGGGAAGATCTTCGGTCGGTGGTAGAGTCTAATATTGAAAAAATAGAGGACATCATAATCGAAAATTGCTGCAGGAACAGCGCGCTCCCAATGCTTGACATCAAGGATATTCCCGCAAGGATAGAGCCCGGCGCCATTATACGTGAAAAGACAGAGATCGGAGCCAATGCCATTGTGATGATGGGGGCAGTGATAAATATCGGTGCAAGTATAGGGGCGGGCTCAATGATAGATATGAATGCGGTGCTGGGAGGAAGAGCAACGGTCGGTTGCAACTGTCATATAGGAGCAGGGGCTGTCCTTGCCGGCAGCATAGAGCCCGCCTCTGCAGTTCCTGTAACACTGGAAGATGATGTGCTTGTCGGGGCAAATGCAGTCATTCTTGAAGGCATACATGTTGGAAGGGGAGCTGTTATAGCAGCGGGAGCAGTGGTAACCAGGGATATCCCAGCCAACATGGTAGCTGCAGGATGCCCTGCAAGGATTATAAAGGAAAAGGATGAGACAACTTCGATAAAAACTGCACTTGAACCGGAGTTGAGAGCTATATGAATGGATAGGGCGGCTTATGGCAATGAGAGAACAACTGAATCCCAATGTACATTCACTTAAAAGGAGCGCCATACGTGAATTCTCGAAACTGGCGGCAGATACCCCAGGATGCATCAGGCTGACACTGGGAGAGCCTGATTTTACGACACCAGGCAACATTTCTGACGCGGCAATCTCATCGCTGAAAAATGGTGAGACACATTATATTTCAAACAGTGGATCAGCAGACCTGAGACAGGAGGTCTCAAGATACGAAAAATCTCGCAATGGACTTGTGTACGAACTGGATGAAGTGATAATAACAGCCGGAGCGACAGAAGCTCTGTTCATATCCCTCCTTGGAATAATAGAGCAGGGGGATGAGGTGATAATCCCATATCCGGCCTTCGTGCTGTACGAAGAAATCGTTCATCTCTGCGGCGGGACAGTTGTCCCGCTTGATACCTCGGATTGTGAATTTCAGATCAGAAGTGATCGTCTGAATAAACTGATTACGGATAGAACTAAGGCAATAATACTCAACTCACCTAACAACCCAACAGGGTGTGTGTACGACGCACAAAGCCTGAATGCTGTCCGTAATTTTGTTGCAGGGAAAGAGATCTTCGTATTGTGTGACGATGTATACAGACAACTGTGTTTCACTGGTGAATATCATAGCTTCGCGGAATTCGAGGAGTTGCGTGAGCAAATAGTGGTGATTCAGAGTTTTTCAAAGCCATATGCAATGACAGGCTGGAGAATGGGCTATCTCATGGCGGACCGCTCCATAACAGAAAGACTTGAACTGATCCATCAGTATGATATCGTGTCCACGCCCTCACTGTTCCAGAAAGCCTGTATAGAGGCGTTGTCGTATGACCCGTCCATCATGATTGGTACTTACAGGGGCCGCAGGGATTACATTTGCGGCGCTTTGTCCAGTGCAGGCCTTGATTTCACAGTACCTGAAGGTACATTTTACGTATTTCCGTCGATACAGAAATATGGCATAACGTCAAAGGAATTCTGCACCAGACTGATAACTGAAGCCGGTGTAGCGGTGACTCCTGGCGGAGCCTTTGGTTTGGATGACCATATACGTATATCCTACTGCTGTAGCATGGATGATATAAAAGAAGGGATCCTGAGACTGGAGGGGTTTATCCGGAAGATCAGTTCGGAAAGCAGATAGTATGATGCAGATAGATATTAAAGAAGAGTTTTCAAAAATCGCCGAGGAGATACTGTCGATACGCCGTAACATTCATATGTTCCCTGAACTCGGTAACAATGAGTTTAAAACTGCGGAGATAGTGGAAAAGGAACTGAAGAAAGCAGGTATACCGATACACAGAGTACTTGATACAGGCGTCGTAGGGGTGATAAAAGGCGCATATCCGGGCAGGACAATAGCTTTCCGCGCGGATATGGACGCTCTTCCTGTTGATGAGAAGACAGGTTCAGAGTTTTCTTCCAGGATACCCGGGACGATGCATGCATGTGGCCATGATGTGCATACCGCCGCACTGATTGCTGCTGCAAGGGTGATCGCAGATCACCGGAATGAGATGAGAGGAAGCGCGGTGTTTATCTTTCAGCCCGATGAAGAGGGCGATGGAGGCGCAGCCAGACTGATAAAAACAGGAGCTCTTAAAGGTGCAGATGCTGTATTCGGAGCGCATGTATCTCCGGATATCCCAGCTGGAACAGTCGGAATCAGATTTGGAGACTTCTATGCGGCAGCAGATACCTTTGACGTCAGGATAATTGGAAAAGGCGCTCATGCTGCAGAGCGTGAGAAGGGTGCGGATGCCCTAGCTGCTGGCGCAAAAATGACATCAAGGCTGCTCAGGATACCGCACGCTCTTTCCGATGGGAAAAGTGTACTGACTGTAGGGACTTTTCACTCAGGAAATGCAAGGAACATCCTTGCTGATGAAGCAATGATAACAGGGATCGTCAGGACACACGGACAGGCAGAGCGGGAAAAGATAAAAGAATCGTTCTATAGAATAGTAGCGGAAACTGATAAGGAGTACAGCACTGAAACGGAAGTCAGATATGTAAGAGGTTATCCGGGGATTTGCAATGAAGATGCCATGACTTCTCTTGTTGAAAACGCAGCCATAAAGCTGATTGGCAAAGAGAATGTGATACGCATCTCCAGCCCGACAATGATGACTGAGGATTTCGGGTGTTATCTCAACGAGTTGCCGGGTAGCTTCTATTATGTCGGAGCAGGCTGTGACATGCCGCTTCATAGTTCTGAATTCCTGCCCGCAGATGAAGCTGTACTGACAACAGCCGCAGTACATGTTGCTGTTGCAGCTGCGTTCCTAAAGTGATTGACCGGAAGAGCGGACATATATGGACAAATGGAGAGTACAATGAAGTTTACAAAAATGCATGGCTGCGGGAATGACTACATTTATATCAATTGCTTTGAAGAAACGATCAGAGACCCATCGAAGATGGCATTGAGGCTTTCTGACAGACATTACGGAATTGGCGGAGACGGTTTGATCCTGATAGAACCATCAAAAGCAGCAGATGCATATATGCATATGTTCAACAGAGATGGATCTGAAGGCATGATGTGTGGTAATGGCATCAGGTGCACAGCCAAGTATATATATGATCACGGATTAGTACCCGCTGAACGTGAAAATGTTCTGATAGAGACCGGTTCCGGACTTAAGAGGATATTCTTATACAAAGAGAGCGGGAAGGTCAGTATGGCAAAAGTTGATATGGGTGCTGTCGTATCAGGTACCGCTGCTGAGGTCATCACTGTTGCAGGAATGGAGCTGAAAATGACTCGCGAAGATGTGGGAAATCCGCATGCAGTCTTTTTCATTGAAGATAATCCATGCCTGCGGGTGAACGGATATATGACTACAGATTCTATAGATAGTCTGGGTCTTTTCTTGATTGGTCCACATATAGAAAATCACGAGGCATTTCAGGGACGTGTGAATGCGGAATTCGCTGAGGTTATAAGCAGAAGAGAAGTAAGGATGCGTGTCTGGGAGAGAGGCTCCGGAGAAACGATGGCCTGCGGCACCGGCGCAGTCGCTGTAGCTGCCGCAGGATACATTTCGGGCAAGCTGGATACGGAAGTAAAAGTTCATCTCAATGGAGGAGATTTGGACATCTCCTATGACCCTGACTCCGGGCATTGGTTCATGACAGGAACGGCAGAAGAAGTGTTCGAAGGAACTATTACAGGTGAGCCGCATGAGACAGAAAGGCCGGAGTGAGGTGAAGAAACGATGTGGATACGGGAACGATGAGCCCATAATAATAGAAGGTTATTAGCAGTTTGTATAGGGAGAAAAGGAAAAATGATTAAAAGGGAACAAGTCTACGAGGGGAAGGCAAAAAAAGTCTATAAAACGGACGATCCAGAGCTTTTGATTGTTTCTTACAAAGATGATGCAACAGCTTTTAATGGGCTAAAAAAAGGCACCATCTCCGGAAAAGGGGTAATCAATAACAGGATGAGTAATTTCTTTATGAAAACGCTTGAAGAGAGAGGGATACCTACACATTATGTTGAAGAACTTAGCGACAGAGACACACTTGTCCGGAAGGTCGAAATAGTACCTCTTGAGGTAATAATAAGGAATATTTCAGCGGGGTCATTTGCAAAGAATTATGGAGTTGAAGAGGGCGTAGTATTTGATTCTCCTACGATAGAATTTTCATATAAAAATGATGAACTCGGAGATCCGCTTTTGAATGAGTATCACGCGCTTGCATTGAGCCTTGCAACCTGCGAGGAGATTGCGACGATCAAAGAATACGCGTTTAAAGTGAATGATGAACTTAAGGCATTCTGGGTCAGGTGCGGTATTACATTGGTGGATTTTAAACTTGAATTTGGAAGGCTCCTAGATGGGACAATAGTACTTGCGGACGAGATAAGTCCCGATACATCAAGACTTTGGGACAGCAACACGGGCGAGAAACTTGATAAGGATAGATTCAGGCGGGATCTTGGTGGCGTGGAGGACGCGTATATTGAGGTCATGAGAAGGTTGACGGAGGCAAGACAGAATAAACAATGAGTATTCACGAAGAATGCGGTGTGCTCGGTATATATGCAGCTGAACCAGTTAATGCTGCTGAAATAGCCTATTATGGTCTTTATGCCCTCCAGCACAGAGGGCAGGAAGGCTGCGGGATCACTGTCAATGATGATGGAGTCTTCACTTCATATAAAGATATAGGACTTGTTAATGAAGTCTTCAGCAAGGAAAGACTGAGCTCGTTTCCACGTGGATGTATGGCAGTTGCTCATACGAGATATAGTACCACCGGCGGTAACCGGCGCAGCAATTGTCAGCCTATTGTAGTCAATCATCAGAAAGGTAGCCTTGCTATTGCACATAATGGAAATCTCTCAAATGCAGAGAAACTCAGGAGCGAGTTGGAGCTGAGCGGAGCGATTTTCCATACATCAAGTGATACAGAAATAATAGCGCATGTAGTAACCAGGGAAAGATTGAGAAAACAGGCGATAGAGGAAGCTGTTAGCAGCACTATGGATCTGATTGAAGGTGCATACTCAATGATCCTTATGTCACCGCAGAAGGTCATATGCGCAAGGGATCCATTTGGTTTCAGGCCTTTGTGCTATGGTAAGACGGAGGATGAGATATATGTGATAGCATCTGAAAGCTGTGCTTTAAAATCGGTGGGTGCTGAGTTCATAAGAGATGTAGACCCAGGGGAAATACTTGTTTTCAGTAAAAACGGGATAGAATCAATGCGGGGACACTGCAATACAAAAGAGCGAAGATTGTGTGTATTTGAATATATATATTTTGCGCGGCCGGATTCGGTAATAGACGGTATATCTGTGCATAAATCACGCATAGAAACAGGGCGTATACTTGCGAAATCGCACCCTGTAAATGCCGACATAGTTGTCGGTGTGCCGGATTCAGGGCTGGATGCTGCGCTTGGATACAGCTATGAATCCGGAATCCCATACCAAATAGGGCTCATAAAGAATAAATATATTGGAAGAACTTTTATATCCCCTGAAGGCAGACTCGACCAGGTAAGAATCAAACTCTCAGCTATTGAAGAGGTTATCAGGAACAGGAGAGTGGTGCTTGTAGATGACTCTATCGTAAGAGGAACCACGAGTGGAAGGATCGTAAGGCTTTTAAGAGAAGCTGGAGCGTTAGAAGTGCACATGCGGGTATCTGCACCTCAATTCCTCTACCCATGTTACTATGGCACGGATATAGACTCGAAAGAAAACCTCATTGCCTGCAAAATGGATAATAACGAGATAGCGCGTCACATAGGAGCGGATTCACTGGGATATCTACCGATACATGCCCTTGACATTCTGTCAGAAGGCAGAGGGTGCTGCCAGGCCTGCTTTGACGGTAGCTATCCAACAAAAACATTTCCGGATATGGGAAGAGATAGATTTGAAAGACATCTTTCAGATAAGTAAGAGCAAAAGGTGAAAAATGGAAACACCCAACAACAGAAAAATAATATTTGAGGACGGCCTTGAGATTTACGGAAGCGCTTTCGGAGCCTCAACGGAGGCAGTCCTTGAAATCGTCTTTAACACATCCATGACGGGATATCAAGAAATACTTTCGGATCCTTCCTATACAGGACAAGCAGTAGTCATGACATATCCTCTGATTGGGAACTATGGAATAGCAGAGGATGATTATGAAACCGAGAGTCCAACTATTGGAGCACTTATAGTGAGGGAATATAATGATGAACCCTCTAATTATAGATCGGTAACTTCTCTTGGTGAAGTGATGAAGAAGCACAACATACCAGGCATAAGCGGTGTAGATACGAGAAAGCTGACAAGATCGATACGTGATAAAGGCAGCCGCAAGGTGCTTATCACAGACGCGTCAACAACTATAGATTATGGGCTTAAGCTGCTCCGTTCAGAAATGATTCCGAAGGATCTTGTCAGAAAGGTCAGCTGCAAAAAAGCATGGGAGTCACCTTCGGATAATGAGAGATATCACGTGACAGCCATTGACTGTGGGATAAAGAGAAATATAGTAAGATGCTTCAATAGCGCAGGATGCAGCGTTACAGTAGTCCCATGGAATACAACAGCTGAAACTATACTCGGAATGAAGCCTGATGGCGTTTTTATCTCAAATGGTCCGGGGGACCCGAGGGATGTACCTGAAATTATAGAAACGATTAAAGGTATACGGGCAAAGATCCCTATCTTTGGAATATGCCTTGGTCACCAGCTGATATCTCTTGCATATGGAGCTGAGACATATAAGTTGAAATTCGGACACAGAGGAGGCAATCATCCTGTAAAGGATCTGGTGACCGAAAAAACAGTCATGACTTCTCAGAATCATTCATACGCGGTAGATAGGGAGAGCATCAGGAGAACACCTCTTGAGGTAACTCATATAAATTTACTAGATGGCACAGTTGAAGGTGTAAGTTGTGAACGGGATCTGGTCTTCAGTGTGCAGTATCATCCGGAAAGCGCACCTGGACCACAGGATAGCAAATACCTTTTTGAGCGCTTTATAGGACTGATGGAGAGAAAAACCAATGCCTAAAAGAACTGATTTAAAGAGGATATTACTTATTGGATCCGGGCCAATAATCATTGGGCAGGCTGCAGAATTTGATTATTCCGGCACGCAGGCATGTCTTGCGCTGAAAGAGGAGGGATATGAGGTGATTCTTTGCAACTCGAATCCGGCAACGATCATGACGGATACAAGTATTGCCGATAAGATATATATGGAACCTCTGACACTGGAATACCTAGCCAAAATAATAAGATATGAAAGGCCTGATGCAGTTTTGCCAAGTATTGGAGGGCAGACGGGACTCAATCTTGCAGTGCAGCTTGAAAGAAAAGGAGTTCTGAAAGAATGCGGAACTGAACTCCTTGGGACGAGCTGTGACTCTATAGAGCAGGCAGAGGATCGGGAAAGGTTTAAAAGGCTATGTCAAAGCCTTGGAGAGCCGGTACTGCCATCTGCTACAGTCTCATCGTTAAAAGATGGCATCAGAATAGCAGAAGAAATAGGATTCCCTGTAGTGCTTCGTCCAGCTTTTACTTTAGGCGGTACGGGAGGTGGATTTGCATATAATGGCACAGAGTTCGAAGATCTTATGAAAAAAGCCCTTGAGCTTTCACCCGCAAATCAGGTTCTGATCGAGAAAAGCGTTAAAGGATATAAGGAAATCGAGTATGAGGTAATGCGTGACAGTGCTGATACCGCTATAGTTGTCTGCAATATGGAAAATCTTGATCCGGTAGGGATACATACCGGGGATTCAACAGTTGTGTGTCCTTCGCAAACTCTTACAAATAAGGAGTATCAGATGCTGAGAGACAGCGCACTGAAAATCATAAGAGCACTGAAAATTGAAGGCGGTTGCAATATACAGTTTGCACTTGACCCTAAGTCGTGCAGATACTACCTGATAGAGGTAAATCCCAGAGTATCCAGATCTTCAGCTTTGGCATCAAAAGCCAGCGGTTATCCAATAGCCAGGGTATCTGCCAAGATAAGCATCGGAATGACACTTGAAGAAATAAGAATTGCTAATACACCGGCAGCATTTGAACCTTCTTTGGACTATGTGGTGACAAAACTGCCGAGGTTCCCGTTCGACAAGTTCACAGATGCGGACCCGTCACTGTCCACGCAGATGAAGGCAACCGGAGAGGTCATGAGTGTGGGTAGAACTTTTGAGGAAAGCCTGCTCAAAGGAATCAGGTCACTTGAGACAGGAGCATTTCATATTTATCTACAGAAATTTGAGAGCATGAGCACAGAAGCACTTTCTGAATATATCCTCAATGCCATGGATGACCGCATATACGCTGTTGCGGAGTTGCTTAGACGATCGTGCAGCGAGGACTTTATTGCTGAAAAAACAGATATAGACAGATTTTTCATACGTGGAGTCAAGCGGATAACGAAAATGGAGAAAAGCCTGAAATCTGAATCGGGGAATACTCGGACACTCTATACCGCAAAACGAATGGGTTTTTCAGATAAGACTATTGCGCTCCTTTGGGGAGTAGAGGAGAAAGATGTTCTGGATTTGAGGCTGGAAAATGATATAAAGCCTGTATATAAAATGATCGATACATGTGCTTCAGAATTTGATAGCTACATACCATATTTTTATTCAACATATGAGACTGAGAATGAGTCTGTAATATCTGACAAAAAGAAGATCATAGTTCTCGGATCCGGACCTATACGCATAGGTCAGGGCGTGGAGTTCGACTATTCAACGGTACATGCGGTTCAGAGCATACAACGGATGGGCTATGAGGCGATAATCATTAACAACAATCCGGAAACGGTATCAACTGACTATACTTGTTCCGATAAACTTTATTTTGAGCCGCTGTACATGGAAGATGTCATGAATATTGTCGCAATGGAGAAGCCTGAGGGTGTCATTGTGTCGCTTGGAGGCCAGACAGCCATCAACCTTGCCGGGCCATTAAAGGAAAGAGGTGTAAGAATAATAGGCACGGACTGTGACGCGATCTATCGTGCGGAAAACAGAGATCTTTTTGGAAAACTGGTTAAAGAGTTAGATATACCACAGCCTGCAGGAGAAGCAGTAACGAGTATAGATGAAGGGCTGAAGACCGCGTCGCGCATTGGATACCCTGTATTGGTAAGGCCGAGCTTTGTGCTTGGGGGAAGGGCGATGCAAATCGTTGCATCTGACCAGTCAATGAAAAACTACCTCAAAGCTGCTGTTGAAATAGATATCGATAAGCCGGTTCTGGTCGATAAATATATAAGAGGCAAGGAAGTGGAAGTTGACGCAGTATGTGACGGCCGCCGGGTATTTGTTCCCGGCTTTATGGAGCTTGTGGAACGCACAGGTGTGCATTCGGGAGACTCAATAAGTGTATACCCCCCGGTAACCCTTTCGGACAAGGTCAAAGATACCATACTTGATTACACGGTAAGGTTGGGATTAAGCATAGGAATCATAGGGCTTTTCAATGTCCAGTATATAGTTGATGATGACGATGTGGTGTACATCATTGAAGTAAATCCACGCTCATCAAGGACAGTACCGTTTCTTTCAAAAGCGACAGGGTACAGTCTGGCCGACATAGGGACTATGGTAATGCTCGGACTGTCGTTGCAGGAACAGGGCATATTCGATGCAATAGCAGATGAAAAAGATCGCTTTTATGTAAAAGTTCCGGTCTTTTCATTTACTAAGCTCAAAGGCCTTGACGCTTATCTGTCGCCTGAAATGAAATCAACAGGAGAAGCAATCGGTTACGATGACAAATTCCATCGCGCGGTATATAAAGCCATGGCTTCTGCGGGCATAAAGCTGAAAAAATATGGAACCATAATAGCAAGCATAGCTGATGAAGATAAAGATGAGTCGATACCGCTTATCAGACGCTTTTACGATATGGGTTTTAATATAGAGGCTACGACACGAACAGCCGCGATACTGAAGAAAAATGGTATCAGGACAAGAGTGCTTCTTAAGCCAAGTGAAGGAAGCAGCCAGTTGCTTGATTCAATAAGATCCGGGTATGTCAGTTATGTGATAAACACAAGGACAATCTTATCGGCTGCTCATTATGGTGATGGAACCGCAATTCGCAACTGCGCGGCCATTAATGGGATAACGATGTTGACATCACTGGATACCGTAAGAATCATTTTAGATGTCCTAGAGGAAAGTACTATAGGTATATCTACTATAGATGCAGAGTATGTTAAATGAAACACTAATATGTTCGTACCTGTGCTGAGACATATCGACAATCAAAGGGGGTCATGGATATGAGTAATTGTGCAGTTGTAGGTGTTAATTGGGGAGACGAGGGAAAAGGCAGGATGGTCGATTTCCTAACTGAGGATCATGACATTGTAATAAGGTTCCAGGGAGGCGGAAACGCAGGGCATACAGTTGTCAACAGCAAGGGGAAATTTGCATTGCATCTGCTCCCGTCAGGAGTACTTAGAGAGGGCATTGTCAACATTTTAGGAAACGGTGTTGCCCTTGACCCTGAAAACCTGTTAATAGAAATAAAAGAAGTTCAGAGTAAGGGTGTTGTAATCAGTCCAAACAATCTGAAAATAAGCGAGAGAGCATCACTGTTGATGCCGTGGCACAGAGAACTTGATGAGCTGGAGGAAAAAAGGCTTGCTGACAAGAAATACGGATCAACAAAACAGGGTATAGCAGCTTTTTATTCAGACAAGTATCAGAAGAAGACCATACTTGCAGGGGAACTTTTGTATCCCGAATACCTGCAGGCTCATCTTAAGGATCTGCTTGAGTGGAAGAATCTCACCCTTTCGGGAGTATATGGTGCCAGACCTTACACTATGGAAATGCTTATGGAGTGGGTCGGGAATTATTGTCAGCCAATCATCCCATATATATGCGATACGGTCTCTTATCTTAAAGAAGCACAGGAAGAAGGAAAGAGAATCCTGTTTGAAGCGCAGCTGGGAGCTCTGAGAGATCTGGATTACGGTATCTGTCCTTACACTACTTCATCCACAACCCTTGCAAGGTATGCGCCTGTCGGGGCAGGGGCTCCATCAGCAGATATAAGCGAGATAATCGGAGTAGTTAAAGCATATTCTACATGTGTAGGCGAGGGCCCATTTGTGTGTGAAATGCATGGAACTGATGCAGAGACTCTCAGAAATACAGGAGCTGAATATGGCGCCAAAACAGGCAGACCTCGCAGAGTAGGTCCTCTCGATCTGGTTGCTACCAGATATGGCGCAGCAATGCAGAATGCTACCGGGATAGCAGTAACCAAGCTCGATATTCTCGGATATATGGACAGCATTCCGGTATGCACTAAATATATTGTCAATGGGAAAGAAACAGATAAATTTCCGTTTCCTGCCGCGCTGGATAAAGCTGAACCCGTCATAGAATGGATGCCGGGATGGAAAACCGATGTTTCAGGAGTCCGCAGTTGGGATGACTTACCAAAGGAAGCACAGGATTATATCAACATGATCGAGAGAGTGGTCGGGATTCCCGTGAAGTACATCTCGGTTGGAGCAGAGCGTGACAGCATAATAATACGATAGGAGAATTAGAACATGAGAGACGTATATGAAACTCCTTTTGCCTCCAGATATGCTTCGGATCACATGCTGAAGCTGTTTTCACCTGATAACAGATACCAGACCTGGAGGAAACTGTGGACAGCGCTGGCGCGGGAGGAAATGAATCTGGGACTGCCTATCACAGAGGAGCAGGTAGCGGACCTTGAAGCACATATTTATGATATAGATTATGAATGTGTCAGAGAAAGGGAAAAAGAAGTAAGGCATGATGTAATGGCTCATGTATATGCATATGGCAAGGCTGCCCCATCAGCAGAGGGTATAATTCATCTTGGGGCAACCAGCTGTTATGTGACAGATAACGCAGATCTTATCATATACAGGGATGCGCTAGTACATCTGAAAGAAAAGCTACTTACAGTTATCGCTGGCCTGACTCGATTTGCGGATAAGTATAAGTCGCTGCCGGTGCTGGGCTACACACATTACCAGCCTGCGCAGCCTGTTACAGTCGGCAAGCGCGCCACGCTGTGGATACAGGATCTGGTATCTGACGTCAGCGAGATAGATTTCGCACTCAGCAATATCAAATTCCTTGGCTGCAGGGGTACTACCGGAACGGAAGCAAGTTTTATGGAGCTCTTCGATGGAGATGAAAGTAAGATCGACAGTATGAACCGGGCAATTGCTGCAGAGTTCGGATTCAGTGAATGCTATGACATCTGCGGGCAGACATATCCGCGTAAGACGGACACCAGAATTCTCAACACGCTTTCGTCAATAGCACAGAGCTGCTACCGCATGGCCGGGGACATTCGTCTGATGCAGCATGATCGTCAGCTGGAGGAACCTTTTGAAAAAGATCAGATCGGATCATCGGCAATGGCTTATAAGCGTAATCCTATGCGATGTGAGCGCATATGTTCTCTTGCGAGGTATCTTATGGTCGATGCGATAAATGCTCCTTTAACAGCATCCTCTCAGTGGCTTGAAAGAACTCTGGACGACTCCGCTAACAGGCGTATATCAATGCCTGAAGGATTCCTGTGTGCAGATGCTATCCTACGAACCGTACTTAGTGTTGTAAAAGGTCTCAATGTTAATGAGAAAGTAATAGAGAAAACGCTTCAGCAGTATCTTCCCTTTATGGCTACTGAAAACATCCTCATGGCGGGTGTGAAAAGTGGCGGGAACAGGCAGGAACTTCATGAACTCATTAGAAGAAAATCTATGGAGGCATCAGAATTTATGAAAAAGGGGGAAGATTGCGACCTCCTTAAAATGCTTTCAAAAGAGAAGGCTCTAGGCCTTTCAGAAGAAGAAATCAGTGCTGTCCTCTATGCAGATTTGTATACAGGGAGATGCAGTAGTCAGGTCGAATCCTATCTGAAAAGGATAAGCCATCTGATAACAAATGTTGCGGTGTCAGATGAAGAAGACATAGAGATTTGAATAATATGTATGGTAAAAGAGTCAAGAAATTCAATAGTTCTT
>CACZGY010000027.1 GCA_902780815.1 uncultured Eubacteriales bacterium
TCTAAGAAAGGGGAGAGCACGAATCATGGAAAGAAATTCAAGACCTAAGCGCATGAATACAGGCATCAGAAGACGTAAAGTCTGCCAGTTCTGTGCTGATCAGGACAAGAAGATCGACTACAAGGATGCAGAGACTCTTAAGAAATACATCACAGAGAGAGGAAAGATCCTCCCTAGAAGAGTCACCGGCACATGCGCAATGCACCAGAGAGCCGTTGCCAAGGCTATCAAGAGAGCCAGAGTAGTCGCGATACTGCCATTCGACGCAGATCAGTAAAAAAGGCATTAAGAAGACGATTCACAGTTTCCAGCTAAGGAACGGAATCGTCTTTTTATTTGTTTTTGTACACATATGCATGACGTAGGTTTCGCAATTAGAACACAAAAAATTACAGGCCGCGTATTATAATAACTTTATTATGAATATGTGGGATATAATTTATACATTTACAACATGGGTAGCGAGGATACACGACCGCCTGCTTCGGATCAATGATGCAGGAGGCTGGTACTTCGATGACAAGCAGCTGCATTTCATAGCCTTTGGCGTGTTCGGCATGCTTCTCATTTTTGTGCTTTATCCTTTGTTCAAAATGCTTGCGAAACGCGACCATACCATGGTGATCACATGGCTCTATGTGTTCACAGTTATAATAGTGCTTGCGTTTGCGATAGAAGTAGGCCAGTGGTACACGGGTACCGGAGTAATGGAAAGCCAGGATATCGCTTACGGGATCACAGGCTTTTTGGTGATGTTCTTTATATTTGCCATCCTGAGGGGGCTTTACCATGGAATAAAAGCCATGGTTGAGAGGGACAACCGTAAAACAAAGGTCTATTCAAAAGAAGATTTCAAACTATAAACGGAGGGAGCGATGAAAAAGGTAGGACTTATCATGGGAAGCGACAGCGATCTGCCGGTAGTGCAGAAGGCCGCATCCGTACTGAAAGAGCTTGGAATACCTTACGAGGCGCATGTGTATTCGGCGCACCGCACACCTGCCGAGGCAAGGGAATGGTCGCTGGCGGCAAGGGACGAAGGCTTCGGCGTCGTCATAGCCTTCGCCGGCATGGCAGCCCACCTTGCGGGAGCGATCGCAGCAAATACAACGCTCCCTGTGATAGGCGTGCCATGCAAAAGCGCTGCGCTTGACGGCATGGACGCTCTCTTATCGACCGTGATGATGCCTAGCGGCATCCCGGTCGCCACTGTTGCGATAGACGGAGGCAAAAACGCAGCGCTTCTTGCCGCCGAGATACTCGCGCTGTCTGACGATGAGCTTGCACAGGCGCTGATCGCGCGCCGCAGTGCAGAGTCTGAGACAGTACTTGAAAAAGACAAAACAATTGAAAGCCGCATATAAAAAGGAGGACTAAGATGAAACTGGTTTACACAGGCAAGACTAAAAACGTATTCGAACTTGAGAATGGCAACTATCTTCTGAAGTTCAAGGATGATGTTACAGGCAAGGACGGAAAGTTTGATCCGGGCGAAAACCAGATCGGACTGACGATCGAGGGCGTTGGAGACATCAATCTTCAGATGACAGATTACTACTTCAAAAAGATCAACGATGCTGGCATCAGAACTCATTACGTGAAGGCCAACTTCGAAGATACCACTATGGAAGTAAAGCCGGCCAAGGTCTTCGGACACGGACTTGAGGTCATCTGCAGACTCAAGGCAGTAGGCAGCTTCATCAAGAGATATGGCGAATACGTCGAGGCAGGTACGGATCTCCCTTACTATGTGGAGACTACATTCAAGAACGACGCGCTGGGCGATCCTCTGGTAACAAAGGACGGCCTTGTGGTGCTCGGCGTCATGACAGAGGAGCAGTATGATGACCTCAGGGACATGACACAGAAAATCACAAAGATCGTTGCTGACGACATGAAAGAAAAGGGCCTCGAGCTTTATGATATCAAGTTTGAATTCGGATATGACGCAGACGGCAAGGTAATGCTGATCGACGAGATCGCTTCCGGCAACATGCGTGTATACAAGGACGGCGAGTACATCGAGCCGCTCAAGCTGAACGAACTCTTCTTCGCGTAGACCGACCGAAAGGAAAGATCACATGGGAGGATTTTTCGGCATAAGTTCGAATGAAAACTGCATACTTGACGTCTATTTCGGCGTAGATTACCATTCCCACCTCGGCACCCGCCGGGGCGGTCTGGCTTCATACGACAAAGAGTTTGGCTTTCAGCGCGAGATCCATAATATAGAGAATGCTCCATTCCGTACGAAGTTCGGAGGGATCATCGGCAAGATGAAGGGACAGGCTGCGATCGGCTGCATCAGCGACATGGATCCCCAGCCGCTTCTCTTCCGCTCAGTCGGCGGCACATATGCGATCTGCACTGTCGGCATAATCAATAATGTCGATGAGATCGCGGACATAGTGTTAAAAGGCTCACACGGTCATCTCGAAGCCATGACAGGCGGAAGGATCAACCAGACTGAGCTTGTTGCGGCGCTTATCTCCGAAAAGGAAGATCTTGTCGAAGGTATCAGATATGCACAGGAAACGATAGAAGGCTCAGCGACGATACTCGTGCTCAGGGAAGGCGGCAGCATTATCGCGGCGCGCGATCTCAAGGGCAGACTTCCTATGAGTGTGGCCATAAGTGAAAATGCTTCAGCGGTAAGCTTTGAGTCGTTTGCGCTTCTGAAAGCAGGTTTCGAAGAATCAAAAGACCTGGGTCCGGGTGAGATCGTTGAACTCACACCTGGAAACTGCAGACAGCTTGTAGCTCCGGGTGAAGAGATGAAGATATGTGCATTCCTTTGGAGCTATTACGGCTATCCGACGACAACTTACGAAGGCACTAACGTGGAAGTGATGCGCTATAAAAACGGACGCATCATGGCACGCAACGACATGGCGCACGGATTTGATACTTCACAGGTCGACTACGTAGGCGGGGTGCCTGACAGCGGCACGCCGCATGCGATCGGTTACTCGAACGAAACTCATCTGCCGTTTGCCAGAGCGTTCATAAAATACACACCGACCTGGGCGCGCAGCTTCATGCCTACCACGCAGGCGGAGAGAAACAAGGTCGCAAAAATGAAGCAGATACCGGTGAATGAGCTCATCAAGGGTAAAAATCTGCTTTTCGTGGATGATTCCATCGTTCGCGGCACACAGCTCAGAGAGACGGTCGAATTTCTGTACGACAACGGCGCGGAGGCTGTTCACATGCGTTCGGCCTGCCCGCCTATCATGTACGCGTGCAAGTACCTCAATTTCTCACGCAACAGGAGCGATATGGAGCTGCTCTCGAGAAGGACCATCGTCGAGATCGAAGGCGAGGAAGGGCTGAACCACCTGGACGAATACTCAGATGCGAATACCGAACGCGGACGCAGGATGCGTGAGGTCATCGCCGAGAAAATGGGTTTCGAAACACTGGAGTTTCAGACGCTTGAAGGCGTAGTTGAGGCGATAGGGCTTCCGTCATGCAAGCTTTGCAAGTATTGCTGGACAGGCAGGGACGACTAGAGAGAAAGACATTACAGCAGGAGACAGAACAGAGGGTGTTCAATGATTAACAATTCATCATCAAACAGTTATAAGGCTGCAGGAGTCGACATCACGGCAGGATATAGGGCGGTCGAGCTTATGAAGAAGCATATAGCGAGGACTGCAGTTCCGGGAGTGATGGGACAGGTCGGAGGTTTCGGAGGTCTCTTCGAACTCGATCTCGAAGGCATAAGCAAACCTGTGCTTGTCAGCGGTACTGACGGGGTCGGCACTAAACTCAAGCTCGCGTTCATGCTCGATAAGCATGATACTATCGGCATAGACTGCGTGGCGATGTGCGTCAACGATGTCATCTGCGTAGGAGCAAAGCCTCTGTATTTCCTCGACTATATCGCATGCGGAAAAAATATTCCGGAAAAGATCGAACAGATCGTGGCCGGAGTTTGCGAGGGATGCGTACAGTCGGGCGCCGCTCTCATCGGAGGAGAGACAGCGGAGATGCCGGGCTTTTACCCTGTAAACGAATACGACCTTGCCGGATACTGCACGGGTATCGTAGATAAGGACAAAATCATAGACAACAGCCGCATGGCTGAAGGCGATATCATCATAGCGCTGCCGTCGAGCGGTGTTCATTCGAATGGTTTCTCGCTGGTAAGAAGGGTGTTCGCGCTGGACAAGCCTGACATCATGGCAATGAAGGCGGGCAATGTTGAGCTCGGAGGAAGATCCCTCGGAGACACTCTGCTTGAGCCGACAAAGATATATGTCAAGCCTGTTCTGGCTCTCATCGACAAGCTCGGCCATGAAAAGGTCAAAGGCATTTCTCACATCACGGGCGGCGGATTTTATGAAAATATCCCGCGCTCGATCCCGGCAGGTCTGACAGCAAGGATATCCCGCAAGGCGATAAGAGTACTGCCGATCTTCGAGCTCATTCAGAAAGTCGGAGTCATCAGCGAACATGACATGTTCAACACCTTCAACATGGGAGTAGGCATGACAGTGATAGTGTCGCGTGAGGATGCACCGGCAGCGCTGAATGTGCTGAGAGAGAATGGCGAGGACGCATATGTGATCGGTGTGATCGCCCGCGGATCAGAGAAGATTACGATAGAATAGAATAGATATTATCCTTCTTATTGATTATAATAGTTTTAGTGAAATACGGCTTTGCCGTAGGATTGAAACATTAAAATCAGAAGCATTTGCAGCGAAGGTATCAGTATGACAGATAAAGCTAGGATAGCCGTAATGGTAAGCGGCACAGGCACCAATCTGCAGGCCTTGATAGATGCCCAGAATTCGGGCCTCATAGAAAAGGGAGAGATCGTACTCGTCATTTCCAACAGGGAAGGCGCGTACGCACTTGAGCGCGCACATAAAGCCGGTATTGAAGCCTTTACCATATCACGCAAGGCGAGCGGCGGTCAGGAAGGGTTTGAGGAGGCATGCTGTGAGCTGATCGATTCAAGAAACATCGATCTGATAGTTCTTGCAGGCTTCCTGATGATACTCAGCAAGGATTTTGTGACACGCTATGACCACAAGATAATAAACATTCATCCGTCTCTCATTCCGTCGTTCTGCGGTGACGGGTTCTACGGACTGAAACCTCACATCGCCGCGCTCGAAAGGGGCGTCAAGGTTACGGGTGCAACGGTCCACTATGTTAACGAGATCGCTGACGGCGGAGAGATAATCGCTCAGAAGGCGGTCAACGTTGAAGAAGGCGATACGCCGGAGATACTCCAGAGGCGTGTAATGGAACAGGCTGAATGGCTTATTCTGCCGGTAGCGGTGGCAAAGATCTGCCGCAAGATTGTAAAGGAGCGACATGGAAAACTATAAAGTCAGGAAATTCGGTGATGCGGTAGAGGGAAACAGATATCCCGGCCGCGGCATCGTGGTCGGACAGTCCTGCGATGGCACCAAAGCTGTCATCGCATATTTTATTATGGGACGTTCCGTGAATTCGAGAAACCGCGTATTCGTTGAAAGAGAAGGAGCTGTGTTTACAGAGCCTTTCGATGTATCGAAGCTGGAGGATCCGAGCCTCATAATCTATGCGGCGGTCAGGTGCTACGGAAATCACCTGATAGTCACCAACGGTGATCAGACAGACACGATTTATGAAGGGCTGGAGGAAGGAAAATCCTTCTATGAGGCGCTTGAGTCCAGATGCTTTGAGCCGGACGCTCCGAACTTTACGCCGCGCATCAGTGCAGAGGCTGTGTTCGGGGGTGACGGAGCTTTCAGATACAGGATGAGTATACTCAAGAGTGCCGATGCTGAAGGAAGCGCATGCAACCGCTTTGGTTATGACTACGCGCCGGTAGCCGGCGTCGGGCATTTCATCCACACATATGAGCATGACGGCAATCCGCTGCCTACATTCCGGGGCGAGCCGGAGCGTGTGGAGATACCGGATGACATAGATGCGTTCACAGATGAGATATGGAACGCGCTTGATGATGATAACAAGATCTCTCTGTATGTGAGATACACGGATATATGCAGCGGCGAAACCGAAAGCAGGCTGCTGAACAAGAATAATGGAGAAATCTGAAATGAAAGAATTCGAACTCAAATACGGCTGCAATCCTAACCAGAAACCTGCGAGGATATTCATGGAGGGCGGCGCGGAGCTGCCACTGGAGGTCCTCAACGGGAGACCGGGATATATCAATTTTTTGGACGCGCTGAATTCGTGGCAGCTCGTCCGCGAGCTTAAAGAAGCTCTCGGACTGCCGGCTGCCGCTTCATTCAAGCATGTCAGCCCGGCAGGCGCCGCCGTGGGTCTGCCTCTCACTGACAAGATGAAAAAGGCATGCTTCGTGGACGACATTGAAGGCCTGGACGATTCGCCGCTCGCCTGCGCTTATGCCAGGGCAAGGGGAACGGACCGCATGTGCTCCTTCGGCGACTGGATCGCGCTTTCGGATGTCTGCGATGAGACGACAGCCCGCATAATAAAACGCGAAGTTTCGGATGGAGTCATCGCGCCGGGATACACTGATGAAGCACTGGCTCTTCTTAAGCAGAAGAAAAAGGGCGGATACAATATAGTACAGATCGACCCGGATTATCTGCCTCCTGAGAAAGAGACAAAGCAGGTGTTCGGTGTCACATTTGAGCAAGGCCATAACTTTTTCAGGATCGACAGGGAGCTTCTGTCGAATGTAGTGACTGAGAAAAAGGATCTTCCTGAAGAAGCTGTCCGCGACCTCATAGTAGCACTGATAACGCTCAAGTATACCCAGTCGAACTCGGTATGCTACGCGCACGACGGACAGGCCATAGGAGTCGGGGCCGGCCAGCAGTCGAGAGTACACTGCACCAGACTTGCGGGAGGAAAGGCAGACACATGGTTCCTGCGCATGCACGATAAAGTGCTGAACCTGCCATTCAAAAATGAGATCAGACGTCCTGACAGAGATAATGTCATCGACGCGTACATAAATAAGAATGAAGAGGACTGCTGCGCCGAAGGCGTATGGCAGAAATATTTCACAGAGCAGCCGGAGCGCTTTACAGATGAAGAGCAGAGGGCATATCTTGACTCGATCAGCGGAGTGTCGTGCGGATCGGACGCCTTCTTCCCGTTCTTCGACAACGTTCAGAGAGCGGCTGCGTCAGGCGTAAGCTACATTGCTCAGCCGGGTGGATCGATCCGCGATGAAGACGTGATCGACTGCTGCAACAAACTGGGAATAGCGATGGCCTTTACAGGCATGCGCCTTTTCCACCACTAAAGCTTTAAGAAGAGAGCATAGGAGAAGCATATGGATATTCTCGTAGTAGGCGGAGGCGGCCGTGAGCACGCCATCATTAAAAAACTGAGAGAGAATGCCGGCGTAGACAAGATCTACGCGCTGCCGGGCAACGGCGGTATCGCCATGGACGCCGAGTGCTATCCGGTAAAGGCTACTGACATCGAGGGCATCAAAGCATTCGCGAAGGAGCACAGGCCGGACTATGCGGTGGTTGCACCTGATGATCCTCTTGTAATGGGATGTGTTGACGAACTGACAAATATAGGGATACCGTGCTTCGGACCGAATGCAGCTGCTGCAGTTATCGAGGGAAGCAAGGTGTTTTCGAAGAATCTGATGAAAAAGTACGGCATACCGACTGCGCGTTATCATACCTTCGATAACATCAGCGATGCTCTCTACTACCTTGAGAGCTCCCCGATCCCGACAGTCATAAAGGCTGACGGTCTCGCGCTCGGCAAGGGCGTAGTGATCGCGGAGACCCGCGAGGATGCAGTGGCGGCCGTAAAGTCGATGATGGAGGACCACAAGTTTGGTGAGAGCGGAGACCGCATCGTCATTGAGGAGTTCCTGGAGGGACCTGAGGTGTCGGTCCTCGCGTTCACTGACGGCAAGACCATAGTACCTATGATAAGCTCGATGGACCACAAGCGCGCAGGCGACGGTGACACGGGCCTCAATACAGGCGGCATGGGCACCGTCGCACCGAATCCGTACTATACGGATGAGGCGGCGGCACGCTGCATGGAGGAGATATTCGTGCCGACGATGCGCGCGATGAACGCCGAAGGGCGTACGTTCAAGGGATGCCTTTACTTCGGACTTATGCTCACTGCAAACGGTCCTAGGGTCATAGAGTACAACTGCAGATTCGGCGATCCTGAAGCGCAGGTGGTGCTCCCGCTCCTCGATACGGATCTCCTGACGATAATGCAGGCAGTCACCGAGGAGAGGCTGGCGGATGTGGATGTAAAATGGAAGAGCGGAAGCGCGTGCTGCGTGATCGCCGCTTCGGACGGATACCCTGTAAGTTATGAAAAGGGTTATGAGATCGACATACCTGAGGATGTGCTTCCGCATGTATATGTGGCAGGCGCTGTCGAAGAAGAGGGCAGGCTGCTGACATCAGGCGGAAGGGTGCTTGGAGTAACGGCTGTTGAGCCGACTCTGGCTGAGGCCATAGAAGCATCATATGACATGCTCGACAGAATAGATTTTGCAAACAAGTATTACAGAGCGGATATAGGACAGAGAGCTTTGAAAGCTGTCAGATAAAGGAGCGAATGATGGTCTACAGGATCTACGTAGAGAAAAAAGAAGGCCTTGCGAACGATGCGACCGCGCTCAGGGGCGAACTGAAGACGCTTCTGGGGATCGAGCGGATCACGAACGTAAGGATAATCAACAGATATGATGTTGAAAATATAGATGAGGCGCTGTTTGCGGACTGCAGATGGAAAGTGTTTGCCGAGCCGCAGCTCGACAACACTGCTGATTCACTGGAGGAGCTGACCGGCCTCTTCCTCGACGGAAACGGATATGCGTATGAAGATGAGGAAAGAGAGCAGAGGGCAGCATTCGTATTTGCTGTGGAAGCTCTTCCGGGGCAGTATGATCAGCGTGCGGATTCAGCTGAACAGTGCATACAGATAATCAGCCGCGGAGAGAGACCGACAGTAAGATTTGCCAGAGTATACATGCTCTATGGTGAGCTCATGCCGGCAGACATCGATGCAGTAATGAATTATGTGATCAACCCGGTTGAGACGAGGGCGGCTTCTCTCGACAGGCATGAGACTCTCGAGATGCACTATGACATCCCGACTGAGGTGAAGGTCCTTGAGGGATTCAACAGCATGACTGAGGCTGAGATGAGAGGCTGCATCAGATCGATGGGCCTTGCAATGGATGAGGCAGATCTCGCAATGTGCGTGGAATACTTCCGCGACACAGAGCACAGAGATCCTACGATCACTGAGCTCAGGATGATCGATACATACTGGTCTGATCACTGCAGACACACGACATTCAACACGGTCATAGACAGCGTTACCTTTGAGGATCCTCTGCTCGAGAAGGCTTACAAGGACTATCTTGGCGTCAGGAGAGAGCTCGGAAGAGACAAGCCGGTCACTCTGATGGATATCGCCACCATCGCGGTAAAGCATCTGAAGAGAGAAGGAAAGCTCGACAAGCTTGACGAATCCGAGGAGATCAACGCATGCACGGTGATGATCAATGTCGAAGTTGACGGCGAGAATGAACCGTGGCTCCTGCTCTTCAAGAATGAGACGCACAATCATCCGACTGAGATCGAACCTTTCGGCGGAGCTGCAACCTGCCTTGGCGGATGTATAAGAGACCCGCTTTCAGGCAGGGCATATGCCTATTCTGCAATGAGAGTTACGGGTGCGGCGGATCCTCTGCAGCCTGTGTCTGAGACACTGCCGGGAAAGCTGCCGCAGAGATCGATCACAACGACCGCAGCAAAGGGTTATTCAAGTTACGGAAACCAGATAGGCCTGTGCACAGGCATGGTCGATGAGATATATCATCCGGGATACGCTGCAAAGCGCATGGAAGTAGGAGCTGTCATGGCGGCTGCACCTGCTGTCAACGTCAGAAGAGAGAAACCGCAGCCTGGCGATATAGTAATGCTTCTCGGCGGTTCTACGGGACGTGACGGAATCGGCGGAGCTACCGGTTCGTCAAAGGCCCACGACGTGCACTCAGTAGAGACCTGCGGGGCAGAAGTCCAGAAGGGAAATGCTCCTGAGGAGCGCAAGATCCAGAGACTGTTCCGCGACGGTATTGCGACCCGTATGATCAAGAGATGCAACGATTTCGGAGCAGGCGGAGTCAGCGTTGCCATTGGCGAGCTGGCTGACGGCCTTGAGATCGACCTCGATGCAGTACCGAAGAAGTACGAGGGCCTCGACGGTACGGAACTCGCTATAAGCGAATCGCAGGAGAGAATGGCGTGCGTTATAGCAGCTGAAAACGAGAAGCTCTTCAAGCTCTTCGCGACCGGCGAGAACCTCCAGTGCGTAAAGGTGGCGACTGTCACGGAAGAGCCGCGGCTCGTGATGTACTGGAACGGCAAAAAGATAGTAGACGTCTCCAGAGAGTTCCTCAACTCGAACGGAGCGGATAAACATATAGACATCGAACCTGAAGCGCCTCGTGACTGGAAGTCGACAAGTCTGTACGGCAAGGCGAGAAGCTTCACTGCAGGCATGCACAAGGTGGCTTCTGATCTCAACACGTGCTCAAAGCAGGGTCTGTCACAGCGCTTCGACTCCACGATAGGAGCGGGCACCGTGCTGATGCCTTTCGGAGGAATCAACCAGATCACTCCTATCCAGGCGATGGTGCACAAGATCCCGCTCGAGAAGGGCGAGACAGATGACTGCTCGCTGATGGCATGGGGATACAATCCATATATCTCCGAGGCATCGCCTTATCACGGAGCTTATCTGGCAGTCATTGAATCAGTATCCAAGCTGATCGCTACGGGAGCATCATTCAAGGAAGTATATCTCTCGTTCCAGGAGTATTTCGGATCTCCTAAGCAGGACGGAGCAAGATGGGGCAAGCCTTTCGCTGCTCTGCTCGGAGCTTTCGAGGCGCAGATGGGCCTCGGCATCGGCTCGATCGGAGGCAAGGACTCCATGAGCGGAACCTTTGAGAATCTCGACGTTCCGCCTACGCTCATCTCGTTTGCGATCACCATGGGTAAGACAGGGAATATAGTTTCACCTGAGTTCAAAGAAGCCGGCCACAGAGTCGTGCTCTTCAAGCCTTATGTGGATGAAGACGGAAGCGGTGCAGGCGCAGGTCTTCCGAAGGCAGATTCACTCATCAGGCTTTGGGACAAGGCATATGAGATGATAGCGTCAGGCGATGCAGTCGCTGCTTATACTCCTGGCATCGGAGGTATCGCTGAGGCGGTAATGAAGATGAGCTACGGCAACGGCATCGGATTCAGCTTTGAGTCGATGGAGCTCGAGGATATCTTCGGATACTGCTACGGCGGGCTGCTGCTTGAAGTCAAAGACGAGGCAGTACTTACCGGACGGTCATTCGATATAGAGCTCATCGGACACACAACAAGTGAGCAGAGAATAAGCTGGGGCAAGGAGAGTGTCAGACTCGCAGACCTGCTTGCGCTGTATCAGGGCAGGCTCGAGACTGTATTCCCGACACTGGTCGCAGGAATGACAGGTCCTGTCAGCAATCTGGAATACAAAGCACGCAGCTGGGCTACACCAATATTCAAGCGCGCTGAGCCAAAAGTCCTCATACCGGTGTTCCCGGGAACCAACTGCGAATACGACAGCGCACGCGCTATACGCGAAGCCGGCGGATCGCCTGAGATCATGATAATAAAGAACCGGAGCTCCGACGAGATCAGCAGATCGGTCGAGGCATTCGCGGCATCCCTGAAGGAAGCTCAGATAGTATTTATTCCGGGCGGATTCTCAGGAGGAGATGAGCCGGACGGTTCTGCAAAATTCATCACGGCATTCTTCAGGAACGCGGCGGTGAAGGAAGGAGTCTCAGAGCTCCTTGACAAGAACGACGGTCTTATGTGCGGTATCTGCAATGGATTCCAGGCGCTGATCAAGCTCGGTCTTGTTCCTTACGGAAAGATCATAGATACGGACGAGAACTGTCCGACCCTGACGTTCAACACGATCGGCAGTCACCAGTCGAAGATCGTCCGCGTGAGGGTGGCTTCCAACAAATCGCCATGGCTGAGATACTGCAACGTGGGCGATATCTACTCAGTACCGGTATCTCACGGTGAAGGCAGATTCATCGCGCCTGATGAAGTCATAAAGAATCTTACAGCCATGGGACAGATCGCTACTCAGTATGTCGATCTCGATGGAAACGCATCTTCAGACATCCTTTTCAACCCGAATGGTTCAATGATGGCTATAGAAGGCATTACATCACCGGACGGCAGGGTCTTCGGAAAGATGGGTCACGCAGAAAGAGTAGGAAAAGGACTCTACAAAAACGTGCCGGGCGAGTATTTCATGCACATGTTTGAAAGCGGCATAAGATACTTCAAATAGGGAGTGAAAAGAAACCAGACGATGAAAGAGATCTTTACAAAGACGCACTTTACGAACCGCATAATCTGGATACTCCTCATCTGGTTTGTGCTTTATGAAGTGGTGGACGGCATACTGCTGGTGACTATAGGCATGCTGCCAAGGGCGCTGGTCCGGAACCAGTCCGCCGGCCTGGCCTTTGTTCTGGAGTACTACACACCACTGATAGAGTCATGCCTGTTCTTTGTTCTTTTATGCCTGATCGTGAAGAAGAACAGATTCATGATCAAAACATTCATGCCTTCGCGCGAAGGAAAGAGCATGAAGATGCTGGGAGCAGGACTCCTGCTGGGATTCCTGACGAACTTCTTCTGCATACTCTGCGCTCTTATTCACGGAGACATCAAGTTATACCTTGATTTTTCCGTGTCGCAGATCCCGCTGATGATTTTCGCCCTGGTCTGCGTGTTTTTCCAGAGCACGTCTGAGGAGCTCTGGTGCAGATGCTTCCTGTACGACAGGATCAATGTTCACTATCCGCTGTGGGTGGCTATCGTTATCAACGGCGTATTATTCGGGCTGCTGCACCTCAGTAATGATGGCATAAGCGCGCTGGCTCTTGCGGATCTCATAATCTGCGGCTTATCGTACTCTATGCTGCGCTGGTATTCGGGCAGCATCTGGACATGTTTCGGAATACATACGATGTGGAACTTCACGCAGAACTTCCTCTTCGGACTGCCTAACAGCGGACTTGTTTCGGAGGCGTCGGTGTTCCATCTGGACGCAGCTACCGGTATCAGCAACTGGATATACAGCTATGAGTTCGGTGTAGAAGGCGGCGTTCCGGCGGTGTTTATAGATCTTCTCCTGATAGTCGTGATCCTTGTGCTTGCAAGAAGAGACGGACGCCTTGGAGAATTGCTCGAGAGCAGGGAATCCAGAGGGGAGATGCCGTTGATGGCGCCGAAAGAGACAGCGGTCGTGGAGTTTCCGGAACAATAAAAACTGAAAGAGGTAAAAAGAATGAGTAGATCATTCAGGGATATAAGTATAGAAGAGTATTTGAAGCGGCTCGGGTCGGGTGCCCCGACCCCCGGCGGCGGAGCCGCCGCTGCGCTGATGTCAGCGCAGGGAGCCGCCCTCATAATGATGGTTGCTAACCACACAATAGGAAAGCCGAAATATGCCGAGTTCGAAGAACTCAACAAGGACATACTAAGCGAGGCAGAGATCCTTCTCGGAAGTCTGACTGAAGGGATAGACAATGATGCCGAAGCATTCGGCAAAGTATCCGCGGCTTATGCACTCCCACGGCAGTTCTCGGACATACAGATAGACAGAGTTTCAGCTGAGATAAAAAGACTCAGAAATGAAGGCCACACTATCGATGACATAGATGAAGAGGGCATGACTGCCGAGATCATGGACCAGATCGAAGAGGCTCTCAAAGCAGACAGACAGGCTGCCATAGCTTCGGTTTCGGTACTTGCTGCAGAGGCCCCTCTCATGGTGATGGAGGATTCGCTGGCTGCGCTTCGCCTCGCGGCAACACTGAAGGGACGCTCCAACAAGATGCTCGAAAGCGACATCTATGTTGCGGCGCGCTGTCTCGACGCCGGCATAAGGTCGGCAAGCTACAATGTCGAGGCCAACCTGCCGGCGATCGCGAAGGCCGACCCGGCCCTCGCATCGGAGATGCGCCAGCACGCCGCAGGTATTATCTCTGATGCTGCTTCAGTTATTGAAGATATCAGGAAGAAATAGCCATATGGAAAGCGCACGCTGCAAGGCGTTTATCGAATCAGTAGAACGCGGAAGCTTCAGAGCTGCCGCAGAAGCTCTGGGCTACACACCATCAGCCGTGAGCCAGCTTGTTGCTGCTCTTGAAAAGGACCTTGGGCTAACGCTTCTTATCCGTACCAAGAAGGGTGTCAAAGTGACATCCGAAGGAGCAAAACTCGCACCTATCGTACGTTCCTATCTCGCACGTGAGAAAGAGATGTACGAGCTGGCATCAGAGATGCAGGGCCGACTACCCGGAAGTTCAGTTCGATATAATGGAAGGCATACGCAGCGAGATATTCGGTCATCTCGATGACCATGTTGCAGACATGGGATTCCTGGCCTACGCGGAGCCTATGAATTACGAGTGGACTCCTCTTGCGGAGGAGGCCGTCATTGCGGTCGTGCCTGAGAACCACCGCCTTGCTGACGCGAAAGTTTATCCGATCAGTGAGTGCGAAAATGATAATTTCATAATGACTTCATGGGGCAAGGATCAGGAGATACAGAGCATCTTCCGCAAGTATAATGTAACGCCGAATGTCAAATACACTACTTACGATACGCCGGCGACACTGGCCATGGTGAGGATGGGTCTTGGGGTAAGCTTTGTCAACGAGCTTTCCGCCCAGTACTGGAATGACCACCTTGTTAAGCTGCCGCTCGACCCGCCTCAGAAGGTCGAATTCGGAATAGCTTATACATCGAAGGAGCACATGACTGCAGCTGCGAAGAAGTTTTACGACTACGCGGTCAAATACATAACTAAGAAATGAAGAAATAAAGAGATTAGAAAAAATGAAAAGGCCCCGGTCATACAGGTGAACTAGTCAACAGAAAGTAGACAGTTAAAAAAGCTACACGAAGCCCATTTCAATTTTGAACTGAAGTGGGCTTTTGTAGTTGAGAGCATAAGCGGG
>CACZGY010000028.1:0-15777 GCA_902780815.1 uncultured Eubacteriales bacterium
CCGTGCTTGATGAGTCCGATCTCGAAATGGGCGTGGAGCGTAACGGTGCTAAGGATCAGATGGTGATTACCCACTTCTGGTCAAGCAGAGATGATATCGGCGCCCAGAAAAAGGCTGTGACCGATCTTGGAAAGAAAGGTATAAGCGCACTGGTGATCTACCTTAACGACAGAGGCGTCAAAGAGGTGGATAATGAAGTCATCGCAGCTGCAGAGGAAGTAAAACTGCCGCTGATCGCCATCGCTGACAACGGAAGCATTACTTACAGCATGCTGATTGAGCAGGTGCTTGACAAGATCCTTTACGGCGAGAATTACGCCGATAATATTCTTAACAATACGATATACCATCTGCTTAACTTCGAGAAGCACAGCAATTTTCCTGCTGCACTGAGAGAAGCTGCTCTCGCCAACAACTATCAGGTGGTGCTCATGACAGAGGAGTACAACACAATACTCACTGTCGAGACGAGACACCTCGTAAAGATAGAAGATGCGGTGCAGGCTGCGCGCAAGCTCGACGCCTTTTCCATGACGGGATTCACACGCGTAGAGATAGAGGGTGTCATCACTTATTGGGGATTCATCAACATTAAGGACAAAAGATATATTCTCGTAATTGTAGACAACGAAGACGAGTACTCAGCTGCCGAAATGAGCAAGCTCGCTCAGACGATAGAACTGGCGATCGGAATGTGGAAGTACACTCCTGACAGAGATTCCAGGGCAGAGTTCATCAAATCCGCAGTACGCGGCGACATTTCATTCTGCCACACTCTGCTTGATGAGTCCGGACTCCGCGGCATGCAGTTTACATGTGCTTTCTACATCAGGAATGCCGGTGACTCAGTCGATGCTTTCATGGACATACTGGCAGAATATAAGAAAAAGGCTGACTTCGGCCTGCTGACTACAACGGAATCGAACGAGATCTATGGAATCGTCTATACAGACGGAGGTCAGGAGAAGGGCATAGAAGTCAAAAACGCCTGCCTCGAGATGTTCGATAAGCTGAAATCAGTTAAAAAGGATGAGAGAGTATTCCACGTGACCGGTCTTGAGAGACTGGAGAGCTGTGTGGACGGCTTCAAGATGATAAATAAAACAGCAAAATACATGGAGAAGGTATTCCCGTACAAAAGGGTGTTCTCAAAGTATGAGATCTCCATGGTGAGCGATTGTGTATACATGCAGAGCGGATCGCAGATGCAGCGTAAAATGTATCTCGATCTTCTGGAACCTTTCGAACGCGAAGTATCAGTCAACAAGGGAAGAATGCTTGTTGATACACTGTCCACATTTGTGCTCGACGCAGGCATGAATTCGGGCCGTACGGCTGAATTCCTTGAGATACATAACAACACAGTGCAGTACAGACTCAAGAAAGCGAACGAGATCCTCGGCGCCGAGATGACGGCAAACAGGGTCATTCCGGGCCTCACACTTGCACTTGCCCTGAAGAGACTCGAAGAGGAGGACTGATATGCTGCTTGCAATAGATGTCGGCAACACAAATATTGTACTGGGAGTCTTTGAAGGCGATAAACTGGTTGAAAGCTGGAGACTTGCTACGGATGACAGACGTTCCGCAGATGAGTACGGCACAATAATAGGGTCGATGTTCAGACGCATAGACATCACGGAAAAGAACATTGACGATATAATAATCGCTTCAGTCGTTCCGTCGCTTCTGTTCACTCTTGAGCACATGTGTCTCAAGTTCTATGACAAGACCCCTATAGTTGTTGAGCAGGGCATCAAGACCGGAATCAAGATCAAATATGAGAATCCGCGCGCACTGGGTGCTGACCGTCTGGTCAATTCGGTGGCGGCTCACGAGAGATATGGCGGAGACCTTATCGTAATAGATTTCGGAACTGCTACAACGTTTGACTGCGTATCTGCAGACGGATGCTTCCTTGGGGGAGCCATTGCGCCGGGAATCAAGACCCAGGCTGCAGCTCTGTTTGAACATACTGCGAAGCTTCCTAACGTAGACCTTGAACTGCCGGGGAAATTCATATGCCGCAACACTTCGGAATCCATGCAGTCGGGACTTATATACGGCCACATGGGATTTACGGAGCATATGATAAAAGGCATGAAACAGGAAATGGCCAGAGAGACCGGCTGCGATCCTGAGAGCATAAAAGTAATTGCCACCGGCGGTATGGCTACGATGGTAGAGAGCGGAGTCGACTGCATAGATATGATCGACAGAAGACTTACCCTCGACGGACTTCAGATGCTGTACGTGAAAAACAAAGGACTCAACAAGAAGAGAGTCCTTCAGGATTAATGGGTACAAGGATCGGAAGTCTTGAGCTGGCGTCGCCATGGCTTCTGGCTCCTCTGGCGGGGTTTACCGATGCGGTCATGCGCACACTCTGTGAGGAGCAGGGAGCTGCTCTCACATATACTGAAATGGTGAGTGCCAAAGGCCTTTACTACGGCGGAAGCAAGACGAACGACCTCACATATATCCCGGAAGGCGCGTGCCCAACCGCAATACAGATATTCGGAAGCGAACCTGAGATCATGGCATATGCTGCCAGTGAGCTCGACAGTCTGCAGAACGAAGTGCTCGATATAAACATGGGATGTCCGGTTCCGAAGGTCGTCAGAAACGGTGACGGCTCAGCGCTCATGCGCGATCCGGAACTGGTATGTGAAATAGTAAAGGCTGTCACTTCAGCAACTGAGAAGCCCGTAACAGTCAAGATAAGAAAGGGTTTTGACTCAGTCAATGCAGTGGAAGTGGCGCTTGCCGCGCAGGAAGGCGGCGCATCTGCTGTCTGCGTTCACGGAAGGACGCGTGAACAGTATTACAGCGGAACAGTCGACAGAAGCATAATAAAGGATGTGAAAGAAGCTCTGCATATCCCTGTCATAGCCAGCGGTGATGTAATCGACAGCGAATCAGGCATGAGCATGCTGTCTGAGACCGGCTGCGACATGGTCATGATAGGACGCGGAGCGCTCGGCAATCCGTGGATATTCAGAGAACTCAATGCTGCATACAAAGGTATTGATATTCCGCCCCGTCCGTCGGATGAGGAACGGACAGCCATGATGATAAGGCATCTCGAAATGCTGTGCGGGCTCAAGGGAGAGCTGACAGGCGTCAAGGAATTCAGAAAATACATTATAAGATATACAAAAGGCGTACGCGGCGCCGCTGCGATGAGACGCAGGGCAAATGACGCGATAAGCCTTGAAGAAATGAAGGAAGTCATACAGATTGGCTGTTAAAAAGGATACAAAAAAATCAATAAAAAAGCTGCTGCTCCCGGTCGTTCTGATCCTGGCGGCTTTTGTTTTGTCCGGATGTTCAACATGGAGCAGTTTCAGGGAGACTTTTATCAGTGCGCCTCAGAGCGATACTGATCCGTCAATTACGATTGGAGTTATTGAGCCTCAAACGGGCAGATATGCTGCAAAGGGTAAGGATGAGATCAAGGGAATCGAACTTGCCAACAGCATTTATAACAACGTCGACGGCTATAAGGTTAAGCTGGTTAAAGTCGATACCCAGTCGACCGTAGCTGGTACAGAAACAGCGATCAAGGCTCTCACGGAAATGCACCCGGTGGCGATCATCGGTGCTGCCGGCGAAGCATCATCGCTCACGATAGGCGAATACGTGGATGAAGCGCAGATCCCTACGATCACCCCTGCAGCCACGAATCCTCTGATAACACAGAACAGCGCATACTATTTCAGAGCATGTGTTACTGAATCCCAGATGGGAGAAGGCCTTGCGGAATACGCAGCTAAAGAGCTCGCTTCCAAAAAAATCGCGGTCATCAGTATCAAGAATGACAGCAGTGTTTCAGCCTTGCTCGATGGTTTCGACAGAAGAATCAAGAAAATAGCCGGAAAGCGCGGCAGGGCTGTCAAAGTGACCGAAGAAATAAGCCCTGTAGAAGAAGATATGAAGGCGGTGCTTACAGAGCTCCGCAAGAACAGCATCGATGTCTGCTTTGTCTCCATGGGAGCTGAGGAGATGAATACCTTCTTCACCATGGCTGAAGACATGGGCCTTGAAAACGTGACTTTTCTCGGTACCAGAATCTGGGGAGATGCTTCGTTTATATCCATGATGGCTAATCACCCTGGTATAAAGGTTGTTTTTCCTTACGAATCCGTACTGACCAAAAATGACGATACATCGGATACGTATACTGAGGAGGCTCAGAGGTTCCAGATAGAGTACGCAAACAGATACGGGGCGGATGACACGCCTACAGACAACGCAGCTCTTGCTTATGACTCATATCTGCTCCTTATAAATGCGTTCCACAATGCAAAGTCTACGGAGGGAGCGGATATCCGCCGCGCCATGTTCGATTTCAACGGACTTAAGTGCGCTACCGGATTGTTTACTTTTGATGATAACGGAAACGTTGTGAGATCCGTAACACTTTCAACAATAAAAGACGGCAAACCGGTCACAGAGTACGTCACAAAGACTGAAGCGGAAGCCAGAGAACTTGAGGACCTCGAGGATGTAGTCTCTGAAGATTCCGGCAACTGACAAGGAGAATGACATGGGTTATCTTGAAAGAATCGACGCATATAAGGACGAAATGCTGAAGGCACTTGCTGAGTCTGTTTCAAAGCCGAGTGTTAAGGCAGATCCTGTAAAAACAAAAGACGGGGAACTTCTTCCGTTCGGGCAGGGGGTGCACGAAGCACTCATAAGCATGCTTCAGAAGGGAAAAGAGCTCGGCTTTGATGCATACAACGATGAAAACTATGCAGGCCACATTGAGTGGAAGTCGGAAAAGGGCGGAGATGAGTATTTCGGAATAGTAGGGCATCTCGACGTAGTGCCGGTCGACAGCGGCTGGGCAACTGATCCGTTCCAGATGACAGATAAGGGCGACGGCTTTGTTTACGGCAGAGGAACATCTGATGACAAGGGACCGGTAGTAGCAAGTTTATACGCTCTTAAAGCGCTGAAGGATGAAGGCCTGAAACCGAAGATGAATATCAGGATCGTCCTGGGCCTCGATGAGGAGACGGGTCATATAAGCGCAGAACACTATACTGAACACTGCGGACACCCGTCGCTCGGATTCACTCCTGATGCTGACTTTCCGCTGGTAAACGGAGAGATGGGCATACTTGTATTCGAACTGGCCAGAAAATTCTCCTCAAAGCCGGGGAAAGATGACCTCAGGCTGACAAAGCTCGAGGGAGGCACTGCCCACAATGCGGTGCCTGCATATGCCAAAGCAGTTATAACGGGAAATAAGGATCAGTATGATCTCATAGCTGGCAGGGCAAAACTCTTCTGTGAGGAGACAGGGCACAAGCTCAAAGTAAAGAAGCAGGGCTCTTCCCTGGTGGCAGAAGCTTTCGGAACAGCTGCACACGGAGCTCATCCTGATCTCGGACTAAATGCAGTGAGCATACTTATGGACTTCCTCGGCAGAATCAACTTCGCGAATGAGGAGCTCAATGAGTTCATTGCTTTTTACAATGAAAACATAGGATTCGATCTTCACGGCGAGCGCATCGGATGCTTTTTTGAAGACGGACCATCAGGCCCATTGATTTTTAACGTCGGAGTCGCTAATATTAACGAGGACATCGCAACTGTCGCGGTCAATATCAGGTATCCGGTCAGCTGCACCGATACACAGGTGCTTCAGGGCATAGAATCAGTGCTTGAGGGAAGCCCTGTCGGGATCGTGACCAGAATGGTGCAGGAGCCTCTGTATAAAGACCTCGACGACCCTATGGTCGTGGAATACATGAAGGCATACATAGATGAGACAGGCGACAGCGATGCTCAGCCAATGACCATCGGAGGCGGTACTTACGCCAAGATGTTCAACAACATACTTGCTTTCGGGGCAGCTTTCCCGGAAGACGAAAACACGATGCACCAGGCGGACGAAAAGTTCAGCATAGACTCGAATAAACGCCGCTAAGCGGCAATCAAAACTAAATCTGTTTCAGGGCGTGGTGAAAGTCCACACCGGCGGTGATCGCAGGAGGCATCCTGCGTAAGTCCGCGAGCATTTGGCCGAACCGGTGAGATTCCGGTACCGACGGTATAGTCCGGATGAAAGAAACAACATTGCAATCGTATTTGTGATGAATGGCCTTGACCTTTTCAAGGCCATTATTAATGCCTGACAGATTCCATCCGTTCATAATAAAGAAAAGGAGGAATGTGTTATGAACCAAAACAATATGTCAACAGCCAAACTGGCAAAGCTGGCAATGATGACAGCGGTATCGCTGGTGCTGCTCTTTCTCGTAAGGATCCCATGGCCGCCTGCTCCGTTCCTGGTCTATGACCCTGCAGATGTGCCTATCTACATCACTGCATTCGCATATGGTCCTGCAGAGGGACTCATAGTAACGCTGGTAGTATGCCTGCTTCAGGCATTCGGACTCGGCGGAGACGGTTTCTATGGATTCATCATGCACTTTGTCGCTACAGGAATAGTGGCTGTTGTAATCGGTCTGATGTACAGAAAGCAGAAAACAAAGAGGACTGCCATCAGGGCGCTCGTCGTAGGCGTTATCCTGGCCGTGATAGTCATGTGCATCATGAACCTCATCGTGACTCCTGTATACATGGGAGCTCCGAGATCGGCTGTAGTGGCAATGCTCGGACTGCTGCACGGGACCGGACGTACCGTAAAGAATGAAAGCAATTGATCAGGGACTTTTATTACTGAAGAATGAAGAAGACACCCGAGCTCTGGGGCTCCGCATTGCAGGAGCTCTGGAACCGGGTGATGTTGTTGCGCTTATAGGAGACCTCGGCACCGGAAAGACGGCACTTACAAAATACATTGCTGAAGGGCTCGGTGTTGCGGAAGAGATAAACAGCCCAACATTTACCATCGTAAAGGAATACAGGAGCGGAAGGCTGCCGCTTTATCATTTCGATGTTTACAGGCTCGGAAGCGGTGAGGAGCTGCTGGATATAGGAGCAGAAGAAATGCTCGACGGAGACGGGGTCTGCGTGATAGAGTGGGCTGACATAGTTGCCGATGTGCTGCCTGATGATGCTGTTGCCGTCAGGCTTGAGTACGCAGAAAATGAAGGAGAACGCACAGCTGAATTTCTGTAAGGATATGAGGATACTTGCTATAGAAACTACAGGTAAATACGGATCTGCGTCGGTCATAGATGAGACCGGCCGCGTTTTCAGTGCGGCTTCTTCCGAAGAGATGAATCATCTCAGAGGAATGATCACTCTGATCGACGAAGCGGTGCGCGAGGCCGGCATTACAAAGGATGAGCTTACGCATGTTGCCGCATCAGCCGGTCCAGGGTCGTTCACAGGCATCAGGATAGGAGTCACAACAGCCCGTATAATGTCTCAGATGCTCGGGATCCCGTGTATTGCCGTTTCGACGCTTGAGGCCATGGCCGGAAGAGCTCTCGACAAGGCGGTCCCGGCCGGAGCTCTTTATATAGTGCCTGTGATCAATGCCAGAAGGCATCAGACTTATGCAGGCGTATATGAGGCTGTGTTCACTGTGGACGGTGAGCAAAAGTCAGCCATCCCTGTCATGGAAGAAAAACAGTACATGATCGAAGATCTGCTTGAAGAGCTGAAAGCCAGGATGGCTGAGTACAAAGATGCTGTTGTGTTCTTTACGGGCGACGGTATCGATGCATATGGCAGCATAATAGAAAGCATCATGCCTGAAGGCTCTTATGTGTTCGCAGATGAAGATCTGAGATATCAGCATGCGGAGTCTGTGGCTGAAATAGCGCTCAGAAAGGCAGCCGCAGGCGAAGTACTCACATACAACGAGCTCATGCCTGAATACATGCGCCTTGCTGAAGCAGAGCAGCGCCTCAGAGCAGGAACACTGAGCGACAGGATCAGAAAGCCGGTGATATCATGAGCGAAGAGATAAGGATAAGACAGGCTAAGCTTTACGATGTGCCTGCCATGGCGCGCATAGAGCGCGATTCGTTCGGCTCTCCATGGAGTGCTGAAGAAATAACAAAAGATGTAACTGCAGGCGGCAATGTTTATGTTGCTGTTGCAGAATGCGGTGAAGAAAAAGCGGGCTACGGCGAGATTAGAATGGTCGCCGGAGAGGCCCAGATCTACAATATAGCTATCGCTCCTGAATTCAGGAGAGAAGGCATCGGTGAAGCGCTGCTTCGCCACATGATCGCTAAAGCGGAAGATGACGGATGCGGACTTGTGACTCTTGAGGTCAGAGGAAGCAATGCGGCAGCCATGGCTCTGTATAAAAAGCTCGGGTTCCGCGAAGTCGGACGGCGCAAAGGTTACTATGCAAAGGGAGGCGAGGATGCCGTGCTGATGGATCTTGACCTCCGAAAAATAGAAGTAGAAGTAGAGATAAAATAGCAATGAAAGACGGGAGATTCCTTACACTCGGAATAGAGACAAGCTGTGATGAGACTGCAGCCTCGGTGGTAGCCGACGGCCGTTTTGTCATGAGCAATGTAATAAGCTCCCAGATCGACATCCATACGGCATACGGCGGAGTCGTGCCTGAGATAGCTTCCAGAAAGCATCTTGAGAGGATCAATGACGTCATAGGTAAGGCACTTGACGATGCAGGTGTAAGTGCCAAAGATGTGGATCTTATAGGTGTGACATATGGCCCGGGCCTTGTCGGTGCGCTTCTTATAGGTGTAGCTGCGGCAAAGGCAATGGCATATGCATGTGACATCCCTCTGGTAGGTGTCAATCACATGCACGGACATATCGCCGCCAATTATCTCGAGCACAGGGAGCTTGAACCGCCATTCATGGCACTCATAGTATCGGGAGGCCACACCGAGATCGTTAACGTGCCTGACTATAACAAGTGCGAGAAGCTTGGCGGCACCCGTGATGATGCAGCGGGGGAAGCTTTCGACAAGGTGGCAAGAGTCATCGGTCTCGGATACCCCGGCGGTCCTAAGATAGACAAGGCGGCAAAGGAGGGAGATCCGGACAGCATCGCTTTCAAACGTGTCTATCTCGAGCACGGAAGCCTGGATTTCAGCTTCTCGGGACTCAAGACACAGGCTCTGAATTATCTTAATCAGGAGCGTCAGGCAGGCCGTGAGATAAATGTGAACAATGTAGCCGCGAGCTTCCAGGAGGCTGTGGTAGAAGTCATAGCTGACAAGGCGGTAATGGCAGCGGAGAAATACGGACAGAAGNNAGCAGGGGCATCGATGTGCTCAAGCCAAGTCCTGTACTCTGCACAGATAACGGGGCGATGATAGCTTCTGCAGCATATTATGCATACAGATCCGGCGTTAAGCCTGATCTTGAGCTTGACGCAGTTCCGGGACTGGAGTTTTAGACTATGCTTATAATCACTGGCAAAGACATCAGCAAAGCATACGGAACAGACATCATCTTTGAGGATGTCTGTTTTGGTGTGGAAAAAGGTGACCGTATAGGCATAGTAGGAGCCAATGGTACAGGAAAGACGACTCTGCTCGGCATTATTGCCGGAGACATAGAGGCGACTTCGGGGAATCTTTATATAAGAAATGACTATAACATCGGCTATCTGCGTCAGCAGAATCACTTCGGCGGAAACGGCACAGTAAGGTCGCAGGCTGAGAAGAGTTTTACGCATCTCTTTGAAATGGAGAAGAAGCTGGAGAGGCTTCAGCTTGCGATCGCGGACCACGAAAGCAAAAGTTTTGAGAAGGATCTTGAAGAATACACGCGCCTGATCGAAGAGTATGAGCGCAAGGGCGGATATACATATAAAAGCGAACTCGGAGCCATGCTTACGCATATGGGTTTCGATGAAGAGGCTCAGAAAAAGGAGATAAGCAAGCTGTCCGGAGGTGAAAGGACCAGACTGGCACTCAGCTGTCTGCTCCTCAGCAAGCCTGACGTTCTTATGCTTGATGAGCCTACAAATCACCTCGACCTGCACATGCTCGAATGGCTCGAGTCGTATCTGGACAGTTATAAGGGAACTATCATGGTAGTGTCCCATGACCGGTATTTTCTCGACCGTATCACAAACCGGATATTCGATATGGGCGGCGGTACTCTTGAATCATACACGGGCAATTATTCGACATTCCTTGTTAAGCGGGCAGAACAAATTGAGGCGATGCGCCGCGAATATGAGAAACAGCAGGCTGAAATTGCAAGGCAGGAGGAAATGATACGCCGCTTCAGGCAGCATGGGACCGAGCATCTGGCAAAGCGCGCCGCTTCGCGTGAGAAGCGTCTGGCGATGATAGAGCTTAAAGAGAAGCCGAAGCTGAAGCAAAATAAGATGAAGCTCAGCTTTGAGGCAGACTTCAAAAGCGGCGGAGAAGTGCTGGAGGCCGAAGACCTGTCAAAAAGCTTCGGAGAAAGAAAGCTTTTTGACCATGCAGGGCTTCTGATCCGCAAGGGCGAGCGGGTCTGCATAATAGGCGACAACGGTATCGGTAAAACGACATTGCTGAAGATCCTCATGGGCCTCGAGAAGCCTGACAACGGTTATCTGCGGATAGGATACAATGTAAACTTCGGTTATTATGATCAGGGCCAGCTTCTTCTGGATGAGAATGAGACTGTCCTGGGCGAGATGAAGAACGCCTATCATCTCTATACGGATACCGAAATGAGATCTTTGCTCGGACGTTTTCTGTTCATTGGTGACGATGTATTCAAGCAGGTCAAGGATCTTTCAGGAGGAGAGAAAGCCAAGCTTTCACTGCTAAAACTGATGCTCTCAGGAGCAAACACACTGGTGCTCGATGAACCGACCAATCACCTTGATATAGAATCAAAAGAGATCGTAGAAGAAGCCCTTATGGAATTCGAAGGAACACTCCTGATCGTTTCACACGACAGGTATCTGCTGAATACCATTCCGGACAGGATACTCGAGCTAACTGAGCACGGTCTGGTGGAGTACAAAGGCAAGTTTGACTATTATCTGGAAAAGTCAGGCAGGTCATCCGGCCGCCAATCTTCTGAGGCAGGCAATGCTTCTGCAGAATCCGTAAGGGATGAGCTGGAACTCACCAGAAAGCTCGTTAAGGATTCCGAGGCGGAGCGAAAGGCTAAGAAACAGAGCGAAGCTGAAGAGCGCAGGAGACAGAGAAGAGCAGAAGCCGTTGAGAACAGGATACATGAAATAGAATCAGAACTGGCAGACATCCAGGATGAGATGTCATTGCCTGAGAACGCAGCAGATCCTCAGTGGATGCATGAGAAGTCGTCAAAAATGGCAGCTCTTGAGGCGGAAGTCACAGATCTTTACGATGAGTGGATGGAGCTTCAGTAGCAAATCTTTGTGAAAAAATTGAACAATTTTGTTAAAAAATCTACGCAAATCGTTGAAATTGTAAACTTGCGTGTTCTATAATTGATATAAGAATTATTAATATACAGATTGATATTAAAGGAGAATACTATGACTTTTGAAAAGATTCAGTCACTTATCGTAGAGCAGCTCGACGTTGATCCTTCACTTGTCACAATGGACACAGATTTCATGAAGGACCTCGAGGCAGACTCACTTGATGCTGTTGAGATCATCCTTGGTGTTGAGGAAGAGTACGGGATCGAGATTCCGGATGATGTTGCTGAGAACTTCACAAAGGTTGGCGATATTGTAAAGTACGTAGAAGCTAACAAATAAAAAGAGGTATGCTATGGGCAAGATGAAAGTATCAAACGCGATCATCCGCCGGCTCCCTCGCTACAGAAGATATCTCGGATATCTTCAGACAAAAGGCATCAAAAAGGTATCCTCGAATGAACTCAGTGAGATGATAGGATACACCGCATCTCAGATCAGACAGGATCTTAACACTTTCGGTGAGTTCGGTCAGCAGGGATATGGCTATGAGGTCGACAGGCTATATAAAGAGATCAACAAGATCCTCGGACTCGACAGAGAATACAAGACGGTAGTTGTAGGAGTAGGAAACCTGGGACAGGCTATCACTAACTACACTTATTACTACAAGATCGGATTCAACATTATCGGGCTCTTTGATGCGAACCCAAGGATCGTAGGCAATGTCATCAATGATGTTGAGGTCATGGATGTCGCCAACCTTGAGGAATACTGTAAAAGAGAAAAAATCGATATCGGCATAATCTGCGTCAACAGAGAAAATGCTCAGAAGGTTGCAGACGCATTGGTTTCGGGCGGTGTAAAAGGCATCTGGAACTTCGCACCGATCGATCTCGTAATACCTGAAGGTATTGCGCTTGAGTCAGTACACCTTTCGGACAGCCTCCATGCACTGTCATTTATGATCAAGAGCATGAATGAGGGCAGGGACTGATGCCGATAAGATTCGGGCAAAAGAAAATCCCGTAGCCTCCGCTACGGGATTTTGATCATTATTGATCGATTATGCCTCTACAGGTGCTCCTACAGGGCAGTTAGCAGCGCAAGCTCCGCAGTCGATGCAAGCGCTCTCATCGATAACGTAAGGTGTACCCTCTGTAATAGCCTCAACAGGGCAGTTACCAGCGCAAACTCCGCAACCGATGCAGTCTTCAGTAATCTTGAATGCCATAATATTACCTCCTTAGTGATAACAATATCTACGACATTGAAATATCAAAAAAACAAAATAGTACAATCCTACCAAAACGGTGGGAATTTAGTGATTGCAAGGACATGAAGGTAGTTTCATTCACCGGAAAAAGCGGAACAGGTAAGAGTTTTCAGGCCACTGCACTTGCGCAGAGGCGCGGTTTTGATGCTATCATCGATGACGGACTATTCATTTACAAGGGCCAGATCGTTGCCGGAAGCTCGGCAAAGAAATGCGCTTCCAAGGCAGCAGCCATGAGAACGGCACTCTTCAATTACGAGGATCACCGGGAAGAGGTGAAGGCTGCAATAGAAAGCTATGACCCGCAGGCACTCATGATAATCGGCACATCGGACAGGATGACGGACATAGTTGCGACACAGCTCGGACTCCCGCTTCCGGAAGAGCGCATTTATATAGAAGACGTAACGACCGAGGAGCAGCGGAAAATCGCCGCACACTACCGCATTGATGAAGGTGAGCATGTCATACCGGCTCCGCTGGGACAGCTGAGGCGCGATTTCGCAGGATACTTCATGGACCCTATCAAGCATTTCATACACAAGGCGCGCGGAAATGCTGTGGACGGAGAGCAAAAAACAGTAGATGATGGTCCGAATGACCGTACAGTAGTAAGACCGACATTCAGCTATTTCGGAAGCTTTACTATAAGTGAACAGGTCATAAGGGATATCATAAAGATCGCAGCTGAAGAATATGAATCGCATCTGGTTGTAGTCGACAGGATGAATAACGGCAAGCAGACGAATATGTCGGTGACCATAGACGTAATGGCTGTCAGAGACCCGGAGTCTATCGACAAATGCATGGATCTTCAGCAGGATGTTTACGGCGCGCTTGTGAACATGACCGCGTTTACCATCGACAGCGTAAACGTACGGATAAGAGACATCGTCAGGGACAGGGAAGAGATGCTCTCCAGGAAACTCCATTAACGAGAAGGAAAACGGATGGTTTTTGAAGATATAAAAGATATAGATCTCGCACACGTTTTTGAGTGCGGCCAGTGTTTCAGATGGGTGCCTGACGGCCCGGATTCGTATACCGGAGCTGCAGGCTCTTTTGCTGCCCGTGTAAGCCTTACAGACGGAAACCTGAAAGTTGAGGCGACAGGCGGCGATGAAGCCTTCTGGAGGCGTTATTTTGACCTGGATACAGATTACGGTGCTATCAAGAAGAAACTGACGGATTCAGAACCGCTTATAAAACCGGCGACAGAATACGGGCATGGGATAAGGATACTGAATCAGGATCCCTTCGAGACGATAATCTCATTTATAATATCCCAGAACAACAACATCCCGCGCATACGCAAGAACATAGAATCGCTGTGCAGCACGTACGGCGAGCCGATAAGCGGCAGCGGCTTATGTGCCTTTCCGTCTCCCGAAGCGCTGGCAGATGCGAAACTGTGCGACCTGGCGGATCTGAAGCTGGGTTACCGGTGCGAATACATCAGAGCGAGCGCTGAGAGATACCTGAAAGAGGGATGCCCTGAAACGCGTGAGGAGCTGCTTGCTTTTCACGGCATAGGGCCTAAAGTGGCAAACTGCATAATGCTTTTCGGCCTGAGAGATACCGCCGCATTTCCGGTCGATACCTGGGTCAGGCAGATCATGAATGACATGTATGGCTTTGACCTGAAGGATGCAAAGGGAATGCAGGCGTTTGCAGCTGAAAAATACGGTGATCTGGCGGGATATGCACAGCAGTATCTGTTCTATTATTACAGGGACAGATCGCGAAAATAAATGTGATGATTTCTTCACCCGGGGGTGTTGACACTTTAGGCCCGGGTGAGTACAATAGGTTTTGGAATTTGGCACTCAAACATTCAGAGTGCTAACAAATAGAACTGATCAGGAGGCAAGAAATGAGCATTGGAATCAAACCGCTCGGAGCAAGAGTAGTTATAAAGAAAATGGAAGCCGAAGAGAAAACAGAAGCAGGACTGCTGCTCTCCGGAAGCGCAAAGGAAAAGCCGCAGCAGGCTGAAGTCCTTGCTGTAGGTCCTGGCACAGAGGAAGAACCTATGCTGCTCAAGGTTGGCGATATCGTTATTTTCAGCAGATACGGCGGAAATGATCTTAAGTATAAGGGCGTTGAATACACAATAATCAATCAGAAAGACATCCTCGCTACCATAGAGAAATAGGAGCGGGTGCATATATAAGGAGGAATCACTAATGGCTAAAGAACTTTATTACGGCGAGGATTCCAGAAGGAGCCTTCTTGCCGGAGTAGACAAACTCGCAGATACAGTAAAGATAACCCTCGGACCTAAGGGAAGAAACGTACTGATCGAGAGATCTTACGGATCACCGCTGATCACAAATGACGGTGTCACTATCGCAAGAGAGATCGAGCTTGAGAACCAGGTCGAGAACATGGGCGCACAGCTCGTTAAGGAAGTCGCTACAAAGACAAACGACGTTGCAGGCGACGGAACAACAACTGCTACACTGCTGACACAGAGCATCGTAAGAGAAGGTTTCAAGAACGTAACAGCCGGAGCTAATCCGATGATCCTCAAGAAGGGAATCGCAGGCGCAGTAGCTGCTGCAGTCGAGAACCTCAAGGCTGCCGCAAAGCCTGTAGATGACAAGGCTGCGATCGCACAGGTAGCTTCCGTATCGGCAAATGACGCAGAGATCGGTGAGCTCATAGCTGAGGCTATGGAGAAAGTCGGCAAGGACGGCGTCATCACGGTAGAGGAGTCCAAGACTCTCGGCACTTCGCTTGACGTAGTTGAGGGAATGCAGTTCGACAGAGGATATCTGTCACCTTACATGGCAAACAATGAGAAGATGGAAGCTGTCATGAACAAGCCTTTCATTCTCCTTACAGATAAGAAGCTCAGCAGTATCCAGGATATCATCCCGCTGCTCGAGGGAATCATGAAGGCGGGAAGAAGCCTTCTGATCGTAGCTGAGGACGTTGATGGCGAAGCTCTCGCTACACTCGTACTCAACAAGCTGAGAGGCACACTCGATGTAGTCGCTGTAAAGGCACCTGGATTCGGTGACAGACGCAAGGCCATGATGGAAGATATCGCCGTTCTGACAGGCGGCGTTGTTATCTCCGAAGAGCTTGGCTATGAGCTCAAGGAAACAACGATCGACATGCTCGGTCAGGCAGAGACCATCAAGGTCAACAAGGACAACACTGTAATCGTAGGCGGCGCAGGCAGCAAGGAAGAACTCGCAGCAAGAGTTGCCCAGATCAAGGC
>CACZGY010000028.1:15805-34639 GCA_902780815.1 uncultured Eubacteriales bacterium
GTTATCAACGCAGGAGCTGCTTCCGAGACAGAACTCAAGGAGAAGAAGCTCAGACTCGAGGACGCACTCAATGCTACAAAGGCAGCTGTTGAGGAAGGAATCGTTGCAGGCGGCGGAGTATCACTCATCAGAGCTATCGATGCTGTAAAGGCATATGCCGACAAGCAGGAAGGCGATGTAAAGACAGGAGCAAAGATCGTAGAGAGAGCTCTCGAGGAGCCTGTAAGACAGATCGCTGAGAACGCCGGATTTGACGGAGCAGTAGTAGTTGCAGAAGTCAAGAGGGCAGAAGGCAACATCGGCTTCAACGCTGCTAACGAGAAGTATGAAGACATGATCGCAGCCGGAATCGTAGATCCTGTAAAGGTAACAAGATCGGCACTGCAGAACGCAGCTTCCGTAGCAAGCATGCTGCTCACAACAGAGGCAGGCATCACTCAGATCAAGGAACCGGAACCTCCAATGCCGCAGGGCGGAGCAGGAATGGGCATGATGTAATTTGTTCGTAAACAATCAATAAAAAGGGGCACCCGTCAGGGTGCCTTTTTGGTGCTTCTGTTAAAGCTTTTTCAATCTATAGACGAAAAGTATGTTGAGGAGGGAGCCTTTGAGGATGCTTGAAAGGGAGATTGCCCACCAGACTCCGTTGATGCCCAGTACAGGCATCAGCAGGTAGCACATAGGGATTCTGGCGACTGTGAGTATCAGCCCGATTGCTGCCGGCAGCTTCGTCTGGCCAAGACCGTTGAAAGCACCGGAAGTAGTCAGCTCATAGCCCATAAAGAGCTGTGAAAGACCTACTATCCTCAGATAATTTGCACCGCCCGCGATGACATCGGGCTCATGTATGAACAAACCGAATATTGGTGCCGCGCCAAGGACGAGAAGGGCGGTAGCCAGTATTCCGAATACAGTTACCATGCCTGTTCCTGTTTTGAATCCCTTCCTGACACGGTCATAGTTCTCGGCACCGAAATTCTGGGATGTGAACGCGTTCATCGCATATGAGAAACCATCGCAGGTCATCCAGGTGACAGACTCTATCTGACCGCCTATCCTTTGGATGGCAACTGCAGCATCACCGAAAGTAACGATGATCCTTGATATAACCATGGAAATGAATGCATAACCTATGTTGAATATGGCAGGCGGAGCTCCCAGCTTTATGATGCGTACAGCTTCCTTGCGTCCGAATCCGCCGAACAGGCGGAAATCTTCGAACAGGTAGCTGTCTGACATGACGAAGCGTGCAAAGAGTACTGTAACCACGAGTTCGGAGAAAACGGTCGCGATCGCTGCTCCGTTTACGCCTAGCTCAGGGAATGGTCCTATGCCGAAAATCAGGACCGGATCAAGTACTATATTGAGGATCGCTCCTGTAGAATTATATTTAAAAGGTGTTTTACTGTCGCCGGCTGCAGTGAGGATCCCCTGCATCACATAGTTGAATCCCATGACTATGTGCCCTATGGATACTATCGACAGGTAAGATGCTGCGAAAGTTGCGGTATCCTGATCATGGAGGCGGAAGAATGATATGAGCTGATGTCTGAACACGATACAGATAAATGAGTAAGCGATCATGATCAGCAGCATCAGCTGGATTGCTGTCCGTGCAAAGCGCCTTGCTTTCATCATATTGCCTTCGCCTATGGACTGACCGGTCATTACCTGTCCGCCGATCTGAGGTATCATGGCGATTCCTGAGCCGAGCCACATAAAAGAGCCCGCGACTCCTACTGCAGTCACGGCCTGATTACCTAACTGACCAACCCACATGGTATCAAAAAGATTGTATGCCATCTCAATGAACTGTGTCCCCATGATAGGCAGGGAGAGCCAGAACAGTGCGCCGGCGATGTTGCCGTTCAGCAGATCTATTCTTTTTTCGGATCCGATTTCTTCCACTAAATACCTCGCTTTCAGTCAACGCCTATTTTACATCAGCGGCATTTGTATAACAAGGACTGCTGTTTTCAAATAATTAGTTTTGTCTAACATCTCAAAAACGCTTTATTTGCCTCTTTTTTAATGCTATATTAGTGAAAATAGTGCGAAATCGCTCAAAAGTTAGTTCTGTTTAACGGTTAACAATCAGCTTTTTCAAAAGTATTTATAGAAAAAAGAGGTGAAATATGGCGACTGTTCTCAAGGAACCATCAAGAACTTTTAACGAATATCTGTTAATACCGGGATACTCCGGCATGGAAGCCAGACCGGAAAACGTATCTCTTAAGACTCCGGTGGTAAAGTTCAGAAAAGGCGAGGAGCCTGCTTTGTCGATGAACATTCCGCTGACATCTGCTGTCATGCAGGCTGTATCCGACAACAACATGGCTGTGGCTCTTGCCAAGGAAGGCGGCATCTCGTTCATATTCGGTTCTCAGTCTATAGCAAGCCAGGCTGAGATGGTCAGAAAAGCCAAGAGTTATAAAGCGGGCTTTGTACCTAGCGATTCCAACCTGAGGCCTGATGCCACTCTTCAGGACGTGCTCGATCTCAAAGCGGCAAAAGGTCATTCCACTATCGCCATCACTGAAGACGGAACAGCTGACGGCAAACTCCTTGGTATCGTTACCAGTAAGGATTACAGAATATCCCGCATGAGTCTTGACACAAAGGTAGCTGACTTCATGACACCATTCGATAAGATGGTATACGGCAAGGAGGGCATCACTCTTTCAGAGGCTAATGACCTCATCTGGGACAACAAAGTGAATCAGCTGCCGATCATTGATGATAAACAGAGACTGACATCTTTTGTATTCCGTAAGGATTACGATTCACATAAAGAGCATCCGCTTGAGCTGCTCGACGCCGACAAGAGATATATTGTCGGAGCCGGCATCAATACAAGAGACTACAAGGAAAGAGTACCTGCACTGCTGGACGCTGGTGTTGATATTCTGACGATCGACTCTTCTGAGGGTTACTCGGAGTGGCAGGCTGTTACTCTCAAGTGGATCAGAGACAACTACGGCGATAAAGTAAAGGTCGGAGCCGGAAACGTTGTTGATGCTGACGGATTCAACTTCCTCGCGGACTGCGGAGCTGATTTCGTAAAAGTAGGTATCGGCGGCGGCTCCATCTGCATCACACGTGAGCAGAAGGGAATCGGACGCGGACAGGCTTCGGCAGTGATCGAAGTAGCTCAGGCCAGAGATGAATACTATAAGAAGACAGGTGTTTATGTGCCGATCTGCTCTGACGGAGGCATCGTATATGACTATCATATGACACTTGCACTCGCAATGGGAGCGGACTTCATAATGCTCGGCAGATACTTTGCAAGATTCGACGAGTCGCCTTCCGCAAAGCTCATGCTCAACGGAAGCTATGTAAAGGAATACTGGGGCGAAGGTTCTGCAAGAGCACGCAACTGGCAGAGATACGACCTGGGCGGAGATGCAAAGCTCAAGTTCGAGGAAGGCGTCGATTCTTATGTGCCGTATGCAGGATCTCTCCACGACAATGTACAGATGTCGCTGGGCAAGGTAAAGTCCACGATGTGCAACTGCGGAGCGCTCAACATTCCGGATTTCCACAAGAACGCCAAGCTGACTCTCGTGTCAGCTGTCAGCATCGTGGAAGGCGGAGCACACGACGTTATTCTCAAGGAAGTATCCGGCCGCACATCCGGCGGCGGGCGCTAATATAAAGTCAAAATCACTCATATGAGTTTCACGGAGGTATAAAAATGGCAGACATCAGACCGGAAACAATGGAACGTATCACGACACGTGCACTCGCTGACAAGTTCATCGAGGAGCAGCTCGCTGAGATCAAGGCACAGGTAGGAGATAAGAAGGTCCTTCTTGCTCTTTCCGGAGGTGTTGATTCCAGTGTAGTAGCTGCGCTTTTGATAAAGGCAATAGGTGACAATCTGGTCTGCGTACATGTAAACCATGGACTTCTCCGTAAAGGCGAGCCTGAGATGGTCATCAAGGTATTCAGAGAAGAGCTTGGAGCTAATCTCATTTACGTAGACGCTGTTGACAGATTCCTCGACAAGCTTGCAGGAGTTGATGATCCTGAGACCAAGCGCAAGATCATCGGCAAGGAGTTCATAGATGTATTCGCTGAAGAGGCTGCAAAACTCGACGGTATCGCTTTCCTCGGACAGGGAACCATTTATCCAGACATCCTGGAGTCTGACGGAGTAAAAGCGCACCATAATGTCGGCGGACTTCCTGAAGACCTTCAGTTTGAGCTCGTTGAGCCTGTGAAGCTGCTGTATAAGGACGAGGTAAGGGTAGTAGGTTCTGCACTCGGACTTCCTGATAACATGGTATACAGACAGCCGTTCCCGGGTCCGGGACTCGGCGTAAGATGCACGGGGGCTATCACAAGAGACAGACTCGAAGCACTGAGAGAAGCAGATGCCATCGTAAGAGAAGAGATCGGTAAAATGGAGAACGTGCCATGGCAGTACTTCGCAGTTATTCCTGACATGCAGTCAACAGGAATCAAAGACGGCAAGAGGTACATGGGATGGCCGGTCATCATCAGAGCCATCAATACAGTTGATGCAGTAACGGCAGAATCGGTAGAGATCCCTTGGGATATGCTCAGGAGAATGAGAGACCGTATCATCGAGACAGTACCCGGTGTAAACAGGGTGATGTGGGATATCTCAGATAAGCCGGTCTCCACGATCGAATTTGAATAGTCGCATAGTGTCTATGAGGCCATAAATCAGTCACTAAACAAAGGACTTCACGAGATGGTACCCGTCCTCTCCTGAAGTCTTTTTTATGTGCAGATCACAGGATGATAACAAAAGAGCCTCACAAAAAGGGGAGGCGGTTCTGCCGGCATCTAGCTGCTGCCGATGAACCGCCCCCCGGTGCCTATTCGGAGAAGAAGGTGTTTTCCGGATATCAGAAACATGGTTGCGTGGAGGCCAGCGTTTACCTTCTTCAGCACCCGCGCAGATTGTAGTATAAATGCAGATGATAAACATGACAGGAGAGTCAGTGATTGCCGGATGCGCTCTGTAACATGAGGCAGACCAAAGAGACGCATCCGGTGACAAACCAGTACCAAAACCCACCGAGCCATTGGTGAATTCCCTGTTGCGGGAGCGGTGCTTGAAAACCGCTCCCGCATGAGTGTGAGAGGGAAAGGTCAGCCTTTAAGTGAGGGATCGGAAGGGGTCGCGTTCCCCCACAATTGAGATTGTATATGAGAAGAAAAATATGCGATAATCTCAAAAAGCTTTGCTGATATAACTAAATTGTTATATCATAAACTTTAAGCATAAGTATGATATAAGTCTTTCATCTATTTGAAAGCGAAGTTGAAGCCAAAGGAAAATAAAATGACTTTCAGACACCTTGAGTGCGCGATCGAGATAGCGCGATGCGGCTCCATGAACCGGGCTGCTTCCGATCTGGGAGTATCGCAGCCATACCTTAGCGGAATAATAAAATCACTTGAAGAAGAGTTGGGATATGAGATTTTCATACGGACTAAGACAGGTATTGCACTGACTGAAAACGGCAGTGAGTTCATCAACCGTGCCCGCGTTATCATGGAAGAACTCAAAGCAATCAATAGTATCGGGATACAAAGGAGCAAAGGACTCCGGGTGGCAGCATACTATTCTACTTTCTTTATGCGGCGTTTTCTTGATTTCCGCACAGAATCAAATGAAGATGCGGACGACGTTTTGCGCGAGATGGGAAATTTTGAGATAATGGATGCTGTCGTAAACCGCGAAAGCAGCCTGGGCATCATCGTTTTTCCGGGCGAAAAGCGTGAAAAATACTTTGAGAGACTGCAGGACCTCGGACTGAATCACTTCCTTCTGTACGATTTTGTTCTCCTGTATGCAGTCGTCTCAGCCAGGCATCCTCTGGCATCCAGACAGTCAGTCACAATTTCCGAAATGAGGACATATCCATATGTCGCTTACGCTGACGAGAGCTCCCAGAGCTTTCTTGCAACTCACATTGGCCTTACTGAACACAATCGAGTACTCAGAGTGTCGGATAGAGCCGGATTCAATGACGCTATCATGAGCGGAAACTATCTCTCTGTCTTATCAAACCCCATCCTTGGGGGTAAGTCAGCAAAAACTGTGACTGCCGGATTCGACGCACTGGAGGAAGACGGATTCATTGTCCTGCCGATAAGCGACGCCGAACTTTACCTTGAAGCACATTACATAACATCACGCGGCTACAAACTGACTGACCGCGAAAAGGCATTCATCAAGTATTTGATGTGACACCCGGAACTGATGATAAAGATTACTCCAGTGTATTCTTTATAAGGTAGCTGTCTTCTTCAATAGGTCTCAGCTTGCTGAGGTCATACGGTGTATCCTGATACACCAGATTGAGCCAGTTTGTATATGTGCAGTTGGAGCTTGAACGCCAGGAGAGGACCGGTTCGCGTGACGGGTCATCGTCCGGATAGTAATTGACCGGGATGTCCGGATTCAGGCCTTTCGCAAGATCTCTCTTGTATTCTTTATCAAGATCGTACCTGTCATATTCCGAATGACCGGTAACGAATACCTGCCTTGATGAGTATGCAAGTATCAGATAGCTTCCTGCTTCAGGACTATCGGCAACTACATAGAGTTCCGGATTGTTTCTTACTTTATCTTCTTCTATTCCTGTATACCTGGACTGCGGAACATAGAATTCGTCATCCATTCCTCTCATGAGGATCTTCTTTCTGTGAATTACACGGTGAAGATACACGCCGCTTAGCTTTTTAGGCAGTTTTGTCTTTTGTATCCCGTAATGGTAGTAAAGACCTGCCTGGGCACCCCAGCAAATGTGGAATGTGGAATACACATGGGTCTTCGACCATTCAAAAATCTGACAAAGTTCGTCCCAGTAGTTTACTTCTTCAAATTCCAGCTGTTCCACCGGCGCACCTGTAATGATCAGTCCGTCAAAATTTCTGTGCTTAACGTCATCAAATGTCTGATAAAACTTGTTCAGATGGGATCTGTCCACGTGGCTTCCGCGGTGAGTCGCAGTAGTAAGGAATGTGATCTCAAGCTGGATAGGGAAATTCGAAAGGACCCTGAGTATATCGAGCTCGGTATCTTCCTTCAGCGGCATCAGATTGAGAATGGCGATCTCAAGAGGTCGGATATCCTGAGAGACCGCACGGCTCTCATCCATTACGAATATGTTTTCATCCTCCAGTATCTTCTTGACCGGAAGATCGTTCTGTATCTTTATTGGCATTAATATCTCCTGTCCCCGATTTTTGGGTATAAATTGCGTGAAGCATGCAAGAGCTGTCCTGCTGCAGTTAAACAAGTTTAATTATGATATTATGTATTCTCGCCTGCTGTCAAATGAAATTAGCAAAAAACGGAGCCGGGTCGCTTGCATGATTATTATTAATTAAGTAAGATTTTTATTATGAAAAAGAAAAGGGAGGTATCAGAGAATATGAAAGATTACAAATTAGGCACACAATGTGTTCAGGCAGGCTATACACCGGGCAATGGAGAACCACGGCAGATACCGATAATACAGTCGACAACTTTCAAATACGACACCGGAGAAGATATGGGCAAACTGTTCGATCTGGAGGCATCGGGTTATTTTTACACAAGACTTCAGAACCCGACAAACGACATGGTCGCAGCCAAGCTCGCAGTTCTTGAGGGCGGCACAGCAGCCATGCTTACATCATCCGGTCAGGCAGCTAATTTCTTTTCTCTGTTCAATATCTGTGAGTCAGGTGACCACATCGTTTCATCCGCATCGATCTACGGCGGAACATTCAACCTGATTTCAGTGACCATGGCCAAGATGGGTATCAGCGCAACTTTCGTTTCTCCGGACTGCACAGAGGAAGAACTGAATGCGGCCTTCCGTGATAATACAAAAGCAGTTTTCGGTGAGACAATAGCGAATCCGGCGCTGACTGTTCTGGACATCGAGAAGTTCGCAAAAGCTGCGCATGAGCACGGTGTACCTCTTATTGTAGACAATACATTCCCGACTCCGGTCAACTGCAGACCGATCGAGTGGGGCGCAGATATAGTCACACATTCGACGACAAAGTACCTGGACGGACATGGTGCCGCAGTTGGCGGTGCTATCATAGATTCAGGCAAATTCGACTGGATGGCGCATAAGGACAAGTTCCCGGGTCTCACGACTCCGGATGATTCCTATCATGGCATCATCTATGCTGAGAAGTTCGGAAATGAAGGGGCATTCATTACCAAGGCGACTTCACAGCTGATGAGAGACTTCGGCAGTATCCAGTCACCTCAGAATGCTTTCCTGCTCAATCTGGGACTTGAGTCTCTTCATGTGCGCATGCCTAAGCACGTAGAGAACGGGCAGGCGGTAGCAGAGTTCCTGAATGAACATCCTAAAGTAAAGAAAGTCAGCTATTCAGGACTTCCGGGAGATCCGTATTATGAGATCGCTAAGAAATACATGCCTGACGGCGGATGCGGAGTCGTTTCGTTCGAGCTCGAAGACAGAAATGCAGCTGAAAAGTTCATGGGGAGCCTCAAACTGGCCGCGATCGAGACTCATGTTGCTGATGCAAGGACATGCTGCCTTAACCCGGCTTCAACCACACACCGTCAGATGACGGATGAGCAGCTGATGGCAGCCGGCGTTCCTGCAGGTCTTGTAAGAATGTCATGCGGACTTGAAGATAAAGAGGACCTTATTGAAGATATAAGACAGGCACTTGAATTTTAACCGGGAGGAGTTCTATGGCAGAGAACAGGATCCTTATTGTAGACTTCGGCGGGCAGTACAATCAGCTGATCGCCAGGAGAGTAAGAGAATGCGGGGTATATTCAGAGATCAGAGGATATGAGTCCATCGATCTTAATGGGATACGGGAATTCGATCCTAAGGGAATCATTTTTACCGGAGGGCCGCAGAGTGCCTACGGTGAGAATGCTCCGTCGATAGACGACGGAATTTTCGAACTGGGTGTTCCGATACTCGGTATTTGTTATGGTGCACAGCTTATGGCATACAGACTCGGAGGAAAGATAGAGTCTGCGCCTACCAGCGAATACGGACGCACAGAGGTTGTCGTGGACGGCAGAGAGGGTATTCTCCGGACTGCGGACGACATCAATGTGTGCTGGATGAGCCACACAGATTACATAAGCGTACCACCGGAAGGATTCGATGTCACAGCTCATACGGATGACTGTCCGGTAGCCGCCATGGAAGACCGCAGCAGAGGTTTCTACGCAGTACAGTTCCATCCTGAGGTCAATCATACAGAGCACGGAGCAGAGTTCATAAGGAATTTTGTGCTGGATGTCTGCAGATGCGATCAGGACTGGCAGATGGACTCGTTTGCAGATTCTCAGATCGCTGCTGTCAGGGAAAAGGTTGGAAACGGCAAAGTCCTGCTCGCTCTGTCCGGAGGAGTTGATTCATCAGTCGTAGCCGCCCTGCTTGCGAAAGCGATAGGCCCTCAGCTTACCTGTGTATTTGTTGATCACGGCCTGATGAGAAAGAACGAGGCTGATGAGGTTTCTTCCATATTCGGAAAGGAAGGACAGTTCGACCTGAACTTCGTAAGAGTAGATGCGGCTGAGAGGTTCTATGCCAGACTCGCAGGAGCGACTGAGCCTGAGAGAAAGCGCAAGATTATAGGCGAAGAGTTTATCAGAGTATTCGAAGAGGAGTCAAAGAAGATAGGTGCGGTCGATTTCCTTGCTCAGGGAACCATCTATCCTGACATCATCGAGAGCGGGCTGGGCAAATCTGCTGTCATCAAGTCCCACCACAATGTGGGCGGCCTTCCTGACTATGTTGACTTCAAGGAAATAATCGAACCGCTCAGGATGCTGTTTAAGGACGAAGTAAGGCAGCTCGGACGTGAACTTGGTCTGCCGGAATACCTTGTCAGCAGGCAGCCTTTCCCGGGACCGGGGCTAGGTGTGAGGATCATAGGAGATGTGACCGCGGAGAAGGTTCGCATCGTACAGGACGCGGACGCGATCTACAGAGAAGAAATAGACAAGGCAGGGCTCGCAGGAGAGATCAGCCAGTACTATGCAGCGCTTACCAACATGCAGACAGTCGGAGTCATGGGAGATTTCAGGACGTATGATCATGCCATAGCTCTGAGAGCTGTGATAACATCGGACTTCATGACAGCAACAGCTGCCGAGATCCCATGGGATGTGCTGCAGAGAGTGATGACAAGGATCGTCAATGAAGTTGAGCATGTTAACAGAGTATTTTACGATCTTACCAGCAAGCCGCCTGGGACGGTAGAGCTGGAGTAATTCTGCTTACAGGAGGTATGACATGATCTGCAGACACTGTGGCAAGGAAATACCTGAAGATGTGATTTATTGTCCTTTATGCGGCAGAAAAATCGAATCGCATCTGCGTACAGAGGACAGTTTTAAAGACATAGAAGAATATAAAAACAAGAAAAGCAGGAAGGAAAAAAGCGATAAATATGAATATGAGGAGCCTTCAGGAAAAAGAAGAGTAAAGACCCTTATATCGATTATTGCTGCGATTGCTTTTGTTGTTGCTGCATTCGTCGCTGTGATGGTGTTTGTTAAGCCGTATTTAGGAGAAGAACCCTGGCCTGAAAAAAAGCAGGCAGCTGAAGAGGAGGAACTCATCGGTTTTCCGAAAAGCATGTACATTTCAGCGGAGGGCGGACTGCTGCTAAGGGAAGAGCCAGCTGCAGAAAGTAAGGCTGTTCATTTTCTCAACTACGGCGTTGAGGTGCAGGTCGAAAAGATAGAGGACGGCTGGGCCAATGCCACGGTTGACGGGCTTACCGGCTGGTGCTCTTCCGAGTTTCTGACAGAAAACGCAGAGGAGATCAGACACGAGGCGATAAAGCCTAAGTCCGACGCGGATAAGGGGCAGCTTGCAGAACCGTCCAAACTTATCAAAACCGGCTATCATGGAACAGTAAATTCAGAAGATGGCCTGAACCTTCGCTGCGGTCCGGGATCTGAATACGACATTCTGATGGTGGTTCCTTATAAGACCGAAGTCGTTGAAGAGGGATGGAATGAAGGCTGGCTGTATATTAAATATGACGGACAGTACGGTTGGGTCAATTCGGAATACATTACACCTACAGGAGAAGTTGAAAACGTGTCTCCTTGACCGTGAAGAGCAAGTTAGCTGCTGAGAAGGAGCGAACGCCATGAAAAGGAAGAATCAACTGAAGAAAACAATCACGCTTCTGTGCCTTATGCTGATGCTCGTGTGGAGCGCTGCAGGATGCGGAAATACTGCAGCAGTTGCATCACAGCCTGCAGTTCCGGATGAAAGCGCTGAAGCTGCCGTGACTCCTGATCTGGATCTGGGTGCAGAAGAAACCCAGCCCGCGGAAGAATCTCAGGCTGCGGAAGAAGCTCCGCCTGCTGTTGACACGGCAGCTGATGCCGAAGAGATATCAGTCAACGATATCGGAGCTGTTGCGATAGGTCAGGCTGAAAATGCCGATGCCGGAACAGGCTGTACTGTATTTATCAGCAAGGATGTAATGCCGGCAGGACTTGATGTCCGCGGCGGCGGTCCAGCTTCACGCGAGTCAGAACTCCTTGATCCGCTTGCTGCGGCTTCAGGTGTACATGCAATAGTGCTTTCTGGCGGAAGCGCTTATGGACTCGGAGCTGCGGACGGCGTGATGAAATATCTCGAAGAGAAGAACATAGGATATGACACCGGAGTTGCCAAAGTGCCTCTGGTAGCACAGTCGGATCTTTTCGATCTCTCAGTCGGCGACGGGTCTGTACGTCCGGATGCGGATATGGGTTATGAAGCTGCACGTATTGCGATGGAGTCGCCAAATTACAAGGACGGCAACTACGGCGCCGGGTGCGGAGCCACAGTCGGTAAGATCGCAGGCATGGATACATGCATGAAGGCCGGTATAGGCAGCTATGCGATACGTATCGGTGATCTGAAGATAGGAGCAGTAGTAGCTGTTAATGCACTTGGCGATATCTATGACTGGAATACAGGCAAAAAGATAGCCGGACTGCTGACCGAAGACGGAAAGGGCTTCAGGGATACCCTTGCGTATATGGCAATGGATACAGCGGTAAAAGATAATAAGTTTACCGGAAATACCACGCTTGGCGTAGTAATGACTAACGCAGCGTTCAGCAAGTCACAGTTATGTAAGATAGCAGGCATGACGCATGACGGATATGCCCGATCCATCAGACCTGTTCACACAACCGCTGACGGCGACAGCATTTATGCGGTATCAGTCGGAAATGTAGAAGCTGACCAGGACCTTGTCGGATCTCTTTCCGCGATGGTCATGAGTGAAGCGATCAAGAGAGCTGTGTACAGCGCGGACAGCGCCTATGGATTCAAGGCGGCAAAGGATTTAAAGAATTAGAGATATTTTATTACTGAAGCAGCAGATGATAAAAAGAAAAGCGATACATTTTATACTGATTGTTTTGATGATATTGCTGACGGTAGTGTCAACTCCGTTCCTTGTGTGTTACGCAGAAACGGAGTCTTCGTTTGATTATAAATATTATAAAGAGCCGGCATTGTACGATAATGCTCTCAAAAGAGCCATGGTAAATGTATATAAGAGCTTCAGCGGTAAGATCTTTGACGAAAAGACTCTTCCGATCCCGGGCCTGATAGAAACGTGCATCGAAACGGGAGGTGTGAGCAGCTCTTCAGATCAGTATATCCCGCAGGGAATGTGCCGCGCCGGAAAGTATATGCTGATAACCGCATATGATGTCAAAAAGAAGTACAACTCGGTGATCTATGCTGTCGACATGGATGAGATGAGACTTGCGTCGACCCTTACCATGCCCAACAGGTTCCATGCGGGAGGGATAACTTTTGACGGAGAAAACATATGGATGACAGGTGAGACTTCGGATAAGTACAAAGGTGATCCATTTGTTCAATACATGACATTCGAAACATTCATGGACCATCTCGATGAACCGGTAAGCGAGGTGGAGGAGTCCGAGCTTTCACGTTATATATATATTAAAAACAAGCCTTCCTTTCTCGAGTATGACAACGGTATTCTTTGGGTAGGTACATACTCCGGAAGAAAAAGCACTTCAGAAGCCTATATGTATGGCTATGAGATCATCGGGGATCCGGGAAACCGCAAACTCAACACGATAATGTATTCAATCATCGCCGGTATAGATTCCAGTGCCCAGGGCGCGGATATTGTAGATGACTGCCTGTATGTTTCGAGCTCATACAATTCTGCTTCACCGCTGAAAACATCTTTCATAACCAAGTATAATCTTAAGAATTCAGAAACAGGCACAGGCAATTATATTGTTGAAGGCCATGAGATGAAGCGGGTGGAAGTTCCAAAGATGAACGAGGAGATAATCGTCGACGGATCAACGGTGTATATCAATTTCGAATCCGGAGCCTCGTACTGGAAGCATGCACTCATAAATACGGACAGAGTGCTTGCGGTAGATCTGTCATTATGGGGTAAACTGCAATAAGGGGTGAGTGATGATAAAAAAGATATTCAAAATAATCGGCGTGATTATTCTGCTGATCATATTGGCGGCAATTCCCCTCATTGTGATACTCATCCGTGAACCGGGATTATATTTAAGACTGGTATCAGACAGAATCAACGAAGACCAGATCGTTGAGGCTTATTATGATTACGATTATGATGATAATTCCAGAGACAAGACAACTCCTTTCTTCTTTTTCACACCTACGGAGAGCGGAACATATACCTTCAAAGCTTTCGATCTCGAAAGCAGCAGCGAGCTGTATATCACCCTGAGCGTGATGGACAAGTATCTTAACGAATACTTTATGGCGGACAATCTCGGCCACAATACAGAAGAGGAGGGTACGGTCTCGGGTTCAACTGCACTTCAGGCATCACAGACCTGCTACGTGCTTTTCACTGCAGAACCCATGGATGAAAAACTGGCGAAGTTCTCAGGCAAATTTAAAGTGGTCATAACAAAAGATACGGATGAAGAAGAGCCTCCGCAGCTTTCTGAAGATGAACCCGTGACTGTTAAAGTCGGTGCCGGAGGACGTGCCTGCGCAGTGTTTTACCCGCCTGAGACAGGGTACTACATATTTGAGCATTCCATAGTTTCACGCGATTCTTCAAAAGGCTATTCAAGCCTTTCATCGATAACATCCTCAGATAAGAAAGAGGTCGGCATTACGAGCGACATAAGCATGCTTGAGAAAGACAAAGAGTACTTTGTATGGGTAACCGCTAATGAGACAAACAGCAGGAAATCCAGAATAGAGCTTTCATGCAGACCTCTGAGGACCGAAAAAGCAAGCGGTATATGCTCTGTGGATATAGCCGAAGAGAGCATGATCGAATATACTGCCGAAAAGGACTGCGATCTTGATACTGCCGAAAAGGACTGCGATCTTGTGGTGTATACGATGTCCGAGGGAGATCCGAAGCTTGTTATTTACGAAACAGATGGGGTCCCGTTACGGACTGATGATAAATCTGAAGCGTCTCTCAGTGAAAACCCTGATGATATCGCGACAGTGCTCAGGGTAAAAAAAGGGACGAAACTCCGCATCTGCATTTTCGGAGATGTCACCGGATGCAGAGCCTTTATAACTGAATATACCGGTGACGGAACAACGCTTACAATAGACGATCTTGTTCCGGTACCGGAAAGTGCAGAAGCTGATGCCGATAAGGAGGGATTATAGTGCAGAGGAACGAGATATGGCGTTCATACGGGACAGACTTTAAGGAGATGACTAAAAGGCTGCTCCTGAAATCCGGACTCGCAGAGCTGCTTCCTGAAGCGGATGATCATGATCCCTGTATAGCAATAAAGCCAAACCTTGTGACACCGGCTCCCGCTTCTTTTGGCGGAACTACCCACCCGGAGATCGTTGCAGGTATAGTCGAGTTCCTTCAGGAGCGGAACTATAAAAACATAGTGATCGCCGAAGGCTCATGGGTCGGAGACAAGACTTCCGAAGCTTTTGAATACTGCGGATACAACTCGATCGCAAAAGAGTATGGTGTATCTCTTATTGATATGCAGAAGGATAAGGGTGTTGAAGCGGACTGCGCAGGGGAAACACTTTCGATCTGCAAAAAGGTCAGAAACTGGGATTTTCTGATCAATGTACCTGTGCTCAAGGGACACTGTCAGACACATATAACATGCGCACTCAAAAACATCAAAGGCCTGATTCCCAACACTGAGAAGAGAAGATTCCATACAATGGGACTCCATAAGCCGATCGCTCATCTTAACACGGGCATACGGCAGGACTTTATCGTTATAGATCACATATGCGGAGATCTCAGCTTCGAGGAAGGAGGCAGCCCGGTCACGCGGAACTGCATAATGGCAGCTGTTGATCCGGTCCTTGTGGATTCTTACGTCTGCTCACTTCTCGGATATGAGACTGAAGAAGTGGAATATATAGGATTGGCTGAAAAGCTCGGTGTCGGAAGCAGCGACCTTTCGCATCTCAGGCTCATAACGTGCGAGGGCGAGCCGTACGAGGACCTGCCTGCACACAGCATTCTTGATGTAAGCTATGCTGTCGATGAGGTGGATTCATGCAGCGCGTGCTACGGAGTACTGATCCCTGTGCTGGAAAGGCTGAAAAGTGAAGGCCTTCTGGACAGGCTGCCGGGAAAAATCGCCATAGGACAGGGCCATCGTGGCAAGAAAGGGCTTATCGGTATAGGCAATTGTACCTCCGGCTTTGATATTTGTGTAAAAGGCTGTCCGCCGAAGGAAGAAGATATCTACCGTCAGCTCAGAGAGCTGTCTGACCGTTAATGGTACAAACATCAATATTTATTAAATAATTCTTGTTTTCAGCCTTTATTGGAGTAATGTTAAATAGAAAGAGTATTATTCCCTAATAGGGTAAGGACTGGCGAAACAGGTAAACGATAATGAACGAACAGGAAAATAACAGATCCGGAAGACGCAGAAGGTCAAGGAAGAGAAAACTCCTTACTATTATTGTGCTGCTTGCGCTTTGTGTAGCGGCATCGATCTATATTCTGGCACACTTCGGTAATTCGGATTACAGAAAGACAGAGGAACCTGCAGAGGAGACTCCTGCGGCTGAAGAAACAGCCGATGAGGAAGCTGCTGAAACTGCAGCAGAGGAGCTCGCTGCGTCGCATGTATATTCCCACAGAGGGTCGGCAGGAGACGATGAGCTCACTTTTGCTGCATATGACAGAGCTGTTGAGGCGGGATCAAAGTATATTGAAGCTGACATCGTGGTGTCCGGAAGCGGAACTGTTTATGTCGCCCATGATGATTATGCCTTCGATATGACAGGTGTTGAAGGGTATTTCTCCGGAATGGCTGACAGTCAGATCGATAAGATGAAAACCAGATCCGGAAGCAGTGTGATAAAACTAAAAGATTTGTTTGACAGATACGGAGATTCAGTTAATTACATTGTGGATGTCAAATACGTCGGTGCACGCAATATTGAAGCGTTTACCATAATTACAAGAACAAGCGGACTTGAGGACAACATCATTGCTGCATCATCTTACTTCGATGCGCTCAGGCCGCTGGATGAAACCTTCCCGGACATGACCAAGCTGTATGTGTGCGCAGACCAGGCGACTTTTGATGTTGCTCTTGATAAAGACTACGTGGATGTCATCAGCGTTCCTAAGAAGATCATGACAGAGGATAACCTCAAGGCTGCTCATGAACATGATAAGAAGTTCGGCGCATGGACACTGAATACTGAAGATGAGATCCGCAGTGCGATAAATCTCGGTGCGGATTCGTACTTCACTGACGATACCGGGCTTGCCATCAAACTGGAAAAAGAGTACAGGACCGAATAGGACTCCCGGACTATATAGATTTATCTGATGACAGAAAGTTATTAAACTATCTGTCATCTTTTTTGTGGATAAACTATTGACATTCAAAATATATTGTGTAAAATATAATTGTATCAAATATAAATGCGGTCAAAGGTAAAACCATGGACAGAGCAGACTACAAAGAAATAATGAAACTGGAAAATCAGATATGCTTTCCGCTGTATGCAGCAGCAAGAAGCGTGACCGGCCTGTATACGCCGTGGCTCAAACAGCTTGGCATAACATATACGCAGTATATAACCTTCCTGGTGCTGTGGGAGAAAGACGGCATAACTGTCGGAGAGATCTGCGAGAGGCTGATGCTTGATAACGGCACTGTATCACCGCTTCTGAAGAAAATGGAAAGCGCGGGATATATCACAAGATCACGCAGCGCGGAGGATGACCGGGTCGTTCTGATAACACTGACAGAACAGGGCAGAGCGATGCAGGAGAAAGCAAAGGATATCCCTGAAAAAGTAGGCAGATGTATCGATCTGCCGCAGGAAAAAGCTATAGAACTATATGAACTCTTATATGAACTTCTGGGTAAGGAAAGGAGAACAAAATGAGCAACGTTTATGATTTTGAAGTAAAGGACAGATTCGGTAATGTGGTAAGTCTTGCAGATTACAAGGGCAAGGTCCTGCTGATCGTCAACACGGCAACAGGATGCGGATTCACCCCGCATTATGATCCGCTGGAAGCAATGTACAAGGAACTTAAGGATCAGGGTTTCGAGATTCTTGACTTCCCATGCAATCAGTTTGCAGATCAGGCTCCGGGATCAGATGAAGAGATCCATGAATTCTGCACCCTCAAGTTCGGAACAGAGTTCCCGCAGTTTGCAAAGATCGATGTCAACGGAGAGACTGCAGATCCGCTGTTTGCTTATCTGGGCACAGAGAAGCCTTTTAACGGCTTCGGCAAGGGACTCAAGAATGCTGCTCTCAACAAGTTTGCAGCAGCAAACAACAAGAAGTATGGAGATAAGACATACATTGGCTGGAACTTCACGAAATTCCTGGTCGACAGAGAAGGCAATGTCATAGCAAGATTTGAGCCTACCGTTGACATGGGAGAGGTAAAGAAGGCTGTTGAGGCGGCTCTCTAACTCAAAAAAATCCGGTAACAGCATCATGCGCCGGGACGTTACATCAGAGTAACGTTCCGGCGTATTGTTATGGTAAACTATCAATATAAACAGACGCTGTCCGGATCCTCCGGACGGATACCTTTCCACTCTCAAAGCAGGTGAAAAACCATGTATCATTATAAAGCGTTCATATCTTACAATCATAACCCAAGAGACATAAAGATAGCTTCTGCCCTGCAGAACCAGCTGGAGAATTACAGGATCCCAAAGGATATTAAAGCATCGACAGGGGCTGAAAAGGTCGGCAGGATCTTTCTCGATAAGGGTGAGCTGGAAGTTGCGGGAGATCTGAATGAGGTCATCTGCAATGCTCTGGAAGATACCGACTATCTGATAGTCATCTGCTCTCCGGAATCAAGACAGTCCATCTGGGTCCAGAGGGAGATCGAGTTTTTCCTGCGCAATCACAGCATCAATGACATACTTACGGTAATTACAGAAGGAGAACCTTTTGATGTTCTTCCGGAGATCCTTTTCCACAAAGACAAGCATGATGCGGAAGAGGAAGCGGAGGGGGAGCAGGAGACTCTGAGAGAACCGCTGTCATGTGACTACCGTCTTCCGGCCCGTACAGCGCGGAATGTTGAGCTGCCGAGACTTGCTGCAGCCTTGATAGGATGTAAATACGATGATCTTGTGCAGCGCCAGCGTCATTACAGGATGCGCAGGATCACTATCGCTTCGACAGCTGCGGCTGTGCTGCTGCTGTCGGCTGTGACATATCTTATCTGGAGCAATAATCAGATAAAGGCTAATCTGGAAGCGAGTTTGAGAGAGCAGTCCATGACTCTTTCGATACAATCTGAACAGGCTTTGAGATCCGGTGACATGATCAGCGCCCTGCG
>CACZGY010000029.1 GCA_902780815.1 uncultured Eubacteriales bacterium
CTCTCGTCTTCCAGAGAAACCATCTCAAGATCCGGCTTGAACATTACGATACCGGCTGTAGTTCCTACATAAACGCAGCCGTCTTCGTCTCCGTCGATATCGTTTATCTTGGAAGATCCGAGACCGTCTTTTTCGCTCCAGAAGCGGAATTCCCCGTTTTCCATCAAAGCCACACCGTTATCATTGGTGCCGATCCAGAGTCTGTCCTGCTTGTCAACATACAGACTGGATATACTGTTGACTCCCTGTGTGGAGTCAAGACGTTCAAATGTATTGCCATCGTATCTCACGAGCCCTGCATAGCAGCCTATCCAGATAAACCCCTCTGAGGTCTGAACGATGTCATTTGCTTCAGCGGCAGGAAGGCCGTTGGTGTTGTCGTATACAACAGCTGTATAGTTTTCACTGCTCCTGACAGGATCAACAGACGGCTTAACCGCGTCAGTATCAGCTGCTGCAGCTGTCTGCGTCAAAAGAAGCACAGCAAAAGCAATGGCTGTCAGAAGCCTTATGCCGCGTTTTGATCCTTTGATTGTCATAGACAGTAAGTTCATCAGGTACTTTCCTTATCTGTTTCCGTAATAACCCATGCAGCCTTAATATTGGCCTATACATAGTTAATTATACTAAAAAAAACCTCTGCAGTATAGCAGAGGCAAAATTTGAATTGCTTTTCATGTTCCATTATTCCTTTTATGATTTCACCGCCGGGCTTAAATCCTCCAGTCTCCGGAAACTCAGGAGCACCATGGATACAGACATGATGAATGCCATAGTATCTGCAATAGGGCTGGCAGCCAGAACACCGTTTATACCCATAAATTTCGGCAGTATCAGAAGCAGCGGGATCAGGAAAAGCCCCTGTCTCGACAGTGACACAAGCAGGCCTTGCTTATGATTGCCGGTTGCGGAGAAATAATTGATCGTCACAGGCTGTATGTTCTGGAAGAACACCAGGAGCATGTATATTTTCAGGTATTTTTCAGCAAATTCATAATAAAGATCCGAGCCATCTCCGAATATCGAGATTATCTGCCGCGGGCATGTCTGCAGCGCTATAAAGAACAGGACGCCTACAGCAAAGGCTGCACCAAATGCCCGCCAGTAAGTTCCTTTCACGCGGTCGTATTTTTTCGCACCAAGATTGAACCCCCAGATTGGCTGACACCCCTGCGCAAGTCCCACAGCAAACGACACCATTATCATGTTGGTTTTCTGCGCTATCCCAGCCACTGCCAGAGGGATATCCGGTCCGTAAACAGACGCTGCCCCGTAGGATGACAGCACATTGTTGAGCACTATTGCCGTGCACATCATGAGCATATGGTTGCAGAAGTTCGGTATGCCTGCAGACATACTCTTTTTCAGATGAGGCAGGCTTACACGCATTCCGGACATCTTTATATCAAAGGCTTTAAACCGCGGAAGATACAGGACTGCGAGCAGACAGCTTGCGATCTGAGATATCGCAGTAGCGGCAGCCGCTCCTTTAAGGCCCATACCGAAAGGAAACATGAACAGCCAGTCGAGGAACACATTCAGAATGGCTCCCGAAACAGTACATATCATCGAATAAGCCGGGCTGCCGTCTGCCCTGATGATGGTGGAAGCTGTATGCGAGAACATATGGAAAGGAAGTCCTATTGCAGTGATGGAAAGGTATGCGATGGCATAATCATATACCGTCCCTACAGGATTTGCCCCGCATACAGTCACCACGGTTCTTCTGAACAAAAATATCAGGATCCCTGTAACGACTCCTGCAATTATTACTCCTGTGAATCCTGTATGAACGTATTTCTTTGCCTCATCGATCTCGTCCGCACCCTGGCTGATGCTGAAATTTGCAGCTGTTCCAATGCCAAAAAGCATGCTGAGGCCCGTTGTAAGCGTCACAGTAGGAAAGACCACATTAGTTGCTGCGTTTCCGAGCATGCCAACCACGTGACCGATGAATATCTGGTCAGTTACGTTATAGGCAGCTCCGATAAGCATACTGATGATAGCCGGTATAGAAAACCTGGCTATCAGAGGAGCAAGCGGAGCATTACCAAGAGGATTGTCTGCTGCATGTGAATACGTTCCCTGTTTCATAATCTAATAATACCACAAACAGTTGAGCCAAAAAAAGAAGCATACGCTGTTCGCATATGCTTCTTGTATCCCCTATTGTTTTAGCGTCTACTCTTCTCCTTTGATTTCCCTTATCCTCGAAAGGATCATCTTCTCGTTATACAGGAAGAACAGGCAGGCACCTGTGACGCAGGTGACAAATGCCACAGCTGCTGTCGCTCTGTAGCTGCCCGGTGTACCCGAGACTGTGATGGATGTGAACACTACCATAGCGAGTGCCTGACCCATCTTGAACGCAAATGTACGTGCTGCAAAGAACATTCCGCTGCGGTCTTCTCCCGTCTCCAGACGGCTGAGTTCTGCTACATCAGCAACACATGCCTGAGGAAGTATTCCCAGGATAGCCATTGGTACGGATGCGCATACAGCTACGATGAATCCCCAGTACAGACCCTTTCCGCAAAGGAATGTAATAAGGAACACCAGAGCATATCCGAAGAATCCTGTGATGATCATTTTCTTCTTTCCGATCTTCGGAGCAAGCTTGTTGACTATCGGATACTGACATACGCTGAGAGCTGTCATAGTAGCTGTCAGGACGAATGTCCAAGTATCCTCGATACCCATCAGCTTCGTTTCATAGAAAGCCAGACCTGTCTGGAACAGCGTCAGAGCGAAGAAATATATAACATCACTGTACACGAAACGGCGGAACTGTCCGTTCTGGAAGGTCTTGAGCAGTGACGAAAATGCCTTTGTCTCGCTTGGCTTTGCTTCGAGATAATCACGTTCCTTTATATAAATTGACGGTACCAGCATGGCGATACATGCGATCGTCGACATGATCGCAACAGCCAGTCTTACCGAACCCGCAGGTCCCACAGCCCCCTGAAGCGCTCCCGCAACATTAGGAAGCATGAACGATATCGACTGACCCGCGATAAAAGTGAATGAAATATATGTCGAAACATTGATGCGGTGCTCCTGAGTGTCTCCAAGCTCCGCAATAAGTGCATTGTACGGTGTGCAGAAGATAGTCATGAACAGATAGAAAGTTATCAGAAGCGCAAAGAGTATTACATCGTTTACTGCTATGCTGCCGGTCTGAGGCAGTGTAAAGAGTCCGATCGTAATGAGAGCGAACGGTATCGCTATGGTACGCATAAACGGTATGCGGCGGCCGCCTTTGAATTTTGCGCGGTCTGACCATCCGGCGATCAGAGGGTCTGTAATTGCATCAAAAATACGTCCTACAGCCAGTACCAGACCGAAAAGCGTAAGTTTGAACACTATCGGATGCTGGGTTATTCCCGAGGCAAATATGCCTGTCAGAGGGTTCTGTTCATCAGGCGTTCCTGTATAGTAATACACCATCCAGTTTGCGACTATACCCGAAAGCAGGCTCCATCCGAACTGTCCTACTGCAAATATCCACAGCAGCTTATTGGTGATAGGTTTCTTCTGCATATCGATTCTCCTTGTTCATAACAAAAAATAAAAAAGAGCAGTTATTTTTCAAACCGTCCCTTCCCTTTCCCGGTACATTGTAGCATGTGCAGCGGGTGTATTGAAACTCTTTTTTATTGGTGAGTTTCTCTATTGTTGAACGTCCTTAAGCGGTGCACCGGCAAAACTGACCGCTGCTCTTGCGAGAACGTCGGTCGGATCAACTGCCGGCAGGCCTTTATCCCCTATAATTCCGAAAGCCACAGGAAGCTCTGTGCAGCCGAGTATCAGTATTTCAGCTCCTTTTTCCTTCATTTCCGATATTACTGCATCTATATCAAGATCTGAAAAATCCATCCTTCCTGCTTTTACATAATCGTATATCAGGCTCATTATGATTTTCTGTTTTTCCTGAGATGGATAGATGGGTTCTATGCCCTCTTTTTCAAGCGCATCGCCATAAACACCGCTCTGACAGGTTCCGTCAGTCGCCAGCACTCCGGCCTTCTTCACACCTTTGCTGAGCAGAAGCTGAGCAGTCAGCCTCGGCATGTGTAGAACAGGCACGCTTATATCCTCGCATACACTGTCATAAAAGTAATGTGCAGTATTGCAAGCCATCACGAGGACATCTGCGCCTGCTTCCTCAAGGCGTTTAGCGCTCTTCTTCATCTCAGGCCGCGGATCTGCTCCCCCATGAAGTATCGCAGCTGTCCTGTCCGCTATTCTCGTATTACAATCTATGATCACGGGAATGTTGTCCTGGTCGCACGAGGCAACAGTATTATCAAGTATCTTCTCAGCCAGGTCATATGTGGCCAGAGGTCCCATCCCTCCGATTATTCCAATCGTTTTAAAGCTGTTCATTCCAAATCCTCTTTATATCTGATGCTGTATCAAAGTATCTCTGTCAGGATCCTGATAAAAAAGATGACAAGTACGGTAAGCATGAGCGGTCTGACAGCTTTAGCGCCTTTCTTTTCAAAGAATGTCACACCAATGTAATTGCCTATGATCCCGAACAAGCCTCCAAAAAGACCAAGAAGTATTATGACCTTGCCATTGATAAGATAAACAGCAAGCGAAGACAGATTAGTCGTAAGGTTGATAGACTTTGCTACTCCATTGGCCTCTCCGAGCCTGAAATGCGCAAAGGCTGTCAGGAGCAGTATGAGGAACGTCCCGGTTCCCGGTCCGTAGAATCCGTCGTAAACTCCTATCAGCAATGCCACAAAAGCTGAACGTATAAGAGTCTGGCGATCACCGAGCGGCTCCTTTTCGTCCATTTTTTTATTCCGCATAACATACAGCGCTGTGAGCGGGATAATGACAAGCATGATCCTTTTGAACAGCTCAGCATCCACCATGAGTGCAAGTCTCGCTCCCGTAGATGAGCCGATTATTGCCATCAGTATGCATAAAGCGGCCTTGCGCCACGGGATGTAGCCGAGTTTTGCAAGCCTGTATGTTGATACCGTAGTGCCCATGCCCGAACTCAGTTTGTTGGTAGCTATCGCATTATGAACAGGCACGCCCGCAATCATATAAGCGGGCAGCGAGATTAGCCCTCCGCCGCCCGCAACTGCGTCTACAAATCCTCCGAGGAATGTCAGAGGACATACTATCAGAAAAGTCCAGATACTTAATTCCATCTGGTATAAGTCTCCTTGTCCCTTATCTGGTTTTAGCCCATTATCAACGGTCTCAGCCTCCGTGTCAGACCGGCAGCAAGCAGGATCTTAAGTGCATCCGGAATGATGTACGGGAACACACACCACGAAAGAGCTGTTATCAGACCTATGCTTCCGCTGTTCTTTGCATAGACTACCATAAACCATGCCGTACCGAATGCATAGCAGACTAAAAGCCCTGCAATCATTGATGCAACAAGTGTTTTATTGCTTCTCCCCAAAAGCGCTTCTGCCAGCCACATGAGAAGTGCGGAGAAAATGAAACCGATAATGTAGCCTCCGGTAGCGCCGAACAGGTGACCTATGCCGCCTGCGAATCCGGAAAACACCGGAAGACCGGCTGCGCCTAGCAGGATGTAGATCAGTACTGCAAGTGTTCCGTTTCTTCCGCCCAGAAGGCCAACGGCCAGAAAAACGCCGAAGGTCTGCATGGTAAACGGTACAGCTGCAGGAATGGATATCCACGAACATACCGCCATGACCGCGGCACAAAGCGCGATCATGGCAGCATCTCTCGTATTCAGGCTTTCATGGCCTGTTTTGGTTTTTGCTTCAGAATAATTTAACAATTTAGTTTACCTTACTTATAAGAGCCCTCTGCGGCTTCCTTCATCTCTCTTCTTGTTTCGTAGTCACTTATGATCATGGCAGCGGACAGGTCTCCTACTACGTTGACTCCTGTACGTCCCATGTCGAAGATCTTATCAACGCCCATTACAAGAGCTACACCTTCAACAGGCAGGCCTACGCTCTGGAGTACCATCGAGAGCATGATCATTCCTGCGCCAGGTGTTCCTGCTGTTCCGATTGATGCCAGAGTAGCTGTCAAAACGATAGTGAGCATCTGTCCGAATGTCAGATGGATTCCGAAGCAGCTCGCGATGAAAATAGCGCTTACACCCTGATAGATAGCGGTACCGTCCATATTGATGGTAGCGCCAAGAGGGAGTGTGAAACTGGCTACATCTTTGCGAGCCCCCATATTCTCAGCGCATTCCATAGTGACAGGAAGTGTTCCTATCGATGATGTACTTGAGAAAGCAAAGAGAAATGCCGGGAGAGCTCCTTTGAGGAACTTGACCGGACTCATATGACCGAGGGTCTTGACCGCGATCGAATATGTGAAGAGCGCGTGCACTGCATATGCGATGTATGCTGTCAGCAGTACCATTGCAAGCGATCCAAGGATCTTCGGTCCGTTTTCGGCAACAACATTTGTGATCATGCAGAATACCGCTATAGGTGTGATCTTGATGATCCCTCTCATGATGACCATGAACACCTCATAAGCGCTGTCGATCCACTCCTTGAATGGCAGTCCCTTGTCACCGGCAATGATGATGCCAAGTCCAACAAAGAGCGAGATCACGATTACCTGCAGCATGCTGCTTTCTACCATCGGCTGGAACAGGTTCGACGGGAAGATGTTCACGAGTGTGTCCATGAACTTAGTCGGCTCCGCTGCCTCATATTCGAGTGACGAAGCCTCCAGCAACTGATATGTGCCCTTGAACAGGTTCGCGAAGATCAAACCGATGGTGATGGCGAATGCTGTCGTGCAGAAGTAATAAATGATGGTACGAAGTCCGATAGTTCCAACCTTCTTGATGTCAGAAAGCGATACTACGCCCTGAACGATCGAAGTGATTACGATCGGAACTACGATGAATTTGAGCAGGTTGAGGAAGATAGTACCAAACGGCTTAATATAAGCTGTGGTGAAATCTGCTGCGCCTGCTGCCAGGAAGATGAGGCCTGCTACGATACCAAGGCCAAGGGCGATGAATATCTGAATTGGCAGTGAGTTTTTGATTTTCTCCATATTAACCTCCTTTAACCTATAACCCCCCACACATGGCATGCTGACGTTACCCGATGCCACGCGTTAACTAACTATCAGTTACTGTCATCTCTGACATTGGCTCCTGCCATTCTTATAGCTGCTTTCGCAAGAATGACGGTAGGGTCCACAAAAGCATCCGATCTCAGTCCCATTAAACTGAAAGCTATAGGAAACTCAGTACTTGCCAGGATAAGTACCTCTGCACCCTGCTTGCCCAGATCTCCGACAAGATTCTGCATCCCTTCGCGGAATGAGTCCGGAATATCTGCTACGCCTTTTTTGACATAGTCGTATACCAGAGACATGACCATTTTCTGCTGCTCTTCGTTCGGATACACAGTCAGTATTCCCATGCGTTCAAGTGCATGACCGAAGAGTCCGCTCTGAACAGTACCGTCAGTAGCAAGAACTGCAGCTTTATCAACACCGTTGAGTTTCAGCAGTTTTGCTGTTTCTTCAGGCATCTCAATAATAGGAATGCCGATCTTATCCTTTATTTCATCTACAAAGCAATGAGCCGCATGGCATGCTATCACTATGAAGTCAGCACCTGCAGCCTCAAGTCTTTTAGCGCTTGCAAGCATCTCCGGCGCACAGCTTTCGCCCCTGCCCAGAATAGCTTCCGTACGGTCAGGGATCCTGGTATCGTTGTCAACTATCATAGGGATATGTTCCTGGTCGGAAGAGGCATCTGTCATGCTTATGATCCTGCTCATCAGGTCTACTGTCGCAGCAGGACCCATGCCGCCCATGATACCGATGGTCTTAGGCATTTCAGTCTCCTTTCTGATATTGAGACAGCCGCGGCGTATATGTCGCGGCTGTCGCTGAAAATCTTTACTTGAGCAGTGCAGCGATCGCTTCAGCGCACTTTACGCACTTTTCTTTCGAAATCGAAGCGATGGATACACGTATGCCCTTTGCGAGAGCCAGGCAGAAAATATCCTGTTCCTCGAGCTTCTGACATACCCCTGCAGGATCGTCACACGCTATGGTAACAAAGAATCCGGCTCTGAACGGAACGCACTTAACACCCTTGTCATTGAGAGCTTTTTCAAAAATGCGTCCGCGCTCAAGCAGCATGTCGCGGTATACTCTTCTCTCTTCGTCCACCTTAGCTCTGAGTTCAGGATCCGCATAGATCTTGCCCATTACTACCATGGCCGAACGGTTGCAGTTTGACCATGTCGAGCGTGCTGCATACTCAGCGGCACGTCTGAATTCTTCAGCGTCCTCCGCGTCCTTTGCCATGCATACGATGGCTCCGAGTCTCATACCGTATGCAGTGAGAGTCTTGGATGCGCTGTATCCGAATATGGTGAGTACGTGATCACCCAGCTTTGCAAGTTTAGGTACAAATGCTCGTACTTCATCCTCCTCGCCTGCATAGTCTATGTAAGCGATATCCAGGAAGAGCACCACCTTGCAGGCTGCCTTGTTGATCACATCGATCATTGCATCCCAGTCCTCAAGGCTGAGTGAATAGCCTGTAGGATTGTGAGCAGGCGTGTTGATCATCAGAACGACCTGATCCTGCACTGCAGCGAGCTCATTCAGCTGCTTTTCGAGGTCAACAGCATCAAATCCGCCGTCTTCATTGAAGAATCTGAACGTTTTGAGCTTGCGGCCCTGAGATACAGCAATATTTTTGTAATTTGCCCAGCACCAGTCGTGTGTCAGCACGCTGTCTCCGTAGTTGGAATAATTCTGGATCACGCTTGTAATACTTCCGGTACCACCCGGAGTCACGCACAGATTGATGTGACCTGATGGCTCATAATTTCCGAAAAGCGCTTTTACTACTGCTTCCTTGAATGCAGGTGTACCTGTAATAGGTGCATATTCAGCATAATCAACAGGTGTGAGTGAGCGGATAGCCTCTGCAACTGATGACATTACTACAAGATCTCCATTGTCATCGAGCAGTGCTCCTACTGTAGCATTTACTACCGCATCCTTGCCCTTTGCAGCAATGGCTGCTTTGGCACGTCCGCTGAGAGCGAACACTTTATCAGCAACAGGAATGGTCCTGCCATTCTCTTTTACAAAACTCATAATCACTACCTCTCTTCTGGTTTATACCGGATACGCCTTGTTCTTCATGTCGATCGAGCCCGGATCCACACTGTTGCGGAGAGCCGCTCTTCTCTTGAAGTAATCAAGGGCTACCTGTCCGAACAGAGCATATGTCAGTACGTCCTCGTCCTGTTCCTTGTAGTCTCCTACCTCTGCCGTGAGCTTCTCGAGCTCCGGTTCAAGCAGGTCTGCAGGTCTGCAGGTAATTCTCTGGCTCTGATCGATCTTGGCAAGAACATCAGGATTCATAGGCATAGGTGTTGAACCGTATTTTCCTTTGAGTATCTCCTGAGTCTCCTTGGACAGTACTTTGTATCTCTCACCCATCAGCACGTTGAGAACAGCCTGTGTTCCTACGATCTGTGACGACGGTGTTACAAGAGGAGGCATTCCGAGGTCGTTCCTTACGCGAGGAACTTCCTGAAGCACTTCAAGATACTTGTCCTCAGCATTCTGGTCTTTCAGCTGCGATACAAGGTTCGAAAGCATTCCGCCAGGCACCTGATAGATAAGTGTCTTGATATCCGTACCCAGAACCTTGGTGTTCATGAGGCCGCTCTTGAGATCCTTGTCTCTGATGGTCTGGAAATGAGCAGCTATCTTTTCGAGCTTGCTTATATCGAGGCCTGTATCGTATTCAGTTCCCCTGAAAGTCTCTACCATTACTTCGGTAGATGGCTGGCTCGTGCCGCCGGAGAACGGTGATATAGCTGTATCGATGATGTCAACGCCTGCATGTGCAGCTACGTAGTAAGTAATAGGCGCTACGCCGCTTGTGCAGTGAGTATGCAGCTGAATAGGAATATCAACTGTCTCCTTGAGCATTGCGATCATCTCGCCTGCTGCGTTCGGCACCATAAGTCCCGCCATGTCCTTGATGCAGATCGAGTCTGCTCCGAGCTCCTGTATACGGAGAGCGCGGCCCTTCCAGTAATCTGGTGTGTACGGCTCGCCGATTGTATATGACATCGCTACCTGAGCGTGTGCTCCGTATGCCTTTGTCGCCTTGACAGCTGTCTCGACATTGCGGAGGTCATTCAGCGCGTCGAAAATCCTGATTCTGTCGATACCGTTGTCGATTGACTTTTTGACGAAATAGTCAACTACGTCATCTGAATAGTGTCTGTAGCCGAGAAGGTTCTGGCCTCTGAGCAGCATCTGAAGCTGTGTATTAGGCATCGCGGCACGGAGCTTCCTGAGTCTTTCCCATGGATCCTCATCGAGGAATCTGATGCAGGCGTCAAATGTAGCTCCGCCCCAGCATTCAATGGCTTCATAACCTACCTCGTCCATAAGAGCCAGAGCAGGCTCCATGTCTTCAAAAGGCATTCTTGTAGCGATCAGTGACTGCTGACCGTCTCTGATCGCAGTCTCCATTATTCTTATTTTCTTTCCCATTTTATTCCTCCATTGATATCAGACACCGAATATAGCCATGAATACACCGGCAGCAACTGCTGTTCCGATAACTCCGGCTACATTAGGGCCCATGGCATGCATGAGCAGGAAATTCGTAGGATCGGCTTCTGCGCCAACCTTCTGTGACACTCTCGCTGCCATAGGCACCGCGGATACGCCTGCCGAGCCGATGAGCGGATTGATCTTGCCGCCCGACAGCTTGCACATGAGTTTGCCGAAGAGTACTCCGGCAGCCGTTCCGAAGCTGAACGCTATCATTCCGAGAATGACTATCTTTATGGTGGTCCACTTAAGGAATGCTTCCGCACTGGTTGTAGCTCCTACTGAAGTTCCGAGGAAGATTACTACAATGTACATGAGTGCGTTTGAAGCAGTCTCCTGCAGCTGGCGTACGACTCCGCTCTCGCGGAAGAGGTTGCCGAGCATGAGCATTCCGATAAGAGGTGCTGTGGAAGGCAGGATCAGACATACGACGATCGTAACGATGATCGGGAACAGGATACGCTCTCTCTTCGAAACGTCTCTGAGCTGTTCCATCTTGATCTTACGTTCTTCCTCAGTTGTAAGTGCCTTCATGATTGGCGGCTGTATTATTGGTACGAGCGACATGTAAGAATATGCCGCTACGGCGATAGGACCCATGAGTTCTCTCTGTCCCAGCTTCATTGCCAGGAAGATGGATGTAGGTCCGTCCGCTCCTCCGATAATACTGACTGCAGCTGCCTGAGCTTCATTGAATCCCATGAGCATTGCCAACAGGAATGCTCCGAATACTCCGAACTGCGCCGCAGCTCCGAGCAGGAAGCTCTTAGGGTTGGCAATCAGCGGTCCGAAATCCGTCAGTGCTCCTACCCCCAGGAATATGAGAGACGGCAGTATCGTCCACTCATCGAGCATGAAGAAGTAGTGCAGCAGTCCGCCTTCTTCCATGATAGGCGGATACAGGTTTACCAGCAGCATGCCGAACGATATCGGAAGGAGCAGGAGAGGCTCATATTCCTTGACGATGGCCAGATACAACAGACCCAGAGCAACTGCGATCATGATCACATTGCCAACGGTCAGATTGAAAAAGCCGGTCTGATGAGCCAGGTTGAATAAGGTATCTCCCATTTTTCTGCCTCCCGGTATTATTCTACGTAAGCTACAGTCTGGCCTGATGTAGTGGCTTCTCCTTCTGAAACAACGATCTTGCTGACTGTACCGTCCTTAGGTGCAACGACAGGGATCTCCATCTTCATGGCCTCAAGCACGATTATGGTATCACCGCTCTTGACCTGCTGTCCCTCGTTTGCAACGATCTTGAAGACCTTGCCGGCTGTACCGCATACGACCGGTTCGCCCTTTCCTTTTCCGCCGCCAGACTTGGCTGCTGCTTTTTTAGGAGCAGGTGCTGCTGCCTTAGCTGCTGCCGCAGGTGCTGCGCCTTCGCCCGCTCTTTCTATTTCGACTTCGAATTCTTCGCCGTTTACTCTTACGATGTATGTCTCCATGTTGCCCTCCGTACATTCCTGACGATGTATCCTTCTTCCGGTACACCCTCTTCATCTTTTAATTGCTGGTGAATCGCTGCCATGATGGCGGCAACGACTTCAGGCCTGATGCCCTCAGGCTCATCAGGCACTGCAGCTGCTGCAGCGGCCTGGACTGCCGGCTTCTTTGGCGCGAATGCCTTGCCCAGCAGCCAGATGCATATCGATATGAATATCAGTACGCAGAATACCGTGCCCATTCCGATCAGCGTGTATAGCAGTGCAGTTAAGAATATCTGTCCTAAACTCATATCATCACCTACCTGCTGTTAACGAACGTCTGAAGCGCTCCTATCAGATACTTTCTGGAGTCTTCAGGCGCTATCACCTTGTCAGCAAAGCCGTGTCTTGCCAGAGCGACAGCGCTGGACTGAGTGTCGCGGAACTGCTTTTCGAGTTCTTCCGACCACTCTCCGAATATGACCTCTGTAGCCTGGCGCGGTTCAACGATACTTACATTTGCGGAATCCCACATGAACACATAGTCTGCGCCAAGTCCCTTGGAGTTCATCATGCTGTATGCGCTTCCGACGATGGAGCCCGTTACAAGATTGATCTTAGGAACATCCGATGCGGTCAGTGCTCTGACCATTCTTTCTGCTGCGCTAGGCAACAGGATCTCTGTAGCCGAATCCGTATTGTATCCGTCAGTATCCGTGATAGTAAGCAGCGGAATGTGGAATCTTGTGCAAAGGTCGATCAGCTTCGCAGCCTTGTTGCATCCGGCAGCAGTCAGGCGCTTTTTGCCTTCATACTCATTGCATGCAACTACGCCAAGAGGCATTCCCGCGATCCTGATAAATCCGGTTACTATGCTCTGGCCTTCTTCGCTCCTGCACTCTATCAGACGGCCGTCATCAGACAGTTCGGCGAGTATCGCTCTTGCGTCTCCGAGGCTGTCTTCGATGCCATCGCAGCTGCGATTGAGGTCTTCGTCACTTACATCAAGAACATCCGGTGCAAATTTGCTGCTAGACGGCAGGATATCCACTATGCTGTGTATCTTCTCAACGATCTCAGGCCATTCAAAGGTTCCGTCATTGAGAGCTTCAACATAAGGGTTGTCGCCGATGGCATTGCTCACGACTCTCTGCGGGTTAACGAATATGCTTCCCTTATCTTTCTCAATGAAGACAAAGTCTGCAAGCTGTGCAGCGATCGACATTCCTCCGCCGCACTGCCCTATTACCGCGACGATCTGCGGTATGATGTGCGAAGCCTCTGTCTGACGCTTGTAAAGCTTCGCAAACTGATAAAGTCCGTCAAGCCCTTCTTCAATACGGAAGCCTGCACAGTCAAGAAGTCCGATCACCGGAGCGTTTGCCTTAATGGCATGCTCATACAGATCTACTATCTTGCGTCCGTGCTGTTCACCAAATGTGCCGCCCATTACTTCATTGTCCTGGGCATAGACAAATACAAGGTTTCCATTAATCGTGCCGTAACCGGTCACCACACCGTCTGACTCCTTAACGGAGTCCGGATGATAGAACTCGGTAAACCTCGCCGATACATGTTCACCCATCTCCATGAAGCTGCCCGGATCCAGGAGTCCCATGACCCTGGAGACCACAGCAGTTCTTTCATCACTTGCGATTACCTTCATAAGTTTCCTCCTTATGAGCTTATGATAATAGCACTACAATTTTTCCTGATTTTATTCTACATTGAAAGGGTTTTTTTATCAAACAAAAGGAGTAAACAGAACATAGTAAAACAAAGCAAAAGCCTTATTGTTGTTTATGTTCAGTGCAATTGATACAATAATAAAAAACGCAGAAAGCCGGGGGTTAAGACATGCAGAAATTATCAAAAAAGACTGAACATTTTACGGATTCCGTAATAAGGCGCATGACCCGAATCGCCTATCAGTATGACTCCATAAACCTGTCTCAGGGATTCCCGGATTTTGCTCCGCCTGAGATGCTGCTGAAGAGACTTGGAGAAACTGCAGAAATGTCCGGTGTACATCAGTACTCTATCACTTTCGGGGATCCGGAATTCCGCAGGGCTCTGGCAGAAAAACAGAGCCGTTTCATGGGGATGGATATCGATCCCGAAACCGAGATCACCGTTACGTGCGGCAGCACCGAAGCGATGATGTCATCAGTGCTTACAGTTGCCGATCCGGGTGACAAAGTAGTGATCTTTTCACCGTTTTATGAGAACTACGGTGCTGACACCATACTGTCCGGTGCGGAGCCGGTCTATGTGCCGCTCATACCGCCTGACTTTCACTTCTTTGACCCGGAGGTGCTTGAAGACGCATTCAGGCAGCATCCTAAGGCAATGATACTATGCAACCCTTCAAACCCTACCGGCAAAGTATTTACCCGTGAGGAGCTTGAATGCATCGCTTCTCTTGCAATCAAATACGACACTTACGTCATCACTGATGAAGTTTATGAACATATAATCTATGAGCCTTACAGGCATACATATATTGCATCGCTTCCGGGAATGCGCGAGCGCACGCTGTCATGCTCTTCCCTCTCAAAGACATATTCGATCACGGGATGGAGAATAGGATATGTGATCGCTCCTCCTGAGATCACCGAATGTGTAAAGAAAGTGCATGATTTCCTGACAGTCGGAGCACCTCATCCTCTTCAGATAAGGAGCTTGTCGATCTGTACACTCACAAACGCGACATCTTCCTTAAAGGTCTCGATGATATTGGTCTGAACCACACCGATCCTCAGGGTGCGTATTACGTTCTCATGGATATCTCGGAGTTCGGTTATGATAATGACCTTGAGTTCTGTGAAGACATGACGCGCCTTGTAGGAGTGGCGACCGTGCCGGGCTCAAGTTTCTTCAGAGAGCCTGTCAACAATCTTGTAAGGTTCCACTTCGCAAAACAGGACAGCACGTTATATGCTGCCCTGAACCGTCTTGAATTTATAAGAAAGAAAATGCCGTACAAGTGAGACTGTTCCGTCTCTGAGATCTTAAATTGCTCCGGTTATGTCATTTGCCGTAATCAGAATCTCTTTTCTCCGAGCAGCCTCATAAGTATCTGTACTTCTTTAGTCTTTTCAAGTTTATCATAAAATCCCGGTGAGAACTCCTCACCGTCATAGTCATGTGCAGTGATTACGAATTCTCCGAGCTGTGTTGTCTCAAAACTGAGCTGACCTGTTTCCTCGTTGTATTCCGCTCTGTATGCTGTTAACGTCTCTTCAGACGTCTTGTCCTCCTCAGCAAAGACAGCATATAATTCCCTGTCTTTGAACTCCTGAGGGATCTCGTAATCCATGACAACTTCTGCAGGCTTTTCCAGTTTTGTTAAAGCCGTACCGTCCTTATATGCTGAAAGCACATAATACGGTGCCGCTTCTGCATTCTCTTTGCCCTCGTTAAGGTCATACATATCGACCACAAGTCTGATCGCACTGTCTGGCGCATTGATAAGATTTATCGTTCCGGACTTGCCGGCTTTAACAGGTTTATTTGTTTTTACAGTCCCGGAATCACGTGTTTTTTTGGTGTCGTCTGACTTTACAGTATCCGGTTTGCCATCCGTTTTATCAGACTCATCAGAGTTACTTATCAGGCCGGTTCCGGTAAGGATTCTTTTTGCATTTCCTCCGATCGTTCCCGATCCGGTACGGGAGGAAATCGTAGTTGTTATCACCGCACCCGGCGCAGGTTCATGCACGCCTACAAAATCAGCCATACGGATCAGATAAATATTATCAGCAGGAATCTGTTCTTCCGGAGAATGAAGTGTTGTTACTGAAAACCTTCCGTTTTTATATCTGAAAACCTGATAGACATCTTCAACTCCCTCAGAACCGTATTTTTCATGCAATGCATCGTAGGAAATCACCTTGTTTTCCCCTGCATCGTAAGCGTTGAACGGATCAAGCATGATATATTCCCCGCTTTCATAGGAAGCAGTATGTCCGTTCCCCTCATCTCCGTCAAAATACATATAGTCAATGAAGTTTAACAACACAACAGGTATCTCTTTCTGATCAGGAACAGCAGCCAGATCCTTTGGTCCCATGAATACCGGCCCGTCGGTACCCAGAGACACAGTCCCGGATCCGCTGTAATCGAATACCACTGCTGCTCCTTTTCTTCCGTCGGAATCATAGCTGCTGAATTTTGCTCCATTCAGCAGTTTGAATTTTTCATCGAGATCTATTACTCCGGAACCTAAATACAGTTCTCCTCTGTCAACAGATTCTGTCAGTTTCAGCTCATTGCTGCGAATTCCCCATCTGCCGTAAATCTCCAGCAGGTCACCGTCCTGCATTATAATGTTTTTTATAGCAGAGTCCTGATCGTAGTACAGTTCAGAACTGCCGGTGCTTGTAAGTTTTTTGATCCGGCAGCTTCCTTTCAGATTCAGAATGGAATCTTTTAAATTGATGCTCAGCTCCTGACCCTTATTAAGCCGTATCAATGAGTTTTCCAGGAGGCCGCTTCCGGAATAATCCCCATCGATATCAACGGCATGTCCTTTAAGGTAATCTGATGTGATCTTTCCGTCATTAACAATACTCTTAACTACCCTAAGACCATCTGTGATCTGGGTTATAACAGCTCCCCTCTCCAAAATAAGGTTGTCCACAGTGATTCTGCCATTGAACAAAGCGCTGTCTGTATATTTTCCACCCTTATTCCAGGCATCACTTCCCACTTCCATAAAATCGTAGACAGGATCACCGTCCTCATCATAATTGATTTTTACAAATAACGATGTGATTCTGAGGCTGGAGTCCTCCGGCATTACGAGTGTTGTTCCCTCCGGTAAAACGATTTCATCATCTATCACACCGGTAACATCACCATTGATAAGCTTGTAGTTTCCGTCCTCCTGTCTGAGAAACAGCGCAGCACTGCCGCCGTCTTCACCATAGAACTCAGCTATGGAGTGCAGGTTAAGGGCACTGGATTCTGAAAATTCTATTTCATCAATCAGAACAATTCCGGTACCGATGATATCTATCTGCCCGTTAAATGAGAGTGTGCCTATTCTGCTGATACCTGTAGTAACGATGGTCACACCGGTTCCGCTTGCTGTAATATCCGTTTTATCTTTCAGCCCATCCAGAACGATGGTATTGTTGCTGCTGTCATAGCTCCACCCGTCTCCGGATCCGTTTGAGCTGCCATCCAGAGCGGTTCCTGCAATGGTTATTTCCTTGTCAGAAGGTGTACCCAAAGATTTAAGAGCCGCATCTTCCGGTTCAGTTTCTGTCTGATCATCATCTGCCGTCCCGTCTGTCCCGGTCTCAGCTTCAGCTATATCCCGGATCTCCTCTGTTGATGCTTCAGCAGATATGGATCCTGACTGCACCTGCTCTTCCTGCGTTGCCGTACTTTCTATTGTTTCCTGTGCAGGTGTGCTTTCCGGCGCTTCTGCTTCTGCATTCTGAGCTGCAGCGTTTTCAGAGGCATAGTCAGCACCCTCAATATCCTCTGCAAAAACGGCACATGTACAGGAAATTACCATCAGCATGACCAGAATCATGCTGAGACCCTTTCTGACAATTCCGTGCATAACAGGCCTCCTTTCTTTAGAATAGCTGAAGCTCATTAAGAACTGCTTTTATATCATCGCTGATCATACCGGCATCTTCCTGTGCCTCCAGATCGCGTTTTATAGTATCAGCCTCTCCGAGTCCTGATGATGCGATTTCCCTGAACAGGCTGACCGCTCTGTCGCTGTTGCCGGAATACAGACACGCATAGGCATAGTTCAGTTTTACCAGCATGTTGTCCGGCTGGAGTTCCAGAGCTGACGACGCGGATGCGAGCGCAGCATTATAATCTCTCAGGTGTATAAGTTCATAATATGATCGCCAGGCGAGGTACTGAGCCCGGTGATATTCTCCGAGAGACTCTGACACCCGGCTGTATTCTCCCAACCCTCGGACGAAAAACTGTTCTGACCTGTCGTACTCATGTGCCTTGAACGCATTCTCACCTGTATTGAGAAGGCTCACCGCATATGCTGCACGGTCCGGATCTGAATCTGTCTTTTCATATATCTTCCCGTAGACATCTGAGGCATCAGCGTAGTACTCATCTGCTGCGGCATAATCTCCGCGGATGTTGAGGCTGAGACCTCTGTTGTTATAAAGCTCTGCAAGAGTCTGCTGGAAATAAAGGTTTTCTTCATCCTGCGCCAGTATCAAGGCAGCTTTGATCGCCTCTTCATAGTACCGGTCTGCCTCGTCATATTTACCGGAATCCGTAAGGCACGCCGCGAGCATGGATGCAGACTGAACATAACTGCTCCTGTTATGTATGGAATCGTTTATTTCTATAAGCTCGTTCAGGTCATTACATGCATCTGAAAGTATCTCAGAGGCGGTATCATACAATCCTGATCTGTACAGGAGCACTCCATAATTGTATTTTACCTTACTAAGCGCATCAATTATATCGGCTGACCTCCCGGCTCCGTCAAGAATCTCCAGACTCTGCTCGAAGCGTTCTGCTGCAAGGTCACCGTTTCCCATGTCGATCGCATTTGCTCCGGAGTTAAACAGCATCCTTGCCAGAACAAGCTTATCACCTTCCGCTAAAGCCTTCTGCATGCTGATGGCTTTGTCATAATCCGCACCCGCTTCTTCATAGCGGCCGCCCGAATTCAGGATGATGGCGCGGTTGTTGTATCCCGAAGCAATACCTGATTCCGCGCGTTCATACCCTGCCCCTGCCAGCGTCTCGAACAGCGAGATAGCTGTGTTCTCGGATTCCAGAGCCTCATCGTGCATCCCGAGAACACTTTCAGCGGTTGCAAGCTTTTCATAATTTACTGCTGCTTCGTATTCGCCTGCTTCGCGGTTCTTTGTAAGTCTCAATATCTTATTGATATCTTCTGTATTTCTGTAAAGGATATCTTTTATACGGCTGTATGAACCGGGTATATCCGAAAGACTGTCAGGAAGGCCATATGTAAGTTCGTTCAGGATCTGCATGGAAGCAGCCTCTCTCCTTTCAGCCTCATTCCTGAAGCTGCGGGCACGTATCATAAGGCTCACGGAAACAGCCAGTATAAGCACAAACGCAGCAGCTATGGAAACAGCGCGTCTTACAACACGTCTGTTCTGCTCTATACCGTTTTCCCTGGTAAGCTCATCCTCACTGCAGCCGGCTACGCAGGCGATCACTCTGAGCATCTCCGTTTCTGCAAGAGCCATCATTTTGCGTGTATCATTTCCTTCCACACGTATGTCCATAAGTCTGTCACTGATGTCAGGTATCAGCTTCATGGAGTCAGGGAATGATGTATCGGGATCACCGCTTATGAGTATAGGAAAAACGTGATCCGCCCTGCCGAGTTCTATAAATGTTGCCACCTCCCTGTCTACCCATTCGGATGAAGGCGTATCAGTCGAGCAGACGACAACAAGACAGTCAGTTGAGCGGAGAGCATTGTCGATGGTATCCGTGAGTATCCTGCTGACAGGCAGTTCTTCAGTGTCTCTGAATGCGCGTCTGACCCCATGCATTCCCATTTCACGCAAAGATGCAGGCAGGCGGTAGTTTTCTGCCAGATTAAAAAGCTTCTGTGTTATTTCACTGTCCAGCGGCCTGTGACGGTAGCTGAAGAACACATCATAATCAAACATGTCTAGCCTCCCGTTTCAGACCGGCCGCTTTCAGCCGGCACATCAAGCCCCAGCTCCTCAAGGGAGCTCCTTGCTCTGTCAACTGCGTGCTGTATGTATTCCATAGCCTGCGGTTCATCCGCAAATGCCGCCGGAAGTTCAGTCATAGTCCTCTCAGCGATCTCTGCGCAAAGCGCCGCCTGCTGTTCAGCAATTTCTCCTTCTGCACGTGCAACATGCCCAAGATATCCGAATATCCCTGCTGCTCCGAGGCAGACCGCAGCTATCACCGACACAAGAGCCACGACGGCTTTCCTGCGGCGCATGCGATGGCGCTGTTCCAGATCATCGGGATGCAGCCCCAGTATTGAAGCTATTATCCTGACTGTCTCATAGCTCAATGCCTCCTTCCAGCGCGAGCGTGTCTCTGCCCTAAGATCTGAAGCTACAGGTTCTATTGTCTCGATACGCTCAACGACAGTCATGTCAGGAAGGATCTTCCGTACGGTTTTCTGTTCAATAAAAGACGCCGGGAAAGAGTCGGCAGGCTCTCCCCGGACGATCACAGCGATTACATTATTATCTTTTCCGGTCTCGCGGAAATAATCAAGACGTTCAATGACGAATGAGCTGGTTCTGGTCTCAGGCGAACAAAGCACAGCCAGACAGCGGCTGTGATCCAGCACGCTGCGCGCCTCTTCATCGAACTCTCTGCCGGACACATCAACATATACCCGTCTGTAATCCAGTCCTTTGTCCGGAAGGACCGTTCCCGACGGAAGCCTGTATCTGCGTATGCTCTCAGCAAGCTTATTTGCTACTGCCGCGTCCCCGGCTACAGCGAGGATGCAGATATCGTAGTCCTGCATTACTTCTTTCCCGCTCTGTCTGCTACTCTGCCAAGCATTTCCCATGCATAAGCATCTTTTTCTTTATCTTCCTCACTGAGCTCTGAATACGGCAGCATCAGAGGATGCCTGCGCATCGCATTATCTCTTTCCGGCGAGTAAGTCCAGTTGTACATCTGATGGAATCTCATCCAGCGTCTGTGCTCCATCTCCCTGCAGATATCACGCTTTTCAGGATCAGCATCTCTGAAGCATTCATAAGCCTCGCGGCAGTTCTGTTCCGTAAGCTTTATAATGCTGTCATCCTCCAGAAGATATCTGACTTTGACTGTCATATGATCGGCAGCAGCTATATTGGACCGCTTCAGGTGGTCACTGAGCTCGTTCCATCCGGATACAGCGCCCGTGCTCTCGTTGTAAATGTCATTGAGCATGATCGCCAGTCTGTTTATATCGTCCCTGACAAAAGAGCTCATCTTAAACACTTCCCTGCTGCTTCCGAAGGATCTGATCTGGTCCACCTCACTGTTCAGTCTGACATGGATCTCTGCGGCCGTAGGGAACAGCCTCACGAGTTCCTTAAATGTTGCCAGTGCGCTCCTGTCGTCATCCTCGCATATGATGATCCTGTCAGCATTGCGTATTATCTCAGGATGAAACTCCCAGCATTCCTCGTGGAGGAACAGGGCATCATCTTCCGGGTCTCCTCCGCACAGCGTTCTGACAGCTTCGCGATGTGATTTTCTGAATTCCGAGGAATCGCCGAAAACATGATAGTTCAGGTATCTGCCAGGTTCGAAGACATTGGTGAGCAGGCATCTTTCGAGCAACTCTGCAGCAAAACTCCCGCTGCCTATCATAACTATGGTTTTCTCGCCCCTTTGTACAGGATGGTCCCTCCAGTAACATCTGCAGATAGTCTCTTTTTTGCTGAATGTATGCAGCTTTCCTGAGGTCCCTTCAACACCGAATTCAGTAAGGCAATATGTATCGATGCCTAGCCCGGCAGCATTCGCCGCCTGACGGTAGTTCTCCCATGAGTCTTCTCCCATACAGAAGCACATCATATCATACCTGCCGCCTTTCAGATCGGTAAGCTCTTCAGGGCTGCAGTCGATACGCACTATGCTGCGTCCGTTCATAAGCTTCTCTTTTGAGTGCCGGAAGATTATAACGGCATCCGGATCATCAGCCAGTACAGACTCCGCGAACTGTACGGACTGCTCATTCTCCTCATTGATCGCATACCATTTATACCCGTTTTTTGCCTTCAGCCGCCTTCGAGGTCTGGCCTGTCCGCTTATATAATTGATCAGTACACCGATAAGTGCAGTAAAAACTCCGAGACTGCACAGAGCGAGGACTATTCCGACAACCTTTCCCAAAGGCGTGACCGGGGAAATGTCTCCATACCCAACGGTAGTCAGCGTGATGACAGAATACCAGACCGCATCTCCCAGGCTTTTTATGGACGCGTTTTCAGCCCTTGATTCGGCTGCCAGCAGCAGCACAAGTACCACCGCATATGCAGCTGCTATCGCGATCGCTATCTGTATGTTTCTTTTTCTTCTGTTCATTTTTCTGTCGTCTGCCTCTGTTTAAGAATATCAGGAATGATCAGAACGTTATTTATATCATACTTTTTATAATCCACTTCATGACCTGTAATGCTGCTTTCTTTTTCTGAAAGACTGTCAAGCTCATCCCACGGGATCAGGCAGGCATGAGTGCGGTTTTCGGAGTCCTTGGAAAGTCTGATCCCCGGCTTTCCCCCGGAAACACATTCCCTGTATGCTTCAGCCCTTTTATCGAATGCCTCATCACTCATCGGAGAGTATCCCATAACGAAGTGGAACGCATTCCATCTGAGATGTTCCGTCTCTCCAAGCGCTTCAAGAACATCCGAAGCAGGAGGCCAGTTTCCCGCCACGACCTCATCCGCTGATAATCCTGCTGCGCGAATAAATGCCGGTATGAAATCAGCAGAAGCACGTGATGACATCTTGCTGAATGAATCACATCCGACCCACTTCTCCCAGTCTGTCCTGTCAGATCCATCATATGTGCTGTTGATTATGATTGCATCGCGGTCCGCTTTCTGTGCGGAAAGATATTCAAGGGAATTGATATTTGCCGTAATTATCGGGCTGCCGACCGTCTCCTGATATCTGACGCCATCATCTCCGCATCTTACAACGCAGATATGCTCAGCGCTGCGCCGCTTCAGATACATCATAAGGTTATCTGATATTTCACGGTCGCTGCCCTCATCTCCGGTGCATACTGCTATCAGTTTGAGGGAACCGATATGTTTATCGACGTAGTTGTAAAACTCAATGCTTCTGCCATCTGCATTGAAGCTGTTTATATCATAGTTTTCGAACATCGAAGCGCACTCGGCCTTCATGTATCCCGCTTCATTTTCAAAATTCGGTGAGAACACCGCGGCATGGAATGCGCTGCCTGCAAACTGGCTGTTCATGATCAGCTGTTTCAGTACAGCCTGTCCATGTCTGCCGAAGCCAACTATCGCACAGTCAAAATCCTCCTGAGCCCGGCCGTCACTTCCGAACCGCAGAAGATCCCACGGCGGACATGTCTTTATAAGTGCTCTTGCCGCAAGCATGGCGCTGTCATATACATTGACGTATCCGAATCCGTACTGATCCGGGGATACCTGAAGCATCGACGTTATAATGTCTTCCGCTCCCGGCAGTGTTACAGCTGTGTTTTCAGGATCGGCTCCGGCTTCCTTCAAAGCCTCCTTAAGACCCAAAGCATAGAAAAGATCCTGATCTTCCTCTTCCATTGCATACACATTTATTCTGCGTTTTCCTGCCCTGAGTCTTCTCATAACAGACTTATCTGAAGCAACTGCAGACGGACCGCTTATAACAGACATGCCCATGTTGTTAAGATCCGTAACTGTGGCATGATCTGCGTCCTCAGCTATGAAAACCACTGATCCCGCGCCGGCTCCACGGCACTCCCTGCCCAGATCAATGCTGCGGTCGTTGATGCCGTAGATCAGAGTCAGATCGCCCCTTGCCGAAAGCAGCATGCGCATATATCTCAATGCCTCTTCGCCAAGCGTGAACATGGCGGCACTTGCCATGGAGTAGAACGCCAGCAAGTGTATGATCCAAAATACTACTATCCTGAAAGGTGTCGCTACAGGTGTAGTACCCGCTATGGAGCCGTAATCATTTATGCCGACGAACATCTTGATCACACAAAAAGGCGTCCGTATCATGCTGAGGCCGATATCTCCTGTGCTCTCAGCAAATCCGACGCCGTAAATGATGACTCCCCCGACAAAGGCTATGATCATGCATATGGTTGTAAGCCTGGCAGAAAAAGACGGCTTCAGAGCAAGGTTCAGAACCATTGCCAGAAGCAATGCAGTCGACAGAATAACAACGGTCACACTTGTCATAAGCCCCTCATCTTTCTTAACGGGAGAGTAATATTGAACATATGTATCTATATTATAGGATATATGACAAACCGGAAAATGTAAACTAAATATGCCCGCGAAAAAACCGGAGCGCTGCTTCAGGCAAAGCTCCGGCTTATTTTTTTCTATTCTACGGTCTCAGCTCAAGGTACAGATCTCTGTACTTCCATGCTGATGCTTCCCATGATACATCCTTAGCCATGTTTCTCTGTACCATCTCGTCCCAGTGCCAGCGGTCAGTGAAGTACAATGTCTTGGCGCGGTTCACGGCGTCATAGAGCAGTCCGGCTTCATATCTGTCAAATGTGAAGCCATTTCCCTGCTGATCGAACATGTTGTAAGGCTCAACCGTATCCTTAAGTCCGCCAGTCTCACGGACAACAGGAACTGTACCATAACGCATTGCGATCAGCTGTGTAAGTCCGCATGGTTCGAACAGTGAAGGTACCAGCAGGGCATCCGCACCTGCGTAGATCCTGTGAGCCCTGCCCTCATCGTACATGATGCATGAGCATACGCTGCCCTTATACCAGTTCTCAAAGTTGCGGAACGCTTCCTCATATACCGCATCGCCTGTACCGAGCACTACAACCTGTGTGTTGCCGTCGATGAGTCCAGGAAGAATATCGTTTACCAGATCAAGTCCTTTCTGATTAGTCAGACGCGAGATAAGGCCGATAACAAACTTTCCTTCGTCCACATCAAGCCCCAGTTCCTGCTGAAGAGCTTTCTTGTCTTCCTTCTTCTGTGTCAGCACATCAGTAATATCATAAGGAGCCGCCAGCTTCGGGTCAGTTTTCGGATCCCACTGAACAACATCTATGCCGTTAACGATGCCGCGCAGTTTTCCGGAATGATGGCGCAAATGTGAGTCAAGCCCATCGCCGTAGAACGGAGTCTGTATCTCTCCCGCATAAGTTTCACTGACAGTAGTGATAGCGTCTGCGTAAGCCAGTCCGGCTTTTAACATGTTTGCGTCTTCATAGCC
>CACZGY010000030.1 GCA_902780815.1 uncultured Eubacteriales bacterium
CCGGCGTCCATAAGTGCGAGTGTGGATCCGCATGTCGATGCCATCGAAGATGAACCGTTCGAGGACATTACCTCAGAGACGACTCTGATTGCATACGGGAATTCCTCTTCGCTAGGAAGTACAGGGAGAAGAGCTCTTTCAGCGAGCGCTCCGTGTCCGATCTCTCTTCTTCCAGGAGATCTGCTAGGCTTAGCCTCGCCTGTGCAGTAACCCGGGAAGTTATACTGATGCATGTATCTCTTGCGTGTTACATCATCATCAATACCGTCGAGATACTGTGCTTCTGAAAGAGGTGCGAGTGTTGCGACCGAGAGAACCTGAGTCTGTCCTCTCTTGAAGAGTCCGGATCCGTGTGTTCTCGGAAGATAACCGGTCTCGCTCCAGAGCGGTCTGATCTCGTCAGGTCTTCTGTCATCAGGACGTACGCCTTCTTCAAGAATGCGGCGTCTGACTTCTTCTTTCTTGATGTTGTAGAGCACCTCATCGACCTCGGCCATTCTGCCTTCGAATTCCTCGGCGAAGTGTTCCTTTGCATCAGCAGCAACAGCATCCATGTTAGCGATCCTCTCCTGCTTGTCGAATGTGTAGATCGCTTCGATCATGTTGGAAGTTGCGTACTCTCTGACAGCTGCGTCAACATCTTCAGCTGCTTTGAATACTACATACTGCTGTTTTTCCTTACCTACCTCTGCAACGATTTCCTTGATGAATCTGCAGATGTTCTTGATCTCTTCATGACCTGTAAGGATAGCTTCGAGCATCTGCTCCTCAGGAAGCTCATTTGCTCCTGCTTCAACCATCATGATAGCTTCTTCAGTACCGCATACTGTGAGGTTGAGGTCGGATACCTGTCTCTGCTCGAATGTAGGGTTGATGACGAAATCTCCGTCAACTCTGCCTACAACAACGCCTGCTGTAGGGCCGTCCCAAGGGATATCAGAAATAGCGATTGCTGTCGAAGTACCGATCAGTGATGCTACCTCAGGTGAGCAGTCATGGTCTACCGACAGAGCAGTCGCAGTTACTACTACATCATTTCTGTAGCCCTTCGGGAAGAGCGGTCTGAGCGGTCTGTCGATCAGTCTCGAAGTGAGCGTTGCCTTATCACTCGGACGGCCTTCTCTCTTGATGTATCCGCCCGGGATCTTTCCGACAGCGTAGAGTTTTTCTTCAAAATTGCATGTAAGCGGGAAGAAATCCACATCCTGCTTTGGTTCCTTGCTTGCGCAAACTGTGCAGCTTACGACCGTATCTCCGTATCTGACCGTAGCCTGTCCGTTTGCCTGCTCAGCCAGCTTGCCGATCTCAACTTCGAGAAGTCTGCCGCCAAGTGCTGTTCTGAACGTTCTGTAATCTTCAAATCTACCCATTTATTAACAACTCCTTCCTGTTAATCTTTCTTCTCTTATGGGCATTAACTAAATACATACAAAGCGGGAGGCGTGCTCCCGCTTCAATGTCAGATATTATTTTCTCAGTCCGAGACGGGCGATGAGACTTCTGTATCTGTCGATGTCTGTCTCTCTGAGGTACTTGAGAAGGTTTCTTCTCTGTCCTACCATCTTCAGAAGACCTCTTCTGGAGTGGTGGTCTTTATGATGCTCTTTGAGGTGCTCGTTGAGGTCGTTGATCCTGTAAGTAAGGATAGCTACCTGAACTTCAGGGGAACCTGTGTCGCCTTCCTTGATAGCATACTCTTTGATGATTTCCTGTTTTTTCTCTTTTGTAAGCATAAAAATAAACTCCTTTTCTTTAGTTCGCCCGCTCTGCGTGGCCGTCGGAGATGCGTTTAGTTCGCCCGCTCTGCGTGGCCGTCGGAGATGCGAACCACTGCGGCGCGGGTATATTGAATAGTTTTACAACGTTGGTATATTAACACGAAAGCTTCGTGTTGTCTATCATTTTTTTCGATAATTCAGGGCGTTTTCACAGTCGCGGGCTATCTGTGCAAAAAGCGCTTCCTTATCCCTGAATTTCCTTTCTCCCCGCGAGAAATGATCGAAATAAACAGTAACTTCCCTGCCGTATGCGTCATCGTCAAAGTCGAAGATATTGGTCTCAATGGTCTTCTTTCTGCCGTCTTCATTTACTGTAGGATTCAGCCCGATATTTGATACGCTGTTATATTCTGTCCCATCTATATGTATACGGCTGAAGTATACACCGTTCGGAGGCAGCATCTGCCTGTCCGGAGCCGGAATATTTATAGTAGGAATACCCATTCTGCTTCCGAGCTTTTTGCCGTGTCTTACCGTACCGGAGAATGAATACGGTCTGCCGAGCAGTTTTGCTGTCATTTCCATATTTCCGGTAGCTATCATTTCGCGTACATAAGTTGAGCTTACGACATCTCCGTCTACTATGACTGCATCCTGAACGCTTAATCCGATGTCGGCGGATCTGCACTCCTTGCGCAGGGTGTCAGGCCTTCCCATTGCCCTTGCGCCATAGGTGTAGTTGAATCCGACAGAGACAAAGCCTGCATTCAACTTGTTTTTTACGATCTCTTCAAAGAAATCGTGCGCCTGCATGGTCATGATATACTCGTCAAACGGTACATTGACAAGGATGTCAAAGCCCATTTCCTCGATGAGTGCTACTTTCTCTTCTTCAGTGCATATAAGCTTTACAGCATCAGGATCGCTGTCATCACGTCTTAGAATAAAATTGAACGGATGGTTCGAGAATGTAAAGCACAACGATCTGAGGTCCTGCTCTTTTGCAGCATCAAGCGCAGCCCGGAAAACCTTCCGGTGACCTATATGTATGCCATCGAAGTTTCCGAGCGCTACGGAAGTCTTTTTTTCTATATTGATTTGGTCAAGGCTCTTTATTATTTCCATTGCGGATTTATCTGATCACCTTTTTAGGCACAAGGGAGCCGTTCTCGACTCCTCCGACTCCGAGAAATTCATCTTTCCCGTATACCCGGTAAAGTCCGTCAAACACAGATGGTTCTGTGATACGGAATCCATTGCTCCATGAGCTGTTTCCGTTTAAAAAGGCGGTAATTCTATTATCGTTAAGTATTATTTTCCCAAGCTTTTCCAGTGTAACATCAGCCGGAACAAGCATTTTGCCCAGAGGATCCTCTTCTTCGACTATCTCTTCTATCGTGTGAGCATCCTCTATCCTGAAGTATCCTGATGCAGTGCGTGTAAGCGCAGTCATGACCGCTCCGCAGCCAAGTGTTCTCCCTATATCGTCACAGATAGTACGGATATATGTTCCTTTTGAACACGTTACATCAAATTCTATCTCTCCGTTATCAAGATCGATCCCGGTGATATCGTTACTGTAGATGTATCAAGATCGATCCCGGTGATATCGTTACTGTAGATGGTTATTTCACGAGGCTTTATTTCAAAGTCCTTCCCCTCGCGTGCAAGATCATATGCTCTCTTTCCGTTGATCTTCAGGGCTGAGTATCTGGGAGGTATCTGATTAATAGTGCCTGTATAGGCTTTAAATGCCTCTGTGACGGCCTTTTCATCGACATTCGAATATCCGGCTGTTTCAATAACTTTGCCCGTTATATCGAGGGTATCGGTCCTGATCCCAAGCTTCATCGAAGCATGATACTTTTTTGTATCCTTGTCATAGTACTCGATGATGCGGGTGGCTTTTCCTATACAGACAGGCAAAACGCCCGTAGCCATCGGGTCGAGCGTTCCTGTGTGTCCTATTTTTTTTATATGAAGCACATGTCTGAGCTTAGAACATACATCCTGTGATGTCCAGCCGGCCGGCTTGTTTACGTTTATGATTCCGTCTGTCATTTCTTTCAGTGAGCATTTACGGTATCTACGAGTACGGGGATGAGCAGTTTCTCAGCCTGTTCGAGAGGCATGAAGAAAGTACATCCTGCTGCAAGGACATGTCCGCCTCCTCCGAATTTCGATGCGGCTGCTGCCATGTTTGCATAGGTCCTTCCCCTGAGGCTGGCCCTTACGTTGGTTTCGGTCTCCTTGAAAAGGCAGGCTCCTTCCACTCCGTCAATACTCATCATCTTCTGGATTATGCCGTCTGCTTCGTCAAGAGTGCACCCGTTTTCTTTAAGCAGGTTCTGAGTTACCTTTCCGACTGCGAGCCTGCCGTCCGCATAGAAATCAAGGTCGGAAATTACCTCACTTTCCATCTTTAACGCCTCTTTTGATCTCCGGTCGTAGATCAGTGCGGATATCACCTTTGAATTGAAGCCTTCTATCTTATACAGATGACCTGCTATCTCGTGGGAACGGCTTGTAGTATTGCTGTGCTGAAAATTTCCCGTGTCTGTAGTAATTGCCGCGAATATGCAATTGGCAATATCCAGAGAGATCTCGACTCCAAGAGCTCTTATCACGTTATATACTATCTCTCCTACTGCAGCGGATTTAGGCTCGATTCTTGCAAAATCATACCGGATCTCCTTTGCTTTAGTAGCGTGATGATCAAAGCAGCCTTTCAGGCGTCCTCTCTCCCATGCCTTTTCCCTTCCGGTTATGCGGTTCATTCCGTTGCAGTCTATCATAAGCGAGAGCTGAACATCGTCAAGCACGCTGTCGTCGAAAGTAGTGCATCCGCACTCGAGAAAATCAAGGTTCTTAGGAACCGGTTCATTTATCATGACATAGGCTTTCTTGCCAAGACTTCTCAGGGCAAGACAAAGCGCCGTGCATGAACCCAGCGCATCCCCGTCCATGTTTGTGTGCGGGAACAGCAGTATGCCGTCAAGATCCTTCATTATTGTAGCGATGCTTTTTATTGTATCGTTCATTCCTCGTTGCTGTAAGTGAGAGTATCTATAATCGAATCAATATGTCTTCCGTAATCCTGTGATGAGTCGAGCTTAAAGATGAGCTCAGGTGTATGTCTTAGCTTAACATCTCTCGACAACTGACCTCTTATGGCGCCTTTTGCGCGCTCAAAGCCGGCGAGTACACCTGAGTACACCATTTCTTTGTCTTCATCAGACAGGCATACAGGCGAAACGTATATCGTGGCATAGCTGAGATCACGTGTTACGTCTACGCCTGTGATGCTTATTATTCTTGAAGTAAGTGCCGGGTCTTTTGCTCCGTTGATAAGAAAACCGCTTACGCTCTTCTTGATCTCTTCACTGAGCCTTCCCTGTCTGTATTTTGCCATTTTATCTCCGTTATTAACGTGCTACCTCAACCATGTTGAAGCATTCGATAACGTCGTCAGGTTTGATGTCGTTGTATTTCTCTATGCCGAGTCCGCATTCATATCCGGCAGCGACCTCTCTGACGTCGTCCTTGAATCTTCTGAGTGAGCTGATAACGCCCTCATGAATGACTATGCCGTCTCTTACAAGTCTGATCTGAGCATTCCTCTTAACGATGCCTTCATTTACATAGCAGCCTGCGATGATGCCGACGCCAGGTACTTTGAATGTATCCCTGACAACTGCCTTGCCGAGAACTTCTTCCTTATATTCAGGATCGAGCATTCCCTTCATAGCATCCTGGATCTCATCGATGATGTCGTAGATGACTCTGTAGAGTCTGATTTCGACATCTGCAGCCTGAGCCTGATTTGTAACAGCAGTAGTAGGTCTGACGTTGAAGCCGATGATGATAGCGTTTGATGTCTCAGCCAGCATTACATCGGATTCATTGATTGTACCAACACCGCTGTGGATCACGTTGATCTTTACTTCCGGAGTCTCAAGCTTCTCAAGCGAAGTGATGATGGCTCCGACAGATCCCTGTACGTCTGCCTTGACAATAAGGTTGAGTTCCTTGGCTTCGCCCTGCTGGATCTGGCTGAACAGCTTCTCGAGAGTCATGCTGGCGTTCTTGGCCAGGACTTCCTCTCTCATCTTCTCCTTGCGGTTTGCAGCGATCTCGCGCGCAGTCTTGTCATCCCTTACTGCGTTGAATGCATCTCCTGCATCCGGTACATCCGAAAGTCCGAGAATCTCTACAGCTGTAGCAGGACCTGCTTTGCGGATAGTCTTGCCCTTATCATCTGTCATTACACGGATCTTTCCTGATGTAGTTCCGGCAACAACGCTCTGACCGGTCTTAAGAGTACCATTCGAAACCAGAAGAGTCGCAACAGGGCCTTTAGCCTTGTCGAGTCTTGCTTCGATAACGGTTCCGAGAGCCAGTCTGTCAGGATTTGCTCTGAGTTCGAGCATGTCTGCCTGCAGAAGTATCATTTCGAGCAGATCAGTGATACCCTCGCCCTTCTTTGCTGATACAGGAACGGAAATGACTTCGCCGCCCCAGTCCTCTACGAGCACACCGTGCTCCATGAGTTCCTGCTTTACTCTGTCCGGATTTGCGCCAGGCTTATCCATTTTGTTGATGGCAACAATAATAGGTACATTCGCTGCCTTTGCATGGCTTATGGACTCAATGGTTTGAGGCATTACGCCGTCATCGGCTGCTACTACCAGTACAGCGATGTCTGTTACCTGAGCTCCTCTTGCACGCATCGTTGTGAATGCTTCGTGTCCAGGCGTATCGAGGAATACGATCTTTCTACCGTTGATCGTGACCTCTGATGCACCGATGTGCTGCGTAATACCGCCGGACTCGCCTGCAGTGACGTTTGTATTTCTGATGGCGTCAAGCAGTGAAGTCTTACCATGGTCTACGTGTCCCATTACTGTGATGATAGGCGGACGAGGCTTGAGTTCGCTTTCTGCGTCTTCATGCATATCGATACCCGGCTCTTCGATCTCCGGCTCTTCTTCAGTTACAACGATCTGAAGTCCGAGATCCTCAGCAAGCATCTCAACAGCGTCCTTATCGAGAGTCTGGTTGATAGTAGCCATGACGCCCATCTGCATCATTGCCATGATGATCTTGCTGACGCTGATTTCCGCCTGTTCTGAAAGACCTGCAACAGTGATAGGAACTGTTACTGCAATTGTTCCCTCCGGAAGGAGTTCCTCTACGGTAGGTTCCTCTGCCACTTTGGTCTTATATTTTCTCTTATGACGTTCCTGCTTCTCGAGAGCGGCTTCATCATAGATATTATTATTGTTGTTTCTGCGTCCGGACTGTCCGTCTTCACGTCTGTCGAATCTGGACTGCTTATCTTTATCGCGGTTATCGAAGAACTTCTTGCTCTTTCCTTTAGAAGCCTTGCCTCCTCCTGAAGCCGGTGCAGGTGCAGGACGTTCACCCTGAGTTTTCCTCGGACGCTCCTGACGTTCAGGACGTTCTTTACGGTCCTGACGGTCTTTGCGCTCTGAGCGGTCCTGACGGTCTTTTCCGCCTTCTCCTTTATTCTTGGAAGATTTTTTTCTTTCCCCTTCAGCAGCCTTGTTCTGCGCTCTCTTTTCACGCATCTGCCTCTTCTGCTCTTCTGCCTTTTTCTTTTCAGTTTCAGCGTCAGAGATCTTCTTGAAGCGCATAGGCTTGCCCGGAGCATTTACATATTCCTCTTCCTTTGCTGGTTCAGGTTTTACTGCCGCTGCCTTCTCAGGTTTTGCAGGTTCAGGCTTCTTTGTTTCTGCAGGAGCTGTCTGAGGTTTTTCTTCTGCCTTTTCCTCTTCCGGTTCCTTTTCAGGTACGGCCTTCTCTTCTGCAGGCTCTACCTTCTCAGGTGCTGCAGCCTCTTCAGAAATGACAGGTTTCTCTTCAGCCGGTTTTGCTGCTTCAGGTTCTTTTGCGGCAGCAGGAATCTCAGCTGCCGTTACCTTTGGCTCTTCGGCGGCTGTTTCGATCTTTTCTTCCGCAGTTTTTTCCTCTGAAGGCTTTTCTTCAGCCGGTTCTTCTTTCTTAGGTGCAACAGGCTTCTTTGGAATTACCGGCTTTCCTGCAGGCGGTTTTGGTCTTGCCCCGTCTTTAGGCACAACAGGAACAGCCTTGATCTTAGGCTTATTACCTCCTGCAGCTGATCCGGATGAAGTTCCCCTCATCATGTTGATCGAACGTGTCAGCCTTTCAGCAGCCTGATCCTCAACTGTGGATCTTGCAGAACTTATGGCAATGCCCAGTTTATCAGCATATCCCTTAAGTTCCTGTATACTTATGTCAAGTTCTTTGATAAGTTCGCTAACTTTCTTTGACATCCATACCTCCTTGGTAGCTATCGAGTATCTGCCCGATAAGACTACTGATTTCTCTCTCATCTAGATTTCGCTTGCATACGCGGTTGAAAGCTTTCCGCTTTACTGCCAGTTTTACACATTCCGCGCTTTTGCACAGATAGAAGCCTCTTCCTTCAGCCTTGCCGCCGAAGTCTGCCACCGGATCCTGTCCGTTGAGAACAAACCTTATCAGCTCGTCCTGCGGCTTCGATTCTCTGCATGCAATGCATCTTCGCATCGGCTTAGTTGTTTTGTGTCTCCTCAATTTCAGTAACCTCTCCGGCTTCTTCTACATCGGAATCTTCATATTCATCGAATGCGAAGCCCATCTCCTTGAGCTGGTCGTTGCTCTTGATGTCGATCTTCCATCCGCTGACTCTTGCAGCGAGTCTTACGTTCTGACCTTCGCGGCCGATCGCAAGTGACAGCTGCTGTTCAGGAACTACTGCCGTAGCTGACTTTTCTTCCTCGTTTATGTAAACGCCCTCAACGATCGCAGGTCTAAGCACATTGCTGATAAGAACTGCCGGATCATCGTCCCAGACAATGATGTCTATCTTTTCTCCAAAGAGCTCATCTGCAATGTTCTGGACTCTTGCACCTCTGTTTCCGACACATGCTCCTACCGGATCAACATTAGGATCATGCGAGTATACAGCAATCTTAGTGCGGGAACCCGCCTCACGGGCTGTTCCTTTGATCTCTACCGTACCATCGGCGATTTCAGGGATCTCAAGCTCAAAAAGTCCTCTTACAAGTCCCGGATGCGATCTTGAAAGCAGCACCTGCGGGCCCTTGTTCTCCTTCTTTACATCCATTACATAGACTTTGATGCGGTCACCAGGCTTGAAGTTTTCAGTTCTTACCTGCTCTGAAGCAGGAACACGTCCTTCTGTGCGGCCAAGTGAGATGAGCATTGTGCCGTTTGAGATCCTCTCGACCTTACCTGTAACGATAGTGCCTTTCTTCTCAATGAACTCGTTGTATGAGTTTGTGCGTTCAGCTTCTCTGTTCTTCTGTACAAACACCTGCTTTGCACCCTGAGCAGCGATCCTGTTGAAATCTCTTGGATCGATCTCGTACTCGACTACATCGCCGATCTCATACCCGTCATATATCTCCTTTGCATCCTCGATCGAGATCTGAGTAAGATAATCTTCAACCTCCTCAACGACCTCCATACCCATGTATACAGTGACATTGCCCTCAGTCATATCAACGTCAACTCTGACATTGGATGCTCCGTAATTCTTCCTGTATGCATTTTCGATAGAGTCCTTGATAGCTCCGATGATCTCTTCTTCTGAAAGATTCTTTTCTTTTTTGAGATCTGCAAATGCATCTAGAAATTCCTTGCTCATTGTCTCCTCCTGATTTCCTTTGTATTTAGAAAACTACTGCTAAATTTATTTTTGCTATTTTTTCGGCAGGTATGGAAAGTTCTCCTGCTCCGGTATCTATCGTTACTATACCGTTCACCTTGCCCCTGAGAACTCCCTCATGTAATCTGCTGCCGTTGATCTGCTCATAGGTTTTTATTTCTACAGCTCTTCCGGCAAAACGGACATAATCGGTATCCTTAAGGAGCTCTCTGTCGAGGCCTGCAGAGCTGACTTCAAGATTATAGCTGCGTTCTATTATGTCGTTCCTGTCGAGCATATCACTCAGCCAGACATTTACCTTCTCGCAGTCATCTATGCTCACATACTCCGACTCTGCATCAGCAGGCTTATCCAGGCATACTCTGAGTACCCAGGCCGGCCCTTCTTTTTTATATTCGACTTTGTAGATGTCGAGTCCGTTATCATTAAGAAACGGCATCAGCATCTCTGTTACTCTTGCACTTATATCTTCCTTTGCCATGTTTCTACCGTAGAAATATCCATACATAAGCGAAAGAGTGGGAGTCCCCACTCTTTCGAAACGTTAGCTTACTTTGCACTTATACCACCAAAGTTCTGTAATTGCAAGGTTTTTTTATTTAAAGGACTTATGAACTAGTTCTTTTTATCCTTGTCCTTGCTCTGCGTATCTGTCTTGGTATCCTTGGCGTCCTTGTTTTCGCCGTCCGCATTGTCCTTATCTTTATCCTTATCTTTGTCCTTTTTCACTTCCGGCGGTGGATCAGGCGGCTGTGTGCCGTTGGTGTAGTATTCGCCGTTCTTCACTATTACATTATCCGGTCTGGACTTATACTCTCCGCCCTTTGCTCTCTTGACCTTGCCCATTATTGTGCTCCAGAGCTTTGCGGCTGTAGCAGAAGTAGCATCGAGCTCTACATTGTTGTCTGTGCCTATCCAGAGTGCTGCGGCATATTTAGGAGTGAATCCGTCGAACCAAATATCCCAGGTCTCATCTGTTGTTCCGGTCTTTCCTCCTACTTTCTCTCCGGAGATCGCCGCGTTTCCGGCAATTCCGTCTGAGACTACTGTCTGGAGGACATCTGTCATTATGAATGCTACTCCCGGATCAAGAACCTTTGTCTTTTCAGACTTTCCTTCGAGAAGGACGTTGCCATCGCTGTCAGTGACCTTTGTATAGCAGATTCCTGAGTTATGTACTCCGCCATTAGGGAATACCGCATATGCAAGTGCCATGTCCAGAGGAGTTACACCTTCTGTCATTGCGCCAAGTCCGAGGGCTGCAAGATTGACATCATTATATGGCTCGTCTGTGTTGTCGACAGCGGTGCTGATGCCGAACTTCTTGACCATATCCATTGAGTAATCAGTTCCTACCTGTGCCAGGATCTTTACGGCGCAGGTATTGATCGAGAGCTGGATCGCACGTCTGAATGTCTTATATCCCGTATAGGTTCTTCCGAAGTTCTTAGGCCATACCTTTCCGTTGACCGTCATCTTTTCATCAGTTACGCCAGAGCTTGCGGTTATGTAGTTGCCCCAGTTTCTGGTTCCCTGGCTGTCATAGCCGGTGTCCTTGAACTTGAACAGCTTTCCTTCCTTCTGATACTCATAACTCTTCTGGAGTGCAGGAGCATACACAGCGATCGGCTTTATTGACGATCCCGGCTGACGCGGGCTTACCGCTCTGTTGAAGAGCTTCTCACCGTTTGTCTTTCTGGTGCCGGCCATTGCTTTTATCTCACCAGTGCCTACTTTCACTATTACCATGGCACCTTCGACTTTTCCCTTATCATTCACAGCTTTAGGGAAATTCGATTTCTTCTTGAATTCTTTCGTGACGACTTTCTGCGCCTGTGAATCGAGAGTCGAATAGATGTTAAGGCCTTTGGTGTATATCATCTTGTCAGCCTGTTCTTCACTGAGGCTGTACTTTTCCATAAGGTCTTTCTTTACGGTATCAAGGAGATAATCCTTGAATGCCGAGCTCGCACTCAGGCTTTCTCCGCCAGGTTTGATGAATTCTTCCAGAGGCTTTTTGGCTGCATCAGCTTCTTCCTGCGTTACGTAGCCCTGTTCCGCCATCAGGTCGAGCACAAGATAACGCCTGTTTCTGGAGACGTCATTTGCATACAGTCCGTCCTTGACTTCCGTGGTAGTCTCGGCCTCATCGTTCTCAGTTATCAGGAGTTCATATACTCCCGGTGCCTGAGGCAGTGCGGCGAGTGCAGCACACTCCTCAAGAGTCAGATCTTCGACATCCTGGCTGAAGTATTTCTTTGATGCCGTATCAACACCGTAGCATCCATAACCAAGATATATCGTGTTGAGATATGCTGTAAGAATCTCTTCCTTGCTGAGTTCTTCTTCTATCTCATGAGCGTAATACATCTCAATTATCTTACGCTTTATCGATCTTATACTCTTTTCTTCAGGCAGGAATATGTTGCGGGCCAGCTGCTGCGTGATCGTACTGGTGCCGCTTATTTCACCGCCGCCCGAAACGGAATTCCATATAGCACCGAAGATTCTTCTTATATTAAATCCCTTATGCGTCCAGAAAGTCTTGTCTTCGATAGCAATGAAAGCGTTCTTAAGATTTTCAGGAAGCTCTTCATATTTGACGATATCGCGGTTTTCTGAAAGATAGATATCATTTGTCAGATTACCTTTGTCGTCATATATGTGAGTGCTGACTTCAAGGGTGTTGTATATCTGTTCAGGGTGTATCGTATCTGCATGCGCTATAGTTATTGCTGCATAAGCTCCGCCGGCTATTCCGCATATAATGCCAAGTGCGAGCATTATCTCGATGAACGCCAAGATCCAGCCAAATACGCCCCTTTTCTTTTTAATTCTGATTTTCTTCTTTCCGTCCGGTTTTTTGCGCGACTCTTTTTTTGCCTGCGCCGCGACCTTTGCTGCAGCCTTTGCCTCTTCAGCTTTTTTTGCTTCCGCTGCTTTTCTGGCTTCCTCGGCTTTTTTCTTTCCGGGAACGCTGTTTTTAGCAACGTCTTTTTTCTCTTTCAGAGACTTCCCTGCAGGCTTAGTCTTGACAGATGCGCCCTGCTTTACGGCTTTTGCCGGTTTTACAGCCTTTTTGCCTTTTGCAGTCTCCATCTCTTCAAAGATCGCTGCTTCAAGCTTAGCCTGATATTCAGCCTTCTGTCTTGCTTCTTCAGCTCTCCTGGCAGCTTCTTCAGCAAGTCTTGTCTCCTCGGCCTTTCTTACCTCAGCCTCTCTCGCAAGCAGTCTTTGTCTTTCTGCTTCAGCAGCTTTTGATGCCCTGCGTGCATCCTGCTGTTCAGCGATCTTTTTCCTGAGTTTTAACTTTGCTGAGTCTATTTTTCTGGAAAACTGAGACTGGCCTTTTGGAGCCGGGGCTCTGACCGGTTGCGGTTCCTGTGATCTGCTGTAATTTTCAGGAAGTCCATACTGCTTTTTCGGAACTTTCTCTGCAGGAGCTTCCTGTACAGGAGTTTCCGCCGGTGTATTATCCGGCGTCTTTTTCAGCATCTTTTCTGTTTCCTGTATCTTCTCAGGTACCGGGGCCGGATCGTCAGGCTTATTCTCAAAGTCGAAAGTGAAGCCTTCAGGCTCATCAGGTTTCTTATCAAAATCAAACGAAAGACTGGCCGGTTCCGGTTTTCTTCCCATATTGGAAGAAACATTGCGGCGGTCCTGCGTTATCTCCCTGACGCTGTCTTTATTATTGTTTTTGTCGAACTGATCTGATGTCATTTTTATCTCCGACATTAATATATTCTTTACACTTCAAACACAAAAAGTGCGGAATTCTTTGTTCCGCACCATTTTAGCACAAAATGTTGTCATTATATCCATTTATGACGCTATATTTAGATTAAGATGTATTAAGGTAACAATCGCGCTAAAGATCTATAGTTCTTCTCTTCAGATCCGGATCATGTGTGCACAGAATACATTCACAGGCATCGTCTTCTGCCGTTCCGGAAAGCCATCTCATGGTTTTCAGCTGCAGCTCTTCGTTTGCTCCAAGGCCCGGCGCTTTCATTTTTATCCAGTTGTCAGGATAAAACGCAGCGTCTGAAGCTATGAACACATATTTCCCGTTATCTGACACTTTCAGCCCCACCTGGCCGTCCGTGTATCCCGGGATGCTGACCATAACCAGACTGCCGTCTCCCAATATATCAATTGCTTTGTTCATCGGGCCAATAAGATGACCCCTGAAGAACAATCTGTCTGTTATATACGGTTCCCAGAGTTCCCTGTTTTGTCTCAGCTTATATTTCGTTCTTACTGACCAATATGCTTCATCTTCAGGAACTATTATTTTTTTGGCTTCCGCTACATGCTTCAGTCCGGCAACATGATCTATATCAAAATTCGTTATGAGCACAGCCATGAGATCATTGGGACTTATTCCCATCGAAGCAAGCTGTTCATGTACGGCCATGCCTTCCGGAACATAAGGATGATAGATCGCCGCCAGACGCTTCGATATCACTTTTTCAGATGCCTTTCTGTCATATTCGCCCAATGGACTTATATCTCTGCTCAGGCCTGTATCTACGAGGTAAAGGCCGCTTGCATGTTCAATCAAAAAGGCGTGCACCGGAAGTTCAATGCGCTGCGCATCCGGTGTGAGGACTGCGCGGCTCAGATCACTTATAATGCCGCCTGTTTCGATCAGTCTTTTCGATATTTTAATGTATCCGCAGTTGAGCACATGTATCTTCATATTACTCATTGTACCACTTTATTTGTTAAGCATACGCATGGAATTCAGTATACAGATCACCGCCACTCCCACATCGGCAAATACGGCTATCCACATGTTGGCTATACCGACAGCACCAAGTATAAGGCAGCTGAATTTGACTAAAAGAGCAAACGCTATGTTCTGTTTGGAGATGCCAAGCGTTTTGCGGGCTATCCTCATGACCGCCGGTATTTTTCCGATATCGTCATCCATTATCACAACGTCAGCAGCCTCTATTGCAGCATCAGATCCAAGCGAACCCATGGCGATTCCTACATCAGATACAGAAAGCACCGGTGCGTCGTTTATCCCGTCTCCGGCAAATGCAAGCCTGCCGCGTTTTTTATCTGCTCTCTCACCTGAGCCGGCTTTTTTTCTGAGGTTCTCTATCAGGCCTTCTACTACACTTACTTTATCCTGCGGCAGAAGCCCTGCTCTGTACTCTGTGATACCAAGTTCGGAAGCCACAGCTGAAGCAGCTTTTTCGGAATCGCCGGTCAGCATTATCACGGACTTTACACCGGCATTCAGCATTTCCTTTATGGCTTCCTTTGCTCCGTCTTTAGGCGCATCTGCAACTATTATAGTTCCTATGTATTTACCGTTTTTTGCCACATAGCAATTTGTGCCGCTTATATCTGCAGCTGTCTCAGGGCATTCTATACCCTCTTCGTCAAAGAATCCCCTGTTGCCTACAGCGATGGTATCACGGCCGGCTTTGGCGGTTATTCCCTTTCCGACCACGTTCCTGACATCCTTTATTCTGGACTGAGGTATCGGTTTCTCACAGGCTTCCACTATTGCAGCTGCGATCGGATGCGTTGATCCTGCCTCGGCTGCTGCGGCATATCTGATTATCTCGTCAGTATCATAGCCTTTCGCAGCTTCTACCATCGCAACTCTGAACCTGCCCTCTGTAAGCGTTCCGGTCTTGTCTGAAACTACTGTATCAAGGCTGGCAAGGAGCTCAAGGTAATTGGAGCCCTTTACAAGCACGCCCTTTGAAGACGCGGCGCCTATGCCTCCGAAGAATGCGAGAGGCACGGAAATGACAAGTGCGCAAGGACACGAAATTACCAGGAAGGTGCACGCCCTGAGCACCCACGTACCGAATTCAGAAGCAAAATGTCCTGAAACAACCGGCGGCAGAAAAGCAAGAACCGCTGCTGCGATGACTACTGCAGGAGTGTAATAATGAGCAAACCTCGTGATGAAGTTTTCCGTTACCGACTTGCGGGATGACGCATCTTCCACGAGCTCAAGTATCTGCGATACCGTGCAGTCGTCAAATTCTTTTTCAGCTTTTATCCTGAGCAGGGTTTCTCCGTTAATGCATCCGGATATCACCTGCTCTCCCGCGTTTACAGGTCTTGGGAGCGACTCGCCGGTCAGCGCCGAAGTGTTTACAAGACCGCTTCCTTCTATAACAATACCATCTGTAGGAACCTTTTCTCCCGGTTTGATGACCAGTATATCTCCCACTTCGATGTCATCGGGATCTATCACCTCAATGCTCCCGTCTTCGGTCTCGCGGTTAGCGAAATCAGGCGCCATACTCATCAGGTCTGCAATGGAGCCCCTTGATTTTCCGACAGCATATCCCTGGAAGAACTCTCCCACCTGATAGAACAGCATTACTGCCACTGCTTCTCCGAATTCTTTACAGCCAAACGCCCCTATTGTTGCGACAGTCATGAGAAAACTCTCATCGAAAAGCTGTCTGTTTTTTATGCCGATCAGGCACTTGCGCACGACATCCCGGCCAACGATGAAGTAAGGAACAAGGTAGAGGAGCAACAGCGTGATCGTTCCTCCCAAAGTATCAGGGAACAGGTTTGCGTGCTCGGCGATCATCAGGATCACGAACAGTACCAGTGATATCCCTATAAGCTGTAATTCCTTTTTTTGTTTTTCAGTAAATCTTTCCATTACAGAACTACCTGACAGTCAGGTTCTACTTTTGCGATGCATTTAACAGCTTCTTCAACGACCTTATCGAATACGGCATCATCTGCCTCGATCATCATCTTCTGTGTCATGAAACTAACGGAAGCATCAGTTACACCGTCGATGTTCTTTATTGCTTCCTCCATCTTTGCAGCACAGTTAGCGCAGTCAAGATCCACGAGCTTGAATTTCTTCTTCATTTCCGTTCTCCTTTTCTTTACAGGTGAAAACCTTATTCTCCTATATGTTCCTTGCCCATCTCTATGATCGTCTTTACGTGATCATCATCGAGGGAATAATATATCGCCTTTCCCTCACGGCGGCTCTTTATGAGCTTGCCTGTCTTAAGAGCTTTGAGCTGGTGGGATACAGCGGACTGATTCATCTCGATGTCTTCGCATATCTCGCTGACATTCTTTTCACCGTCAAAGAGATCATAGAGTATTTTGATGCGCGTAGAATCCGCAAACATCTTGAAGAGCTCCGCCAGTTCGAGAAGTTCCTCCTCGCCCAGATCTTTTATCATGTAATCGTTTTCAGTCATCGGCTGTTCCTTTCATAAAAAAACACATGCTGATACATTCATATGAATATATTAGCATATGTTCATTATAAGTCAAGCCTTTATCTGAAATTTTCAGTCGTTGAATCCGTCCCAGACAGGGATTCCCGTGTATACCTGAGGCGCTTCCTCACCTCTGAGTACTCTGAGCGCCCCTGCTGCCATGGCTTCATGCTCCACCTCTCCGGGATATGCATATACCGGAGCGATCCATCCGCAGCGATCATTTATATATTCGCATATATCATCAAACCTTAGAAGTCCGCCTCCGAGAACTATCGCATCCACCCTGCCCGAGAGCACGGCAGCCATCTCACCTATTCCCTTGCAGATATTGTAGAGCATGGCATTCCATACGCGGACCGCCTTCGGGTCTCCTGCTTTGACCATCTCATGCACTCTATCTGAATTTGAGGTACCGAAATGGCTCACAAAACCAGCTGATCTTGTGCAGGCATCCCCTACTTTAATGTTCCCGTTATTGCTGAAGTATTCAACAGCTGTCTGAACAGGCAGAGCGCCTATACGTGTCGGTGTGAACGGGCCCTCTCCCAGGGCATTGTTTGTGCCGTCAACCATTCTCCCGTGATCATGAGCGGAGATGGACATACCACCGTCTATGTGGCATACGATTAGGTTTGAGTCCTCATATTTCATACCGTGCCTTTCGCAGTGCAGCCTGGCCGTACCCCTCAGGTTCAGTACGTGCAGACTGGA
>CACZGY010000031.1 GCA_902780815.1 uncultured Eubacteriales bacterium
AAATATGCTCATGAAAAACGGGAAAGCGAAGGTTCCGAGGGCGATAGTCGCCGCAAACCTCTTGCCAAGCACAGCTGCGCCTATAATGAACAATGCTATATTTATTATCGCCACGGCTGCACTCACACTGAAGCCCGTCAGAACATTGACTATCCTGCCCAGTCCGCTCACACCGCTTACTACCATGTTGTAAGGGAGCGCAAAGCACGTTACCGAAAAAGCACAGATGGCGTTTCCAAGCACCATCTGCGCAAACTCAAATATATTCTTTTTTGTTAAATAGTTTTTCAACACTATACTTCCTTATTATCTGCTATCTTCTTATGATAGGCTTTTTCTCAGGAGCTTTGGCCTTTTTCTTTTTGCCGCCTTTGGCTCCTTCAGCATTCTCATCAACCATTTCCTGCAGGAGACTGACCAACTCGCCGGCACGTTCTTCTGCAGTCAGCTGATTATCGCCGCTCATTTTTTCAACTTCTTTCAATGCCTCGGCAACCTCGGCTTCTCTTGCCGCCCTTGCTGAGAGTTCTTTCTCGTACTCCTCCTCGAATTTGTCCGTGAGGTCCTCAATGGTGATCGTTGAAAGCGTCTCCTCATCCACATCCTCGAGAGCAGAAACTCTTGATGCCTGATTGGCGATGATCTTTTCGAAAAGGTTACGCACTTCTCTGGCATTCGCAAAGTTCTCGCCCTTTGACTCCTCGAGCCTTATGATCTCCTCACGCACGGCTTTATCAGCCTCTTCGGTAAGTTTGTACTGATACTTTTTGCACTGCAGCTCAAAGATCGCCTGAAGCTCTTCGACCGTATAGTCAGGGAACTCGAAGAACTTGTTGAACCTGGATTTGAGTCCCGGGTTGCTCTCAACGAACTCCTTCATGAGCTGCGTGTATCCGGCAACTATCACTATGAACTCATCGCGGTGGTCCTCCATAGCCTTGAGGATGGTATCGATTGCTTCCTGACCGAAGTTTTCATCCTTCTGATTGAGCATGTAAGCCTCATCTATGAACAGGATGCCGCCCATGGCCTCCTGGATCTTCTTCTGCGTCTTGATAGCAGTCTGACCTACATAGCCTGCGACCAGTCCGGAACGGTCGGTCTCGATCATCTGGCCGGTTGAAAGAATGCCGATCTCCTTGTAAAGCTTGCCCAGGATCCTGGCAACAGTAGTCTTGCCCGTACCCGGATTTCCCGAGAAAACAAGGTGCAGAGACATAGGAACTGCCTTCATGCCCTTCTCTTCACGCATCTTTCTTACCTTGGCCAGCCCAATGAGTTCTTCAACGTCATGCTTGACCGTCTTAAGCCCGATGAGCTCATTCAGCTCTTCCATGCCTGATTTCTCCGGTTCCTTCGGTTTTTCAGGCTCTTCACCCGGTGTCTTCGTCGCCACTGCCACAGGCTTTCTTTCAGCCTCTTCCATAGTCTCAACTTCGGTCTCTATGCTGAGCTGGGCTTTGCCCTCTTCCGAAAGCTGACGGACTTTATCTCTGACGTTCTGTTCTCTCCTTTGTTTTGAGGTCATCCCGTCATCAGCCGGTCCGTAGAAATCGTTATACATATCTCTGAATCCATCAAGTGCCATTATGCTTACCTCTTACAATTTCGCATTAGCGAGAATGTTTGTATCAAATGTAAATGTGAGTGCATCTTCGATGCGGGCTCTCTTCAGAGCCAGCTGTATCATGCGGTCGAGAAGCTCCTTATACGGAACACCTACCGGTTCCCACAGGTAGAACGAGAGTGAGCCCGGGATCGGGTTTATCTCGTTGAAGTACAGTTTGTCTTCCTCTTCATCGATCATAAAGTCGATACGTGACACTCCGCAGCAGCCGAGAGCTTTGAACGCCTTTACGGCAAGTTCGCGGATCTCCTCACGTCTTTCAGGACTTAGCTCTGCCGGTATCTTTCTTGAAAGGTTCGCCATACCTGCACCTTTTGATCCGCTTCCGCCTTTAGCTCCGCCCTTCTTGCCTCCGCCGTTAACGTATTTGTCCTCGTAGCTGAGGATCTCGCCTGAGGTCAGCGGCTCCTCGCACTCCGATGCTTCCGCTTCGTTTTCATCGCCCAGCACCGAGCAGTTGATCTCTCTGAGTCTCGATATCGCATGCTCTGCCATTACGCGGGCGGCATATCTGAACGCGTCATCAATGGCATCGATAAGCTCATCCCTGCTCTTTGCGACTCCGATACCTACGCTTGAGCCGAGGTTCACAGGCTTTATGATGACCGGATATCCGAAGGTCTTTTCTATATCGTCTGCGATCTTTTCAGGATACTCATAATCCGCCATCGTATAAACCGCAGCATCAAGAACAGGCACTCCGGCTTCTTTAAGAACGGCTTTGGTTATGAACTTGTCCATACTTATTGCGGACGATGTGACGTCAGGTCCTACGAACGGGACACCGACTGTCTTGAGGTAGCCCTGAAGAGCTCCGTCCTCAACGTTGGTGCCGTGGACTACCGGGAAAGCGATATCGATGGCAGCAGGCTTCTGTCCGCCGAACTTCTTTGCAGGATATGGGGCGAGATAAACCCTTCCGCCGTCATTCACCATGATCACCCTCTGCGAGCGCTTCAGAAGCGCCGGGATGTCACGGTACGATTCGATCTTTCCGATATCCGTTCCGATGTACATGTCGTTTTCTTTCGTCATGTATACCGGGATGACTTCATATTTGTCCGTATCCATGGCTTTGAACGCCTGGATTCCGGATATTACAGACACTTCGTGTTCAACGGTCTTTCCGCCGAACATCATCGCGACTTTCGTCTTCATAATAATCTCCTATTTAAGGCTGCACCGGCTTATACATACCGCCGGGCCCGCTCTCGCTAACATTCGAACGCAGCGGTACTAAGCTCTGACTGCGCTGACGCTTGCCAATCGCTAAGTGCCGGCGTTCTCGAGTTACCCGGCTGGTATGTATAAGCCGGTGCAACTCAATCAATAATTATCCGGAAGATCGTTCTCTAACAGAATGTATTTATGCTGATCTGTTTTAACTGCATATGCGCGGCTGATCGCATCTTCTACCTTGTCGAATACCTCGAGATGCTTCTCCGGGAATCCCTTGCTGAGTATACCCTCTTTTATAGGCTCAGTGTGCTTTCTGCCGACCAGGAATATCCTGTCGCAGCAATCTGCTGCATATGTTCCGAACTTTCTGTTGTATTCAGCTTCATCTTCGCCGAGCTCTACCATGCCCGGCGTGATAAGTATCCTCATGCCGTCCATGATCGCGAGAGTCTCTACAGCCGCCTTCGATCCGATAGGATTCGAATTGAACGCGTCATCTATTATAGTAACATCTCCGTGATTCTTCATCTCCATGCGGTGAGGCACACTCTGTATCCTCCTGACAGGTATGCGCAGCTCAGCGAGCGGAATGTCGAATTCATGAGCAACCGCGATAGCACCCATTACGTTTATGACATTGTGCATGCCTACGAGCTTCATCGAGAAGCGCTCAGACTCTCCGTCCGGAGCATTTACCGTGAAGTCAGTTCCATGGTTCGTAATAACTATATCCGATGCGTAATATCCGCTGCCGATCTTTTGCGAGTGATACATGACAGGATCATCGTAGAGCGGTCTGCTGCCCTTTCTGCGTTCCAGTTCTTCCGCGATATACTCATTGTCGCCGTTCAGGAAGAGCATTCCTCCGTCAGGTACAGCGTCAGCAAGCTCGAACTTCGTCTTCTGGATGTTCTCCATGCTTTCAAAGGTATCGAGGTGCTGAGGCCCGCCGTGATGCGGATGCACGAGATCGCAGTCTTCCTTGATCTCTCCTACGTATCTGGCTCCCATCTCGCAGACGAATATCTCGTGTGTCGGCTTGAGGAATTTCCTGATGGTTATGACTATTCCCATCGGAGTGTTATAGCTCTCCGGCGTCACGAGCACTCTGTATCTCTGTCTCAGCAGTGTCTCAAGGTAGAATTTGACGCTTGTCTTGCCGTAGCTTCCGGTAACGCCGATGATGGTAAGATCAGGATTCTCCTTAAGAATGCGCTTCGCGTCGTTTATGTAATGATTGTTCACACCCTTTTCTATAGGGCGGTTCACCTTGTTGGCAGCCATGATCATGATTTTCTGCAGTCCGGTCAGAAGCAGAAGGAACGCTCCCAGAGGGAATGTTTTCATGGCTTCGATATCAAGCAGCCCCATCAACGCAACCACAGCTACAGGTACAGCACTATGTCTGATGCGATCATTCTCTTCACTCTCGGGGTGAACTTCAGAGGTTTTTTCGAGTTCATCTCCACCATGAGCCGGTAAACAAGAATGATCACGATCAACGTGAACCATATCAGGATGTCTCCGGCAAGTCCGAACCATGGCGCCGATATGAATGCCCTTCCGGCGAGCCGGACGATACCGAGGATAACCGCGAAATTAAGTATCCACTGCAGGTGACTGTTCCTGCGCAGCCATTCCCTCTGCTCGTTGTTCATGTATGTGTTGAGCTGGAACATGTGCATGTTGTATCTGAGCACCAGCCAGAAAGCCGGGACACCCAGAAGCAATGAGATCAGATCGCGTATGATCATGCCGCACCTCCGATCCCCAGGAATGCCCTCAGGATGTTCCTGAATTCAACAGGCTTATAGAGGAACGAGTAATGATCGGTTCCCTCCAGCACGACAAGAGCCGCGTTCGGCATCTTCTGTTCCATCTTATGAGCATCGCTGATCGGTGTATCCAGGTCAAGATCGCCCCAGACCAGCAGGGTCTCCTGCTTCACCGAAGGCATCAGGTGCTGCAGATCTTCGTTTACGGCCAGAACAAGACATCTCTTCATTACCGGGCTCGCGTTTCTGTAGTCTTCGGAACCCTGCTTGCTCATCCAGTAGTCGATGACCTCAGGGAACATCGCATGGACCGGTCTGCTCATGAGGAAGGTCCTCTTGATCTTATAAAGCTTCACCTTAAACTTCTGTGAAGCGCTGCGCTCAGGCATAACACCGGCGCTGTCAACGAGAACGATCTTTTCTATCTCAAAAGGCAGACTGTCTCTGGCAGCAAGCTTGATGATGACTCTGCCGCCGTATGAGTGGCCGAGCAGCACCGCCTTGCTGATCCCAAGCGCCTCCATGAATTCGCAGAAGAAATCCGCATAGGCGTCCACGTTCCATGGCTCCTCCGGCTCATCGCTTGCGCCGAATCCCGGAAGGTCGAACTGAACGACGCGGTATCTGTCATTGACTGCTGCAGCGACCGAATCGTATATCTCCAGGCTTGTACCCCAGCCCTGGAGCACCACAAGAACAGGAGCATCCGTGCCCCCGTCCGGACCGCTTATCTTATAATTTATTTTTAATCCACCGATAGTTATATTCATTCGTTGTTTTTCTTACTGTTCGCGGAATGTGATCCCGTCATCTGTCATTTCATCGATGATAGCGAGAGACTCGATCCTGTAACCCTGGGCTCTGAGCTTGTCTCCGCCCATCTGGAAGCCTTTCTCGATCGCGGCAACACAGCCTACAAGAGTAGCTCCTGACTGTTTGACTATATCTATAAGCCCTGAAAGCGCACTTCCGTGAGCGAGGAAGTCGTCGACTACGAGAATTCTGTCTTCAGGCGAAAGATATTCCTTTGTAACTACGACATTGTTGGTAACTCCGTGCGTAAATGACTTGACAGGAGTCGAGTATACATCTCCGGAAACGTTTGAAGATTTATTCTTTTTGGCATATACAACCTTGACCTTCATCGCGAAGCCTGCGGATATTGCAATAGGAATACCCGATGATTCAATCGTCAGTATCTTGGTAATGCCTTCGCCCTCATACAGGCGCGCGATCTCATCTCCGATCTCTTTCATGAATTTTGTATCTACCTGCTGATTGAGGAAACTTCCTACCTTGAGCACTCCGCCCGGCAGCACCTTGCCCTCTTTCAGGATCATTTCTTCCATTTTTTTCATCGGTTTTCCCTCTCTATTAAAATTTGTTTTGTAAAGTTGCCCATACATAGTGAGAATATCATAAATAAGGAGCTTTAACAACAAAAGCCCCGCACCCTTAGAAGGATGCGGGGCAGTATTTCATATCTCAGTCAGATTACTTGATGTCGTTGTTGGTCTTGCCCTGACGGAACTGGCTTACGTCATCTGTCTTCTCCTGATCAGGATACAGAGGAATAGCTGCAGCATAGAGAGCAGCGCATGTTACGAGGTCCTTCTTCCATGTGATCTCGTTAGGTGCGTGTGCCTGGCTCTCTGCTCCAGGTCCGAATCCTACGCAAGGGATGCCGTAACGGCCCTGGATGGATACGCCGTTTGTCGAGAATGTCCACTTGTCGCAGAGCGGACGTCCGTCTCTGAGATGCATAGCACTTGGCGATCCGATTCTCTTGTCACCGAAGAGCGCCTTGTGAGCCTCTACGAGAGCCTTTACGTGAGCCGAGCTCTCCTTGTTGATCCATGTCGGGAAGTAGCACTCTGTCTCGTATACCTCGCCTGTCCAGGACGGACGGTCGTACATGTACATTGATACCTTTACGTCATCGCCGTACTTCTGTACGCTCGGAAGCTGTCTGATCTCTTCAAGGCAGCTGTCCCATGTCTCGCCTGCAGTCATACGTCTGTCGATCGAGATAGCGCAGGAGTCAGCAACGGCGCAGCGGCTCGGTGAAGTATAGAAGATCTGGGAAACTGTGCATGTGCCGCGTCCGAGGAATCTGGCATCTTCATAGTGATCCGGATTGAACTTAGGATCGAGCATCTTTGCAAGTCCGCGGATCGAAGTGCTCTCTGTGCAGTCATTGTTGTTGAGTGCTCTTACATCGCTGATGATGTCTGCCATCTTGTAGACAGCATTATCTCCTCTTTCAGGAGCGGATCCGTGGCAGGAGACTCCCTTAACGTCTACTCTGATCTCCATACGGCCTCTGTGTCCGCGGTATATGCCGCCGTCTGTAGGCTCTGTCGAGATGACGAAATCGATCTTCGAGGCAGCGTCTTCAGGACCGTTGAAGTACTTGTTGACGATGTACTGCCAGCACATTCCGTCGCAGTCCTCTTCCATAACGGAACCTACTACCATGATCTTGTAGCCCTCCGGAATGAGTCCGAGGTCCTTCATGATCTTTGTGCCGTAAACTGCCGAAGCCATTCCGCCCTCCTGGTCGGAACCGCCGCGTCCGTAGATAATGTCGTCAGTTTCATAACCCTTGTAAGGATCGTCTGTCCAGTTGTTGATGTTTCCGATACCTACTGTGTCGATATGGGAATCGATGGCTATGATCTTGTCTCCGTCGCCCATCCAGCCGATAACATTGCCAAGACCGTCGACTTCGACTTTGTCATATCCGAGCTTTTCCATCTCAGCCTTGATGCATGCTACTACTTCCTTTTCCTCAGCACTTTCGCTTGGATGCGAGATCATATCTCTCAGGAATCTGCTGATCTCAGGTCCGTAGTTTTCTGCGGCTTTCTTTATAGCTTCATAATCCGGGATCATTTTATCTACCTCCGTGTTTTGTAATGAAAAAATTTTATTGTTTAAAAAAGTTTTTGTTGCTAAAATTGTTATATATTTTTTCAAAGCATCATACGAAAGTGAGATCATCATATGAAGCCTGATAAACGATTTGAGTTTGCCGCTCATGTGGCAAAAGGCCTCGCAGGTCAGTTCGGCCGTAATTGTGAAGTCGTGATCCACGACCTCAGAGGCGAAAACCACGAGCATACGATCATCGCGATCGAGAATGGCCACGTTACAGGCCGGTCCATAGGCGACGGTCCGTCTCACATAGTACTGGAGTCTCTGAAGGAGAATCCTGAGATGATCGAGGACCGCATATCTTACCTGACAAAGACCTCTGACGGCAGGGTGCTGAAGTCCACTACCCTGTTCATCCGTGACGATGACGAAAAGGTGATCGGACTCATGGGTATCAATTATGATATCAGCATGTTTGTTGCCGTAGATGATGCGATCCGTGCCTTTACAGGACAGGATCAGCCGGGTCAGGAGCCTGAATCGATTTCCGGAAATGTTTCCGACCTGCTCGATGAGCTGCTTGACCACAGTGTCAGACTGGTAGGCAAGCCTACAGCGCTTATGAGCAAGGATGAGAAGATCCGCGCGATCAGATTCCTCGATGAACGCGGAGCCTTCCTCATAACAAAGTCAGGTCCTAAGGTCTGCCAGTTCTTTGGCATCTCGACATACACACTGTACAGCTACCTCGATGAGATAAGATCGTCTGCCGAGTGAAACTGAGCAATGATGCGCGCCTCAGAGAGGCGCGCTTTTATTATGCATGAATACGTGTTCCGGTCTCCCCTTTGATACCCTCTCTTGCTTTCTCAAGCAGAGTGATAAGAGCTATTCTTCCCGGCTTGGACTCGGCGAACTTCACAGCTGCTTCTACCTTCGGGAGCATCGATCCCGGAGCGAACTGTCCTTCTGCGATATACTTCTTAGCTTCTTCTACAGTGATATCACCCAGCTTCTTTTCACCCGGCTTTTTGTAATTTATCATTGCGTTCTCAACAGCCGTGAGAATGATCAGGAAGTCGGCGTCCAGTTCTTCAGCAAGAAGCTCCGATGCGCGGTCCTTGTCGATAACAGCAGGTGAACCCTTGAGGTGATTGTTCTCTGCTTTTGTCACAGGTATGCCGCCTCCGCCTGCAGCTATGACGATATGACCTGCGTCAGCAAGTGTTCTGATCGTACCGATCTCGATGATAGCTTTCGGTTCAGGGCTTGCAACTACTCTTCTGTAGCCTCTTCCGGAATCTTCGATGAAAACGTGGTTTCTCAGTTTCTTCTTGGCTTCAGCTTCCTCTTTTGTAAGGAACGGGCCGATAGGTTTCGTAGGATTCTGGAATGCAGGATCGTCCGGATCCACCTCGACCTGAGTGAGTACGCATGTAACATCCTTTTTGATACCCCTGTCAAGGAGTTCCTCTCTGAGTTTGTTCTGGATATCGTATCCTATATATCCCTGGCTCATAGCAGTGCATACGGACAGAGGGAAATGCGGATGCTTTTCAGGATTCTCCCTTGAGAGAAGTGTCATGGCATCCTGTATAACTCCGACCTGCGGACCGTTTCCATGAGAAACGACCACTTCATACCCTTCTTCTATGAGATCGGCGATCGGCTTTACCGCATCTGTTACGGATCTCATCTGCTCTACAAGATTGCTGCCCAGAGCGTTTCCGCCGAGCGCGACTACTATTTTTTTCGTACCCATTTGAATCCTACCTTCTTTTTAGAATGATTTTCTTGGATTTGCTTCCTCATCAAGCTTTTTGAGTGCAGCAACAGGGTCTTTGACCTTAGCAAGGAAGATCATAGCTGCAATGATGTAAGGCTTGTTGGAGGCCTCCTTGTACAGCGAATCACGTGCGTGGTCAAATACCTTTGCCGTTACTTCGCCGTGTTCACAGGAGATGCCCTGGATGTCAGCAGGAAGCGGATGCATGTACAGAGTATCAAGACCGTTCTTTGTCAGCTTCATCATTTCGTCATCAACGAGCCAGTCCTGATGAGTTGCGTTCTGAGCGAGCAGTTCCTTTTCGAGCTTATCAATGCCGTCGAAGTCACCCTTGCCATAAAGGTCTGTACGCACTTCCATTGCCGCGAAAGGAGCCCAGCTCTTAGGATATACAACATCTGCATCCTTGAAGGCTTCCTTCATGTCATTTGTGATGCTGAACTTTCCGCCGGATTCAGCAGCGTTCTTCTTTGCAACCTCGACTACGTCGCTCATAACCTCATATCCTTCCGGATAAGCGAGCACTACGTCCATTCCGAAACGTGTCAGAAGGCCGATGATGCCCTGAGGTACTGACAGCGGCTTGCCGTAGGACGGTGAATAAGCCCAGCTCATCGCGATCTTCTTGCCTTTGAGGTTCTCTGCGCCGCCCATCTCATGGATGATGTGGAGGCAGTCGGCCATCGACTGAGTCGGATGGTCTATGTCGCACTGCAGGTTCACAAGAGTCGGCTTCTGCTCAAGCTCGCCATCCTCGTGTGCCTGTGTGACCGAGTCCATGAACTCGTGCATGTAAGCGTTGCCTTTGCCGATGTACATATCGTCACGGATACCGATGACGTCTGCCATGAACGAGATCATGGTTGCTGTCTCACGTACTGTCTCTCCGTGAGCGATCTGCGATTTTTTCTCATCGAGATCTGCTACTTCAAGTCCGAGCAGATTGCAAGCGCTTGCGAATGAGAAACGTGTCCTTGTGGAATTGTCACGGAAGATCGAGATTCCGAGTCCCGAATCGAAGATCTTTGTGGATTTGTTGCGCTCTCTCAGATCTCTCAGCGCGTCTGCCACAGCAAATACCGCTTCGATCTCATCATCAGTCTTCTCCCATGTCAGAAAGAAATCGTTCTCATACATGTCTGCGATGTTAAGCTTCGCGAGCTTTTCTGCCAGTTCTTTTGTCTTTGACATAGTTCCTCTCCTTATAAATCTCTGTTATATCTTCCTTAAAATATTTTTGCTTCCCTTAATTAATTTTATTATATACATGTTGCCAGACAATTCAACAGATTTTGAGAAAAAACTAAAACAGTTTTAGCTTTTTCGGATGCAGCTGTTTTTATACTGCAAGTATGCTCTCTCCGCGCTTTAAATACATTCCGTCGCCGCGTTTTCCGAGGAATTCTCCATCGCTGACGATCTCTTCTCCCCTGAGGAATACCTTTTCTATGAGGCCTTCGAGCTCCATTCCGTCATAGCAGGAATAGTCTGACGCACCGCGGATATAATTTTCGTTGATAACTGTTTTCCTATTCGGATCGATGATGACGATGTCTGCATCGGTCCCCGGTTCCAGGCTTCCCTTCTGCGGATACATGCCGAACATGCGGCACGGATTCGATGAACTGTACTTTACGACCTGAGGCAGGCTTATGCGTCCTTTCATGAAGCCTTCAGAAAACAGAAGCATCAGTCTTTCCTGCACTCCCGGCGCTCCGTTCGGGCATTTTGTAAAGTCATCTTTTCCGTACTGCTTCTCGGCCTTTCCGGCCTTATAGTGGAACGGGCAGTGGTCTGTTGCGACCGTATCGACTGTTCCGTCTGCGAGCGCCTGCCAGAGTTCTTCCCTGTCCTGATCCTTGCGGAGAGGCGGCGACATGATCGCCTTCAGTCCCTCTTCCGGATCCTCATACTCTTTATCTGTGAGTATCAGGTATTGTATGCAGGTCTCGACTCCGAGGTTCGGTCTGTGTTCCGCCCTTGCTTTAAGCACTTCATGAAGGCCTTCAGCGCTCGAAAGATGTACTATGTACAGAGGTGCGTCACCGGCCATTGCAGCCAGATGTATCATCCTGTTTACAGCTTCTGCTTCGCACTTGGCAGGTCTGCTGAGCGGATGATATTTTGCTTCACCGTGACCTTCTTCGACGAATTCCTTTCTGAGCTGTGTGATCACTCCGTGGTTTTCGCAGTGAACAGTTATGACTATTCCCGCCTCCTTTGCAGCTCTGAGAACCCTGAAGATCTCATCATCATGAAGCCTGTAGTCGTAAGTCATGTATACCTTGAAGCTTGTGATCCCTTCTTTTTCCTTGATCTCACGCATCTCGCTGAGAGTCTCTTCATGGATGTGCTGGAACACTCCATGGAATCCATAGTCGACAACCGCATTGCCGTCTGCCAGCCTGTGATATTCCTTCACCTGGTGCCACAGACTGCAGTCCTTTGGACCAAATGCCATATGATCCACGATTGTGGTAGTGCCGCCGCAGGCAGCTGCGACAGTTCCGTCATAGAAGTCATCTATGGCCCTGGCAAAACCGACATCGAGATCCATGTGAGTATGCACATCGACGGCGCCCGGAAGCACATATTTGCCTGCAGCGTCGATTACTTCAGCACCATCAGCGCAGATATCGCTTCCGATTTCGATAATCTTTTCTCCGTCAATCAGTATGTCGCCTTTGAAAACTGCCGTATCAGTAGCGATCATTCCGTTTTTTATCAGTTTTTTCATGTCGTTCACTTTTTCTTTTTGCTGTAGAACGTGTTTTCAAGAGGCAGCTTCGTTCTGAGCACTCCGTCTCTTGCGTAATATGCACCGGCGATCGCAGGTGCTGCAGGTATCGAAGTGATCTCGCCTACGCCCTTAGCGCCGTATGATGCTTCCAGAAGCTCATCCTTTTCTACATGTATCGCATGGAGTTCCGGAATGTCAGTCGAACGAAGCAGGCCGAGTGTTCCGTACTTTGCAGTAGGTACGCAGTTGTCGAGAGGCCAGCTCTCTGTGAGCGCATATCCCATGCTCATCAGTACTCCGCCCTCTATCTGGCCTGACATCGACAGCGGATTCACTACTTTTCCGGCATCAAATGCCGCGTATATATCTGTGACCCTTCCGTCTGCGTCAAGCACCGCCACGTTCGTAGCAAAGCCGTATGCGATATGGCTCTTCGGATGAGGCTTGTCTGAACCCAGCTTGTCTGTAGGCTCAAAGTACTCATAGAAGAACTTTCTGCCTTCCAGTTTATCCAGCGTATCTTCAGTGACACCCTCTTCATCCATTGCCTTCCTGAGCATCAGCGCAGCGCCTCTGACCGCCTCGCCCGTTACCAGCGTCTGTCTTGATCCTGATGTGGTTCCGGAATTAGGCGCGTTTTCCGTGTTGCTGTTACCGATCCAGATCTTTGTTATAGGCAGATCCGTTGCCTGAGCAACATCCTGAAGGAATACCGTCTGGCAGCCCTGGCCTATATCTGAAGCAGCAGTGAATACCCATACCAGACCGCCCTTTACTCTGAGTTCTGCCCTGCCTTTATCGGGAAGTCCTACTCCGACACCTGCGTTCTTCATTGCGCAGGCTATGCCTACCCTGTCTTCCGGTGCATCATCAAAGTATGGCTTCACAGCTACGAGAGTTTCCTTCAGCGCAGTTGATACATCGGCGATCTGTCCGTTCGGGAGCTCAAGACCCGGCTCGATCGCGTTGCGGTATCTTATCTCCCATGGACTGATCCCTACTTTCTTTGCCAGCACGTTCAGAAGCGATTCAAGAGCAAACTGGCTCTGACATACACCGAAGCCTCTGAATGCTCCAGCAGGCGGATTGTTGGTGTAATATCCGAATCCTCTAATGTCCGTGTTGTGATAATTGTATGGGCCAACGCTGTGCGTGCATGCTCGCTCAAGAACAGGTCCGCACAGACTTGCGTAAGCGCCTGTATCGAAATTGATCTCACAGTCGAGGCCTGTCAGTATGCCGTTTTCATCGCAGCCGATAGTGAAGGTCCCTTCCATGTAGTGCCTTTTAGGGTGTACCCTGAGGGATTCCGCACGGCTGAACTTCATCTTCACCGGCCTGTTGTACTTCAGCGCTGCCAAAGCTGTCAGGTGCTGCGTCGTAACGTCTTCCTTGCCGCCGAATCCTCCGCCGATAAGCTGGTTCTCTACCACGATGCGTTCCTGGCAGTCTTCCCATCCGAGCATGATAGCCACCTCGTGTCTGGTGTCATAAGCTCCCTGGTCTGTCGAGAGTATCTTTACTCCGTCCTTGTATGGGAACGACACGGCGCATTCCGGCTCAAGGAAAGCGTGCTCCGTGAACGGTGTTGTGAACGAAGACGTCGCAGTATATGCCGACTCTTTAAGAGCCTTCGCCGCGTCGCCTCTTACAACGTGTCTCTGCTGGCAAAGGTTTCCGTTACTGTGGATCTTCGGTGCTCCTTCGGCTCTTGCCTCGGAGATGCTCTTCACAGGCTCAAGCACTTCGTATTCTACCTTTACCGCCTTCTTGGCCTGTTCAAGTATGTAAGGTGATTCAGCAACTACGACGCATATGGTATCCCCCACCATCCTTGTCGTGTCGCCCTCTGCTATCATAACGTCCCAGTCCTGCTGTATATGGCCCACTTTGTTGTTCGGCACATCAGCTGCTGTCAGGACTCCGAGAACGCCCGGCAGCGACTCGGCTTTTTCCTTTATTATTTTCTTTACTATCGCCCGTGGATACTGTGAGCGTACAGCCGATGCATATACCATAGGAGGCATGTCAGGATCGACAGCAACGCAAATATTAACGAGCGGCTCGTCTTCCCTGTAGATAGTCTTGCCCGGTTTTATAAGGCCCTTTGCTTCTGCATCTGCGTACTCTTTTTCTCCCCAGCCGGTCTGTTCCATAATAAGATCAGGCCTGTCCGCAGGAACGAAGTATTCAGGTCCGATATCGTCCGGATACTTTCCGTAGCCCAGCACCTTTTTTCTGACATCTATACGGAACACGTTCTGTCCCATGCCGTACTGCGAGCTGTTGCCCCTGTTTTCATAGTTTGCGATTCCAGAAGCCCGTTCAGGATCGTAACTGGAACCTACGACCGAGATGAATTCATTCTGCTCAGGCAGCATCTTGCCCGTAAACTGGCTTATCTGTCTGACCTCTTCTTCACCGCGCAGAATAGCCGCAGCTCTCCTGATACCGTTAATGATTTTCTTGTAACCGGTGCAGCGGCATATATTTCCTCTTATGGCTTTCTTTATTTCATCCTCCGTAGGATCCGGATTGCGGTCAATAAGAGCCTTTCCGGCCATTACCATGCCCGGTATACAAAAACCGCACTGCACCGATCCTGCTGTTCCGAAAGCATAGACAAATGCTTCCTTTTCCCGCAGACTAAGGCCTTCTACCGTGATGATATTTTTGCCTGCAGCCCTGTCTGTGGTGAGGACGCATGCTTTTACGGCGTAGCCATCCACAACTATTGTGCATGTGCCGCATGCTCCTTCCGAGCAGCCGTCCTTTACCGAGTACAGCTTGAGATCATCCCTTAGATACCTGAGCAGAGGCTTCTTTTCGTCAGTAGTTCTTTCTATTCCATTTACTGTGAATGTGTAAGAAATGGTTCTCACCTCCTCTGTCAGATCAGTCAGCGGTCATGATACCGTAGGAATCCCTGATGACTCCGCGCGGACACTTGACTGCGCACATACCGCAGCAAATGCAGGCAGCAGGGTCGATCACAGGTTTTCCATCAGCAACACTGATCGCACCGGCCGGACATTCCCTCTCGCATATGCGGCAGGCGATACACGAATTATCGCATGCCTCACGAGCGGCCTTCCCGAGGTCACGGTTGCTGCATTTCGGCTGTATGTTTCTGTCCGGTAATATTATCTCTATGAGATTCTGCGGGCAGGCGCGCATGCAGAGTCCGCAGCCGACACATTTATCGTAGCTGACCGCAGGAGGCCCTCCGGCTTTGACCTTGATAGCCGCAAGATGGCAGGCAGCTTCGCACGAGCCGCCTCCGAGGCATCCGTATCTGCACTTGCTGATACCGTCCGGATATAACCTGAGTATCGCGCTGCAGTCCCCGGGCAGCGATGTCCTGTCTATCCCTTCGAGCAGCGGACTTCCGCCCCTGCAGCGAACATATGCTTTTTTCTTGATCCTCTTAGCCATTTCTTATCTCCAGATTCTCAAAGCCGTTCCCCGGCATATGACAGAATAGCTTCAAGCACTCCGCCTCCTATGGACAGAGCCTTATCTGAAACCGTCATGTGATCGACCGAAGATCCCCTCGGATCGACATCCCCGGACTTAAGGCCTTTTGTGACAGGAACTCCGTCCTGCAGCATGCCTCTTATTTTTCCGTCTGTCAGTGCATATACCGGGACGCCATCCACATTAGCGACCCGTTCACCCTCTTTTACAAGTTCTCCGATTTTTTTCTCCGGATGGAATGTTCCGTCTGCCGGAGCTTTTATCAGGCGTCTTATAGTCTGACCCCCAACATTCCCGGGTACACCGGTATTTGGGATTGCGGAGCCCTTTCTTATTACTCTTCCAAGAGTGTGACCGCGTTTTGTTTCTATTACTGCATGGCAGTCCTTTCCCGCGGTAAATCCCGGACCGACGCCTATGACCAGTTTCGCATCATCCGGAGTCGTTCCCGTGTTTCTTTTAGCGAGGATCGCGTCAATGACGACTTCCGGCTTCAGAATCTTTACTATTTCCGCTTCAGGGTCTGCCAGCACAGGGATCACTCCCCTTGCCAGGCAGTCCATAACTTCATCTTTATTTTCGGCTTTTTCAGCCTTAACATCCTCAACTGCAGTACTTCCAAGACGGATGGCTTCCGAGAAAGCCACCGTCCTGCGTACCGCCAGAGGCACCGGCAGATCTGTCATGACCACATCGATATTTGAATGACGCAGCCTGAGCGCTATTCCGCTGGCAAGATCGCCGGCACCTTTAATTACAACCAACATTAATTAAACCTTGTCCTTTTATGCTAGTAGATATGCGTAATTCTCCTTTACTGCCTTTATGAATGCTGCTATGCCTTCAGGCAGTGCGCACTTCGGATCTGCCATGTCGTAATCCGCGGCATTTCCGAACAGTCTTACGCGCACCTTCTCTCCTTCAAGAGGCAGGAATCCGTTGTTCTCGCTGTCTGCGAAGTCTTCCTCGCTCCAGAACAGAGTGAATTTGTCCTTGTATGGACGTCCGCTGTACGGACAGAAGATAGCGCAGTTGCCGCACTCGTTGCACATACCGTCGACGTGCAGGATCTGCGGCTTTTCAAAGTACGGAACATCGATGACAACATTTGCTCTGTTCGGACATACATCAGCGCAGACCTCGCATACCGTCGAGCACCCGAGACATCTGTTATCCGGCTTGTCTGCAGGAGGATCCACGAGATCGCCCTTTCTTGCGAGCAGCTTCTCCATGTCACCCTTCGCATCAAGATCAGCATATTTGCTGAAGTCAGCTCCGATGATAGCAGTAGCAATTGTCTGTGCGTCAGCGATAGCCTTAACTACTGTAGCCGGGCCTCTTCTGCAGTCACCTGCTGCATAGAGTCCAGGTACTGTAGTCATGAGATTATCATCTACGACCGGTTTGCCCTTGCCGTCGATCTCAGCTCCTGCGGCTTCATAAATACCTGTCTTTATTCTTTCACCTACAGCGCAGATGACTGCTGTTGCAGGAACCTCACAGAATTCGCCTGTACCCACAGGTGAGCGTCTTCCGCTTGCATCAGGCTCTCCGAGCACGTTCTTCTCGCACTTCAGCACTCCGTTCTCGACGCCTTCCGGTGCGAGGAGTTCCATGAACTCTACTCCGTCCTCGATCGCCATTACCAGCTCTTCCTCGTCTGCAGGCATGTTTCTTCTGTCTCTTCTGTATACGAGGCGTACATGCTCTACTCCCGGCTGGATCTTCGCAGCTCTTGCAACATCCATTGCAGTATTTCCGCCGCCGATGACGACTACGTCAGTGCCGAGATCGATCGATCCAGGTGCAGCCTTTACTTTCTCGAGGAACTCGAGAGCGTCATACTCTTCACCATATTTCAGAGCCTTGCGGCCATGTGCCCATGCACCGATAGCCACGATGATATCTGTGAAGCCCTCATCCTTGAGTTCCTGTACGGAAGCGATTTCTCTGCCTGTGACCATCTTTGCGCCGTATGCCGAGCAAAGTGCCACATCCTTGTCGAGAGCATCATCGCCGATCCTGAATCCAGGGATCACGTAGCGAGGTACTCCGCCCATCTTATCGTTCTTCTCAAAGACTGTTACGTCAGCGCCTGCTCTGCTGAGGAACGATGCTGCTGCAAGTCCTGCAGGACCGCCGCCGATAACAGCTACTTTCTTGTCTGCAGCTGCTGCAGCCTTGAGTTCAGGCAGTACTTTGTCGAATCCTGCCTCGGCAGCCATCAGCTTCACCTCACGGATCCTGAGTGCGGATTCGTAGTGGTTTCTCATGCACCTGTCAGCGCATGTGTGCGGACAAAGTGTTCCTGTTGTGAATGGCAGAGCGTTCTTTTCGAGGATTATCTTAAGAGCATCTTCAACTCTGCCCTCTTCCATTGCCTCAAGATATGCAGGGATATCCTGCTCGATCGGGCATCCGCCGCTGCAAGGAGCGTGGAAGCAGTCGAGCATCGGAAGATCCTCGCCGTTCTTGCGGTCAGGAAGCGGCTTTATAGGCTTCTGGTTTCTCGGTCCCTGAGACATTTCTACAAGAGCGCCTACCTTTTCGATATCCACTCCGCTGAATCTCTCACTGCCGCAATCCATCAGCTTCTCACCGATCTG
>CACZGY010000032.1 GCA_902780815.1 uncultured Eubacteriales bacterium
ATGGAGCTGGTCAGACTGGCACTTCCTAGGCGCGTGTTCACACTTTCGCAGGTCGAGTACGTAATAGACAGAGTTAAATGGGTATTCGATCACAGAGACATGATAGGCGGACTGAAGTTTGTACATGAACCGGCAACGCTGAGATTTTTTACCGGAAAACTCGAGGCGACATCTGACTGGCCTGAGAAACTGGTTGCCGCATACAAGGCGGATTTCGGGGATGACCAGTAGATCCTCACTTCTTATTACATACTGTTTAAGCGGCTGTCGAAAGGCAGCCGTTATTTGTGATAGAATATCTTTGTATCTGGTTTACAAAAGAATGGAAGGAAATCTGATATGACAGACTATGATCTTATGTGCAGACAGCTTGAGAGCCTGTCCGAAGGCGTTGCCTGGGATATCACTGTGCTGTCGAATGCCGCAGCTCTGATCTGGGACTCACTTGATGACATCAACTGGGCCGGCTTTTATCTTATGAAAGATGGAAAGCTCCTTCTTGGACCTTTTCAGGGAAAGCCTGCGTGTACGGTCATTGAGGTCGGGAAGGGCGTATGCGGCACAGCGATCGCAGAAGATAAAACCCAGCTGGTGAAAAATGTTCATGAGTTTCCGGGGCATATCGCATGCGATTCTGCAAGCAATTCGGAAATCGTCGTACCGGTTCATGCCGGAGGCGCGATTTACGGAGTGCTGGATATAGACAGTCCGCTGTTTGGCAGGTTTTCGGATGAAGACAAAACAGGGCTCGAGTCATTCGTACACATATTGGAGTCCATGACGATCATAAAGTAAAAAGGGAGGAATGAGATGTTTATAAGCGAAGTAATGACTTCCGCACCGCAGGACGAGCGCGGAGCATTGGAAACAAAGACTTATCAGGAACTGGAGAGACTGAACATCAAGTACGAGAGAGTTGATAACGATTCTGTCGAGGCCATGGAGGAGTGTGTGGAGATCTCCGAAAAACTCGGAGCTGAGATCCGTAAGACCATCGTTGTGTGCAACAGGCAGAAGACACAGTTCTTTCTGGTAATACTGCCGGCAGATAAGAGATTTGATTCAAAGCTGTTTGCCGCTATGATGCATACAGCCAGAGTTTCATTCGCTTCGCCTGAAGACATGCAGAACGTGATAGGCCTTACACCGGGTGAAGCGTCAGTCATGGGTATTCTCAACGACCCTGAGGGAAAAGTGAAAGTAGTGATCGACAAGGCTGTAGCGGACGCCGAATGGTTTGCCTGCAACCCGGGAGCAAATACATCGCACCTGAGATTCAAGACTAAGCAGCTTATCAACAATTTCCTGCCTGCCGAGAAGCACAAACCTGAGATAATAATGCTTTAGGGAGAACCGCCAATGAAGACTGTTTATTTTGCAGGAGGATGCTTCTGGGGAACACAGAAGTACTTCGACCAGTTCGACGGAGTGAAAAGAACTGAGGTGGGTTATGCCAACGGACCTGATGATGCGCCGTCGTATGAGGATGTATGCGCGAGCAGCGGCCATGCGGAGACAGTGCTGGTAGAGTTCGATGAAAACGTGATCAGTCTTGAGAAACTGATATATTACTATTTCCTTGTGATTGATCCTACATCGGTCAACAGACAGGGCCACGATGTGGGGATACAGTACCGCACCGGCATCTATTATAGTGATCCGGACATGCTTGGGACTATTCAGAAAGCTTTCGATGAAGAGGAAGCTCTCATCGGACAGGCTCTCGCGGTGGAGGTGAAACCTCTTGAGAATTTCTTCACTGCGGAGGAATATCACCAGAAATATCTGGATAAGAATCCTGCCGGTTACTGTCACATACCGGCTGAGTTTTTCACTTTGGCCGGAGACAAGTAAACGGAGCTGACATAAGGGTATGGACAATATAAACAAATCAAGACTTCAGCTGCTGTTCACGATGCTGCTCTTCGGCACCATAGGTACTCTGTCGAGATACATCAATATGCCGTCGAGCATTATTTGCCTTGGGCGCGCTTTTTTCGGAGTGATCACCATACTGATACTTCTTACAGCGCGCAGGGAAAAACCGGATTCCGAGGCCATAAAAAGGAACATATGGTGGCTGCTGCTGAGCTCTACTCTTATGTGCTGCAACTGGATCTGCCAGTTCGAGGCTTTCAAATACACAACAATTGCAACCAGCACGCTCTGCTACTATATGCAGCCGGTTTTCTACATACTTGCCGGAGCGCTCGTGCTTAAAGAGAAGCTTACGGCCAGAAAACTTGTTTGCGTAGCTGTCGCATTCTGCGGAATGATTCTGGTATCGGGAGTCCTTCAGACCGGACTGCATATCTCAGAACTGAAAGGGGTGATCTTCGGAATATCCGGAGGTTTCTTCTACGCCATGGTTGTGCTGATCAACAAGTACATGAAGGACATTTCGCCGGTGAACACCACCATAGTACAAATGGCACTGGTCTCGCTGATCATGCTGCCGTATTCGGCAGCGACCGGAGCCTTCAGCAAAGCAGACATCACTGCGACGGGCATTGTTTGTCTTATCGTATTAGGCGTACTGCATACCGGCATCGGGTACATCATATACTTCGACGCAGTCAATAAACTCCCTACACAGACAGTCGGAATACTCAGCTACATAGATCCGGTTGAAGCAGTGCTGCTGTCGGCATTTTTCCTGAGAGAACCAATCAGCGTCTATACAGTCATAGGCGCGGTCCTGATACTGGGCGCAGCGGCAGTCAGCGAGCTCACCGGCAGCAGTGAAACAGTATAATCGAAAGAGGTGGATTTCCAGTGAGCAAAGTGCAAATCGAAAGAATAAAGAAAATGGAATCGTATCTTGACGAGTCGGCTGCAGCCGTTGCAGAGCTGTCTGAGGCACTGGACAAATACGAGAAGATCCAGAGCAAATACTACAAACTCGAAAACTATTACGGCAGCTCAAAGTGGATGGATGACTTTGAGGCGGATGAGGCAGGGAAGATCCCTGCGGATCTGAAAAAAGGAGTCCTGTCCGAAGATGCCGTATATGACCTGCTTACATACCACAGGGAGCTGATGGCAAGGATGCAGAAAGCCGTACTCAGGAGCATGGAAGAGAAAGAGTTCTGAAAGGGGCATGGTGACAGCAATGAGAAATCATGAAGTAACAAATGTACAGCTGCTTCTCGATGAAAAGGGTGAGCTCAGAGAGCCCGGCTGGTCGAGAAGCCTTATACAGAAATACCGCAGAGACGATATAAAGGCATCGGCGTTCCGCATAAAGGAATGGGATTATTATCTGGTCGTGAACAAAGATTTTGCAGCTGCATTTACGATCTCAGATGACGGGTACATCGGTCTGCAGTCGGTGTCCTTGCTCGTGTTTGGGGACGAGCCGTGGGAGCACACAGAGACTGTGCTGAACGCGTTTCCTATGGGCAGCCTGAGTCTGCCTAATGACTCATCGTATGGTACTACAAAATATAGTGACAAGCGGCTGCAGATGAGTTTCGAAGTCAAATACCAGACAAGACATCTGAAGTGTCATTTTGAGAATTTTATGGACGGCAAGCCGTTCGATGCCGAAATAGTGCTCGAACAGCCGCCGATGGACTCGATGGTCATAGCTACCCCATGGCCTGAAAAGCATGCATTTTACTACAATCAGAAGATCAACTGCATGAGGGCTTCAGGATATGTCAGCTTTGACGGGAAAAAATACGTTTTCGAGCCGGCCTCTGACTTCGGTACTCTTGACTGGGGAAGAGGCGTATGGACATACGATAACACCTGGTTCTGGGGCTCAGGCAATGCGGATATAGACGGCAGCAGCTTCGGCTGGAACATCGGTTACGGTTTCGGTGACACAAGTGCAGCCTCCGAGAACATGCTGTTCTGGAACGGAAAGGCGCACAAACTCGATGATGTGGAGTTTGTGATCCCGGAAAGCGGTTACATGGATACATGGAAGTTCACTTCCTCGGACGGCAGATTTGAGATGACTTTCGAGCCTGTACTCGACAGGGCAGCATGCCTTGACTATAAGGTGATCGTATCCGATCAGCATCAGGTGTTCGGGAAAATGAGCGGCAAAGCTGTGCTCGATGACGGCACGGAGATAAATATAAAGGACGTAATGTGTTTCGCCGAAAAGGTGCATAACAGATACTGACAGTGAGCATCGAAAAGCTTAAAGAAATAATCAGAAGATCAAAACGTATAGTATTCTTCGGCGGGGCGGGTGTATCGACTGCGAGCGGCATCCCTGATTTCCGCTCGGAGGACGGTCTTTACTCGGAGCGATTTAAGGGTATATCTCCGGAAGAGATACTCAGCGCATCGTTCTTTATGCTGCATACAGCGGAGTTCTATGATTTTTACCGCAGCCACATGATCTATCCGGATGCCCGTCCGAATTCTGTACATAAATATCTGTATGATCTTGAAAAACAGGATAAACTGCGAGGGATCGTGACCCAGAATATTGACGGACTTCACAGGGAGGCCGGTAACAAGCGGGTATATGAACTCCACGGAAGCGTCCGTGAAAACTACTGCGTGGACTGCGAGGCTTCGTATCCGCTTGAAAAGGTGCTTCAAAGCGATGGCGTACCGAGGTGTGATAAGTGCGGAGGGATCATAAAACCCTGGGTAGTACTGTATGGTGAGATTCCCGACAAATACACGATGATAGGGGCTTGCCGGGAGATCTCAGGAGCTGATACGCTCATAGTAGCGGGTACATCGCTTTCGGTCGAGCCCGCCGCATCACTGATAAATGAATTCAACGGCAGGAACCTGGTGGTGATAAATAAAGTGCCGACGCCGGCAGATGAAAAAGCCACACTGCTTTTAAGAGCGGATGTGGATGAGGTTTTCAGAAAACTGACCGAAGAATAAAAAGAACGGATCCCGGTGGGATCCGTTTTATGTTTCAGCTGTTTTTCTGATTATTTTGCTCTGGCCAGCTCCACAAGAACTTCCGCCATCTTCTCGAGCGACTGTACAGGAATGTACTCTGTGTTGGAGTGGAAGTTCAGCCCGCCTGTAGAGAGGTTAGGGCATGGCAGCCCTTCATATGTCAGTCTTGCTCCGTCTGTACCGCCTCTGATAGGTATTATTATCGGTTCAATTCCGCATGCCCTGAAAGCTTCTTTAGCGTTCTCTATCAGGAACATATGCGGTTCTATCAGTTCCTTCATGTTTCTGTATTGTTCGCGTATCTCAAGCGTGACAGAGTTTTCATATTTGGTGTTAAAGTAGTCAACACATTTGCGCATCAGAGCGATCTTCTTTTCAAAGAGAGCGGCATCATGATCTCTGATAATGTAGCGGGACTCCGCTTCCGCCGGGGTGCCGTTCAGCTGCGTCATGTGGAAGAAGCCATCATAGCCATCGGTGTATTCAGGTCTCTGCTCCTGAGGGAGCATTCTTTCGAGCTCAGTCGCGATCCTTACAGCGTTGATAAGGACGTCCTTGGCATATCCCGGATGTATGTCACGGCCTTTGAAATATACGCGCGCTTCAGCAGCGTTGAAATTTTCGTATTCCAGCTCTCCTAACGGGCCTCCGTCGACGGTATAGGCATAATCCATGTCGAAGCCTTCAACGTCAAAGAAATCTGCACCTCTTCCGACTTCCTCGTCTGAGGTAAAGGCAATGCCGATCCTGCCATGAGGAATGGAAGGGTCGTTTATTAAAGTTTCAGCCATGGTCATGATCTCGGCGATACCGGCCTTGTCATCGCTTCCGAGAAGTGAAACACCATCTGTAACGATAAGATCGCAGCCTACATAGTCTTTCAGCTCAGGATATATGTCAGGATCGAGAGATACTTCCTCGTTGAGCATGATCACTCCGCCGTCATAGTTATTATGTATCCTTGCGTTGCCCGCGTCTCCCGGAGCACTCGGCGATGTATCCATGTGTGAGATGAAACCGAGCGCAGGAATGCCGGCATCCTGATTCGAAGGAATCTCTCCATATACGTAGCAGTGCTGGTCATCGAGCCTTACATTGGAGACACCCAGTTCGACCATTTCTTCGGCCAGAAGCCTTGCCAGACGGAACTGCTTTGCTGTACTTGGCGAAGTAGGACTGTCTTCGTCGGACTGTGTATCTATGGAAATATATCTCATGAATCTGTCAACGATGCTGCTCATGGATGAGTGACCTCCGGATGGTATTATTAGCGGATCATATATGCCCGCCAAAAACTATGATACTGTTTTTGTTCTGTTTTGGCAATTGAGAGGATCGGAATTGAAAAAAGCTATATATTTCAGTTAAAATTTCAATTCAGAGGAACATTTAATGATTAAAAAATTAAGAGAAACTTTCAGGCCTGGGTCAAGCTATAAAGCATTTTTCGTAACAATAATTACGTTTGCTCTGGCTCATGGCCTGTACAAAGGAATAATAGACAACTATCTTGCTGAGTCGGTAGGTATGTCGGCGTTTGATAAGGGCGTTTCAGAGTTCTTCAGGGAAATGCCGGGGCTTGCTCTTATTTTTGTTCTGGCTCTGCTCTATGAGTTTTCAGCGGAACGGATCTATCAGATCGGCGCGCTTGTCATGCTTGCGGGAATGGCGATGCAGGCAGTTATTCCGCCTTCGAAAGTGCTGGTTATTATGGCGATATTCATCTATTCGCTTGGAGAACATATCCAGCTTGGCATGCGCAATACGATCACGCTGGAATACGCACAGGAGGGGAAAAGCGGCGTTGCGCTCGGAAGACAGGGCGCGGTGTATCAGATAGGAATGCTGGCCGGATACTTTGTAGTAATAGGCCTGTTTTACATTCTGGGAAGCAGACTCTCGCTTTTCAAACCGATTTTCATGATGAGCGCGGCCATTATCCTGCTGGGTTTTCTTGCGTCCATGAAAATTAGAGGAGACAGCAAGCCCGATCCGTCCAAGAGGAGGTTCTTCTTCCATAAAAAATACACAAAGTATTACATGCTGGAACTGTTTTACGGAGCCCGAAAACAGATATTTTTCACATTCGGTCCTTATGTGCTGGTGCTGTTCTATGGCGCAAGCGCAATGGACATCAGCATACTGTTTGCAGTTTCGTCGATTTGTTCATACTTTGCATCACCGGTGGTGGGCAGGATAATAGACCGTTTCGGTTATAAAATAGTGATGATATCCGATACGCTTATCCTTGTCATTGTCTGCTTTTTCTACGGGTTTGCCCACCATATTTTTCCAATGCACATCGCTTTCATTGTGTGCTGCGCGAACTATGTGCTTGACTCCGTGATATCGCTGGCATCGATGGCATCCAATGTATATGTGCAGGATCTGGCGGATAATGCAGATGAAGTCAGGGCGACTATATCCACAGGAGTATCAGTGAATCACTTTATTACGATACTGGTTGCGCTGTTCGGCGGATGGATATGGAAAGTGCTTGGTATAGAAACACTGTTCATGCTTTCGGCTGTACTGGGTCTCTGCAACAGTGCATATGCTGCAACAATAAAGACGCGCAGTCAGACAGAACCGAAGCAATAACAAAGCGCCGGTGGTATAATCAGATTGCAAACTGATCCCGGTCTTAGGAGTACAGATGAAGCCCGTCAATATATTCAGGATCTCAAGAATAACCGATGAAGAGCTGTTCAACATTGCTGAAAAGCATGAGGCGAATGACTATGTCAATCACAGAACGCCGGTACATGAGATAAGCTCGCTCCGTATCCTTGTCGACGCGATGATAGAAAAGGGTATAAGTGTCAGTGAGGCTGACGGGTTTTATTTCGGCTTTATTATCCCGCAGATCGGAAAGGAGTTTGATCTTCTGAAGGTCACAGGGAAATACTGCCTCAACATAGAGCTGAAATCCCAGGACGTAACAGAGGAACAGATAGCTGCACAACTACGGAAGAACCGGCACTACCTTACGCTGCTCGGCAGGAAAATGATGCTGTTCACGGTGGTCACTGATACACTGACATGCTATAAACTTACTGACGATGACAGGCTGGTACCAACAGAACTCAGGGAAATCACCAGAGCCGTCAAAAAATGCAATGCTGCTTTTCACGGACGCATAGACAAGTTGTTCCGCGCGTCAGAATATCTCATATCTCCGGGGCGGGATCCTGAAAAATTCCTTCAGAAACAGTACTTCCTGACTCCTGCGCAGGATCATGTCAAGTCAGAACTGCTGAAGGATATCCAGGGTATTAAAGAATGCGCTTTTTACCATATTACAGGCAGACCTTGCACCGGAAAGACATTGCTTTTGTATGATATAGCTGCGCAGCTTTCAGAAACAGGCAGGACTCTCATGGTATCCATGAGGGAACCCGCGGAGGGCCTGACTGTTATAGATGCTGCAATAGATGCACTTGATATAATTGATGCGTCGGGAATCAGATCGGCAGCTTTTATAGGCAGTTACAAGTATATTCTGGTGGACGAATCGCTTCGGCTCCATCGCTACGTGTTCGAAATGATCTGCAGAGCAGCGGAGAAGAATAAGCAGATATGCATTTTCTCTACGGATCCTTCAGCCGTTCTTACTAACACCGAGAAAGAGCAGGATATCATAGGCAGGATACGCAGCCTGGGACTTGCGGGTGAGTACGAGCTGTCAGAGAAACTCCGCATGAACATGGAGCTCTACACGTTCATGCTGAAGATGAAGCACCTGAACGCCAGGACCGAGAAAACATACGAATTTGAGCATGTATCGGTAAACTATGCTTCCGATGTGGATGAAGCACGCAGGATCATCGGATATTTCAGGGACAAGGAATATGTTTTTATCAATGCTCACATAACAGCTGATGATCCTTTCGCGGATCTTGCAGAGGATTTCAGCAGCCATCATGTAGCAGGCCGCGAATATGACAGGGTCGTGATGCTTATGGACAGCTCGTTCAGATACGATGATAACGGATATCTGAAAGGAATTCCTGAACCTGATCCCGAACTGCTTTATCCTAATCTGTTCTATCAGGGGATAACACGCGTAAGGGACAGGCTTGCGATAGTGGTAATGAAGAATCTTGAACTTCTTCGCAAAATACTGTCGATCATTGACTGATAATAAAATGAAACAGATATAAAAAACACCGGAACATTCTGAAGTTCCGGTGTTTTTTGGTGCGCGCGGAGGGATTCGAACCCGCGACCTACTGATTCGTAGTCAGCCACTCTATCCACTGAGCTACGCGCGCATGTTCTTTCGCGACTGTCAAATGTTACAACGAAGACGGATAAATGTCAATATCTGAAGTGGTTTTTCGGCAGATAAGGCAAAACAAAAGGCCGGCATTTCTGCCGGCCTTAGGTCTTACAAGTGTAAACTGATCAACTAGATTGAGAAACCTTTTGTCATGTGGTCGTCATCATCCATGAACCACTTTGCTTCGCCGCAGAGGTATGCAGCGCCTGTGACCTGAGGGATAACAGCGTTGTATTCACCGACTGTTGTTGTGTCTGCGATCTTGCCGATGAATCTTGTTCCGATAAACGATTCGTAAACGAAGCACTCACCAACGCCGAGCTCACCGTGCTTGTAGAGCCAGGACAGCTTAGCTGATGTACCTGTGCCGCAAGGTGATCTGTCAAGCTGAGGATTTTCGAATTCGCCGAATACTACGAGGTTTTTGAGAGCGAACTTCGCATCCGGGCAAGTCTCCTTGAAGTCGATGTCCGTTGTGCAGTAGTTCTCGATGAGATCAACGGATGTAATGTCGAGTTCAGGATGCTGGATCGGGATGGTCTTGTTGATCTCCTGAAGAGCGAAGCTTGAAAACTCAGTAAGGAACTTGGCTGTGTCAACGCCGACTTTGAGTCCAAAGTTCTTTTCTGTATCTACGAGAGCAAAGAAGGAACCGCCGAAGCAGATGTCGTATACGACTTTCTTGCCCTGATACTCGAGCTCGAGGTCTTCTTTGTAAACAAATGCAGGAACATTTGTCAGTGTAACGCCTGTTACCTTGCCGTTCTTGCATGTAGCAGTAGTTCTGATAAGGCCTGCCGGTGCTTCGAGTGTTACATGGGTGTAAGGTTCATTCATTGCCATGAGGCCGCCCTCGAGTATGGCTGTTACTGCGCCGATGGTGCAGTGTCCGCACATGTTGAGATAGCCGCCGCCGTCCATGAAGAAGATACCGAAATCAGCTTCAGTATTAATTGGCTCACAGAGGAATGCGCCGAACATGTCATGATGTCCGCGAGGCTCAAACATGAGCATGGTTCTGAGATGATCATAATGTCTCTCAAGATAATGCTTTTTCTGGATCATCGTGCTTCCCGGTACGTCAGGGCAGTCAAGAGCGACTCTGCAATATTCGCCCTCAGTGTGTGCCTCAATCGTTCTTACGACGTCCTTGTTGTAAAGGTCATAGTTGATCTTGGCTTCAAGATACTTTGCCATAGGTAATTACCTCCCTAGTAATTATTGCTTATTACACATGTAAATAGTGCTTGAAGATCATTCATCTTCATAATGTATCATATCGCAAACAATAATAAGCGTCAATGATATAACTATGTCGTCCATCCACTTTTACTTAATGCATCGTTCAAGAATTTTAACTGAGCAATCTATAAAAAATGAAGCGCTCTTAAAGCCTGACTTTCTATAGCGCTGCAATATATTTTTTGTATAGGCCGTGTTGTTTCAGATAAAAAAAAGTGATATTATGGAGTCGTCAAAAAAGGCGTTTTTTTGCGTGTCTCAAGACAAAAAGGAGATCAAGTATTATGGAAAATATTCAGATGTTACTGAAGCAGGGTGCCGTAGGCAGACCGTGCGAGGCAATCGTAAAAGTTGGCGACAAGGTAAAGAGAGGCCAGCTGATCGCGACTCCTACCGGACTCGGTGCTAACGTACACTCCAGTGTATCCGGCGAGGTAATAGATATTACTGAAGACAGGATAATCATCAAGCCAAACAAAAAGCAGCCTGAGAGCTATGTGAAGATCAAAAAAGGTTCAAATCTTGAAATGATCAAAGAAGCCGGCATCATCGGACAGGGCGGCGCAGGATTCCCTACATTTATCAAGATCTATAACGGCAAGGAAGATAAGCCGGTCCTTGATCACGGTTATATCCTCGTAAACGCTTCCGAGTGTGAGCCGGGACTCGCTCATAATATTCAGCAGATCGACGAAGATCCTGCTACGCTGCTCAGAGGTATCCATTATCTGATGGAGATCGCAGGAGCAGATAAGGGCATCATCGCCATCAAGAAAAAACACAGAGAAACGATCGAAAAACTGGACGCGCTCCTGAAGGACGATCCTGCAATTGAGAGACATCTTCTGCCGGACATCTATCCGATGGGCGAAGAGCGTGCTGTAGTAAGAGAGTGCCTCGGCATCGAGCTCGAGCCGGACAAGCTCCCATCAGCAGCAAACGCTGTAGTAATCAACAGCGAAACAGTTTACAGCTGCGTAGCTGCCATCGAAGACCAGAAGCCTCTTATTGATAAGAACATCACAGTAAGAGGAATGATCAAGGGCGGAAACGAAGCACACGTATTCGAGAACGTTCCTGTAGGCAGAAGCGTACAGGCTCTGATCGACGAAGCAGGCGGCTTCGATGAAAGAGGCTACGGCGAAGTCATCATGGGCGGATCTTTCACAGGTAAGGCAACAGAGCTCGACGCACCTATAACAAAGTGCACAGGAGCGCTGCTGGTAACACGTCCGTTCAGAGATCTCCACGGAGCAAAGGTAGGTATCCTCGTATGTGCATGCGGCGGAAACCTCGAGAGAATGGAAGACCTCGTTGCAAAATATAACGGTACAGTAGGTCATGTCTGCTACTGCAAGCAGGCAGCTGAGATGCCTAACGGAACACGCAAGTGCGAGCGTCCTGGAAACTGCCCTGGACAGGTCAAGAACAACCTCGAGTTCAAGAAGGCAGGCTGCGAGTACATCATCATCGGAAACTGCTCCGACTGCTCCAACACAGTTATGGCATCCGGTCCTAAGATGGGACTCAAGGTAATGCATATGACAGACCTCGCTATGATGGCTGTCGGACACCCACTTTACAGAACACTTAAGGTGTCCAAGAAGGTTTCGCAGGATCTCAACGTAGTAGACAATGTTGAAGACAACGAGACTGTAGAATAATACGTTATAACCGTTAATTATCTTCGCCCGGATAACCCCAACATGATCCGGGCGGAGGGAATTATATAAACTGCCGGCACATATTGTGAGGCAGGCAAGAATAACTTTTAGGAGGAAGATCGATATGTCAATAACAGCTGAAACAGCTAAACAGCATGCGAACGATCCAGCAGTACTCTGCTGCAGAGCAGAGGCAGGAACAGAACTGACACCTGCAAACTTTGAGGATCCGGCAATTTTCCCAGATCTGGTAGATTCGGGACTGCTGAACCTTGATGGCGCACTGAAGCTTGGCCAGGTGCTTAATGGATCAAAGCTTACAAAGACTGTTGATTCTCTCACACCTATTACACCGGACATCGTTGATAAGTTCGATGCAGCAGAAGAGGAAGCTGAAGCAGCTCCTGCAGCTGAGGAAGCAGCAGAGGCTCCAGTAGCAGCAGCTCCTGCAGTTGCAGCTCCGGCTGCAGGCGGATACATCAGCCTGCACATCGGAGAGGGCAAGAACATCGACATCCAGATTCCTGCAGGAATCGGCGGCGGTGTAGCAGCAGCTCCAGCAGCAGCAGTTGCAGCTCCTGCAGCAGCAGCAGCTCCAGCAGCAGCTGAAGAGGAAGGCGAAGCTGTAGTAGTCAGAGAGATGACACGTAAGCACTACAAGATCGATAAGGTAGTTCTTGGTGATGAGACCAAGATCGAAGGAACAACACTGTACGTTCGTAAGGCAGCAGCTACTGAGGGAGCAGAAGCTCAGAAGCTCGTTCACAGCCTCGAACTCGACGTGATCACACCTGACAACTACCACGTATACTCTGAGACAGTAATGGACATCCAGCCAATCGCTACAAAGGAAGACGATGCAGAGCTCGGTGAAGGCGTTACAAGAGTCCTCGACGGAGTAGTTATGGTAGTAACCGGTATCACTGAAGAAGGTGTACAGGTTGGTGAGTTCGGTTCTTCTGAAGGATACATCGATGAGAACATGATGTGGGGACGTCCTGGCGCAGTAGACAAGGGCGAGATCATGATCAGAGCTCATGCCGTGATCGACAACAAGAAGAACATGGAGAGACCGGGTCCTATCGCTATTCATACTGCAGTTGACCACGTAACTCAGGAGATCAGAAACGCAATGAAGAAGGATCTCACTGACGACATGGTAGTTGAGACTCAGACAATGAAGCAGGTTAGAAGACCTGGTAAGAAGAAAATCGTTATCGTTAAGGAGATCATGGGCCAGGGCGCTATGCACGATAACTTCCTGTTCCCAACAGAGCCGGTAGGCGTACTCGGAGCTAAGCCAAACGTAGACCTCGGTAACGTTCCAATCGCTGCTAACCCTCTCGAAGTTATGGACGGCTGCATCCACGCTCTTACATGCATCGGACCTGCATCCAAGGAAATGTCCAGACACTACTGGAGAGAGCCACTGGTTTATGAAGCAATCCATGATGACGACGTTGACCTCGTAGGCGTTATCTTCGTTGGTTCGCCACAGGCTAACACAGACAAGTTCTACGTATCCAGAAGACTTGGTCAGATGGTTGAGTCCATGAACGTAGACGGAGCATTCGTTACAACAGAGGGATTCGGAAACAACCACGTAGACTTCACTTCCCACATCGAGCAGATTGGTAAGAGAGGCGTTCCGGTTGTTGGATTCTCGTTCTGCGCTGTACAGGGAGCTCTCGTA
>CACZGY010000033.1 GCA_902780815.1 uncultured Eubacteriales bacterium
GAGTTTCTTGATGTATAATACCGGGCCTTTTTCCTTATATGCTTCAGTGTATTCGCAGCGTACTTTTGCAGTGATCTCGATCCAGTCTCCTACGCTCAGCTTTTCAGCGCCGGAGTAGTATGCAAGAAGACCTGCGAACTGTATGTCTGCCTCGCAGCACGTCATAACGTGTCTTCCAAACGCGAACTGTCCCTCCGGCAGCTCATCCGACAAAGCGACTCTTCCCTTTATGACAAAAGTCTTTCCGTCGTAGTCATCCTCATTTTCATTGATATCCCTGTACCATTCAGCGTACCATTCATCTTCGATTATTATTCTGGACGCATTCATATCGTAAGGCAGCGGATCTACGATATCGTCGACCTCCAGATCGTCGATCCCGTACTCGTAGACTATCATCGAGCTGCGGTTCGCGATACGGACTTCCTTGTGATAAGGCATTTTGTCGAAGCCCTTCACACAGCGGTTGAACACGACCATGTCAGCTGTCTGCATCTTATTGAAGCACAGCTGACGCATATTCTTGTTGTACATCATGAAAGTGGTCGTATCGAAAAGCGCCATTTCCTGAGCGATAAGCCATCCGCGAGGCATAGCAGCAAACAGTTTCTGGTTCTCCCACATACCGTTCATTTCGACGACTACGCGGTCAAATCCTCCCTGTCTGTTTATCCTGCCAAGGTTCACGTCGTTTAATTCAGCTTCGCTCTTAATGTGTTCAACTCTGACTCCCGGGCCGACGAATTTTTCCGGCTCGTACTGCACCTCGCCGTTCTCGCATATGAGCAGCAGTGTGCGGCCATCATCCCCGAACTCGTGATGTTCAAGCGTTTCCTTTATGAATGTTGTTTTACCGGCTCCCAGGAATCCGGTGAAAAGATATACAGGTATTTCTTTCATTTTTGTGTTTACCGTATCTCCGGCCTGCATTATGCAAGTCTGAAGAGTGCATTAAGTTTTTCCTTGTTGAGTCTGGTGCCGATAACAGCTACCATTCCGGTCGCCTCTGCTCCCGTCTCTCTTACTTCGCCTTCGCCCGGCACATAGTCGAACTCGAGCCAGCCTCCGTCTGCGTTCTCTACGATACCTTTCGCTCTGAGAACCTCTCCGCATTCTTCAAGGCTGTCGATGATCTCTTCGAGCTCGGCTTTTGTATATTTGTTGCTGGTCTGTGCTCCGACTTCATCGAAAACTTCATCAGCATCGTGTCCGTGGTGATGGTGATGATGGTGATGGTGATGATGGTGTTCATGCTCATCATCGTCGTCATCGTGGTCGTGATGATGTTCATGATGACAGCATTCGTGTTCATCATCGTCGTCATCATGGTCATGATCGTGATGGTGATGATGGTGATGATGTCCGCACTCACACTCTTCTCCGTGCTCATGCTCATGCTCGTGCTCATGCGCCTCGAGCTCCTCATATGCTTCGGCTCTCAGCTTATCGAGCTCCGCGTTGAGAGTCTTGTCAGACTCCATGACCTCAAGCATCTTTTTTCCGCTGAGCTGATCCCAGTCTGTGGTAACTACCTGAGCTGTCTGGTTCAGTGTCCTTATATCCTTAACTACCTCGTCGAGTTCTGCAGAAGACATTCCCTGCTGATGCGAAAGGAAGATGGAGCTTGCATGCTCTACCTGATTAGCAAAGAACTCTCCGAAGTTCTCCATGTACATCTTGTATCTCTTAGCATCAACCACAGTGGTGAATCCGTTGAGTTCGATCTTGTCATTCTCGAGGTCCTGAACCGCGATTATAACGTCGGAAAGCTTGCCTACGCCGGATGGTTCGATGAGGATCCTGTCAGGATCGTACTGTTCAACCACCTCGTTCAGTGCTTTACCGAAATCACCGACGAGAGTACAGCAGATGCAGCCTGCGACCATCTCGTTTATTTTGATGCCTGATTCTCTGAGGAATCCTGTGTCGACTCCGATCTCTCCGAATTCATTTTCAATGAGCACTATGTTTTTTGTGTCATAGCCTTCGGATATGAGTTTCTTTATAAGTGTAGTTTTGCCGGCTCCGAGAAAACCGGAGAAAATATCTACTTTTGCCATTTGTTTTACCTTTCTTTCGGACATTTTCCGCCATTTTTACGAGTAGAATTATAGCATCCGCTTTATTTTACAGCCCGCTTCTTTACAATATTTTAAGGCGCCCGCAGACTTGAACGGCCATACTGCGGACAGTATAATAATTTCTACGATATGAAAAAAACGGGGATAGAGATTCAAATGAATGAGAGGATGGGAGAGATACTGGTGGCGGTAGCACTTGCGCTGCGGTCAAGTTCTTTGCTGTTCGGAAAGATCGCCATGCGCACCATGGGACCTTTTCTCACCATCGGTTTCCGCTTCACCATAGCATTTGTTATTATTGCGATTATTTTCCGCAAACATCTCACAAAGGTAGATGCGAAGACGCTGCTTCACTGCGCTCTCATAGGCATCACCTTTTTTCTTGCCATGCTCACAGAGATGATGGGGCTTCAGACTACGCCTTCATCCGTGACCGCCTTTCTGGAAGGAATGGTGGTTGTGCTTGTACCGGCCATGGCATGCATTCTTCACAGGAGATTCCCTGACAGGATCACTGTTATTTCTTCGATAGTATGCATCATAGGAGTTGGGTTTCTGACCCTAAAAGGTGACAGACCGGGATTTACGGGCGGAGAGCTCCTCGTTCTGCTCGGCACCTTCTGGTACTCACTTTCCGTAATAGTGACCGATACTGCCGCAAAGAACGACGATCTCAAAGTAGTCTCCATATACCAGCTGCTCTTCATCGCTATATTTGCTTTCATCGGAGCCTTTATCTTTGAAGACCTCCGCATGCCTCAGAGCAGCAGCGAATGGGGTGCCATTCTGGCTCTTGCAATTATCTGCAGCTGTGTCGGCTTCACCATACAGCCGTTCGGACAGAAGTACATCACTCCTGAGCGCGCCGGAATACTCGCAGTATTCAATCCTCTTACTGCAGCAATTCTCGGTGTCGTTTTTCTGCACGAAAGAATGACCCCGTCAATGCTTCTGGGGTCATTGCTTATACTCATATCTATATTAGTTCCGGCCTGGATCGAAGACCGGGCCGCCCGCAGGCGTCAGACTAAAAACTGATCCTTGATCGCCTTATAATCTGAAAGACTGTACGGGGAAAGAACACCCTGATCAGTGACCACTCCGGTCACGAGTTCAGGCGGTGTAATGTCGAACGCCGGGTAGCAGCCTTTCACATTCTGGTTAGCAGTAGGCGTTCCCATAGCCTGCAGAACGAAGTCCGGATCCCTCATCTCTATCTTCACTGTATCTACTGTCGGATGCCCCTGATCAGGCGATCCGGTCACGTAATATGGTACTCCGTGATAATTCGCGGCTATCGCAGTATTGTATGTACCTACTTTGTTTACCACATGCCCGTCGCAGCAGATCACGTCAGCCGCGGTCGTGAAAATGTCTATACCTTCGTTCTTCATTACGAACGCAGGCATCCCGTCAGTTATTATGGTGACATCAAATCCCATATCGTGTGCTACGCTCGCTGTCAGTCGTGCACCCTGAAAGTATGGCCTGGTCTCCGGACAAAACAGCCTTATATCCTTTCCCTGGATCCTTGCCTCCTTGAGCATCATACCGACAATAGTCTCAGCAAAGCAGTATGTCATAACCGCACCATGCTCCGGGAAAAGACCGGAGAGATATTTGCCGACTTTATTTATGCCGGAGTATCTTTCGTTATTCTGATCGACAGCGCATTCTTTTATCGTTTCGGATACATCTGATACTCCCTCTGCAAGAGCTGCCTTTGCAGCCTCCAGGCATTTTGCGGTTATACGCTGCATGCGCCATGTAGTGGTTGGCCTCGCGTGAGAAATGGTGTAAGCGGCAGCTTCAAGATATTCTATCTGTTCAGCTTCGCTCTTTCCCCTGCACTCGTAGGCAGCCAGCGCCATGCCCATAGCAGCCGCCGTATACGGACCGGCGCTCTGTGTCACCATGTCACGTATCGCATCTGCGACTTCCTTATGGGTCCTGCACTCTACCTTTACCACCTCTATAGGATAGATTCGCCGGTCCAGTATCCTGACCACGCCATCCTCATACCAGGCGATATTTTCATACTGAAGCATCCAAGCCAGACCCTTGTCCTGTCTCTCCATATTCAGCCTGCTTTCTATTTGTTTTCTGCTGCTTTTTCGGCTTCCTGCTCTGCCTTACGCTTTTCTTCCTCTTCCTCCTCGAGCACGCGGTACGCCACCTTGCCGACGAGTGTTTTTGGCAGTTCCTTGCGGAATTCTATATCGTACGGCATCGCGTATTTCGCAATGTGCTTTCTGGCGTATGCCAGGAGCTCTTCTTTCAGTGCGTCGTCTGCTGTCACGCCGTTCTTCGGCATAACGAACATCTTGACTTTCTGCATCTTATAGCTGTCAGGAACTCCGATGGCGCAGCTCATCTGCACCTTCTCATGCGCATCAAAAATGTTCTCAAGCTGTGCCGGATAGATGTTGTAGCCCGATGAGATGATCATTCTCTTGGCTCTGCCGCGGAAGTAGATGAAGCCCTCATCGTCCATTGTACCGAGGTCGCCTGTGTACAGCCACTTCAGTCCGTCCTCATGCTCTCTGATGGTCTCAGCAGTCTCGGCAGGCATGTCCAGATATCCGGCCATTACAGTAGGGCCTGACATCAGTATCTCTCCCTCCTCGCCGTATGGCACTTCTTCCGCCGTTCCCGGCTTTACGATCTTGTAGTACATGTCAGGGAACGGGATACCGATGCTGCCTTCCTTGTGCATCTGCGGAGGAGTCAGACAAGCAGCTGTTACGCTCTCCGTTGTGCCGTATCCCTCACGCACCTGTATCTTCGAGTTGTGATCATAGAGGAACTTGTCGAATTTCTTCTTCAGTTCTATCGACAGCGAATCCCCGCCCGAGAATACTCCCTTGAGCGACGAGAGATCTTTACCGTCCATCGATGGGAGTCTCAGCAGCGCCTCAAACAGCGTAGGTACACCGGCGATGAAGTTGCATCTGTACTTAGTGATCAGCTTGGCATAGCTCTTCGGTGTGAACCTCGGCACGAGAACGCAGCGGCCGCCTCCGGCCAGCATTGTATGTATGCATACTCCGAGTCCGAAGCCATGGAATATTGGCATGGCCGCCAGCATCTTGTCGCCTACGCGGTAGATCGGATTTGCGTCAATGACCTGTCTGCTGAGAGCGTTGAAGTTGAGGTTTGTTAAAACGATACCCTTTGTTATACCGGTAGTGCCTCCCGAATAGAGGATCGCTGCCGGATCGTCAGGCTTTCTTTTCACCTTGTATTCGTATCCGCAGTGTCTGCCCAGACTCATGAAGTCAGGCCACTGGAAGACAGGCGCCTCTTTAGGGATCTTCTGTATTTTACGGCCTTCGGTGAGCATGTAACCCACTTTGATAGGCCTTGTCAGCTCATCCTTTATGCGGGCGATGATGACGTTCTGTATTTTTGTATTTTTGCGGATCGCTTCGATCTTGTGATAGAACTGGTCGAGTGTAACTACCATGACCGAGTTTGACATGTTCAGATAATTCTCTATTTCCTTTTCCGCACTCAGCGGGTGCACCATGTTGGCAATCGCCCCTACCAGATTTATTGCATAGAGCATGTAAATGGCCTGCGGGCAGTTAGGCATGGCTATGGTGACTCTGTCATCCTCACGGACACCGAGGATCCTGAGCGATTTGGCACAGAGGTTGATCTGATCCACCATGTATTTATATGTGATGTGTTTTCCCATGAAGTCGAGAGCTATATTGAGAGGATGCTTTTTTGCCGTTTCCTCGATCTTCTCGTACATAGTTCCGTTGAAGTATTCCGAGGTAAGCGGCAGATCGCCTCTGCTCTTGTCCCAAGGGATCTTTACGGTATCAGGTACCGGAAATACGATGTTTCCGTTTTCGTTGATAGTCCAGTTGTTTGCCATTAGTATTTCGCCTTTCGGTTTTTTCTGAACGGATCTTTGGACCCGAACTTGTTTATTTTATCATTCTTTTGGTACATATGCGAGCGCATGGGCCTCTTTTGTGTGATATTTGTGAAAATCCTGTAAGTTGCAGGTGTAACGATTGAAGCTGCACAGCAAAAGATGTAAAATCTTGCATTGTAAATTTAATATATCATGGAGTAATGTGCCTAATGCTCGAATTAAAGGGAATCACAAAAGAATACAGGACCGGCGCTGAGACTGTTCACGCACTGAGAGGTGTCGATCTCGCTTTCAGAGAGAGCGAGTTTGTTTCGATACTCGGACCTTCGGGCTGCGGCAAAACCACCATGCTCAACATTCTCGGAGGACTTGACCAATACACAGACGGCGATCTGCTCATAGACGGCATCAGTACCAAGGAGTACAAGGACGCTGACTGGGATGCGTACAGAAACGATACGATCGGTTTCGTCTTCCAGAGCTACAACCTCATCTCTCATCAGACCGTACTCTCTAACGTAGAGCTTGCTCTGACCCTGTCAGGTGTATCTGCAGCTGAAAGAAGAGCCCGTGCCATAGCGGCTCTTGAGCAGGTCGGACTGGGAGATCAGATAAATAAGAAGCCTGCTGAAATGTCCGGCGGTCAGGTACAGCGTGTGGCCATAGCCCGTGCTCTCATAAACGATCCTGACATCATTCTGGCGGACGAACCTACAGGCGCTCTCGATACAGAGACCAGCACTCAGGTAATGTCTATACTCAAGGACATTTCCGCCAACAGGCTGGTCATCATGGTCACTCACAACCCGGATCTTGCCGAGACCTATTCGACCAGAATAGTAAGACTGTCAGACGGGCAGGTGATAAGTGACAGCAACCCGTTTATTCCGGGCAGCAATGCTGTAAACGGAGCTGTGAACGGAGCCGTATTGATCCCTGCAGCCCAGGCCGCAGCGGGCAATAAGCGAAAAGCAAGCGGAAGAGCTACAGGACGCCGCAACAAATCGATGTCTATGGCTACCGCTCTTCACCTTTCGCTCAACAACCTCATGACCAAAAAGGCGCGTACGCTTCTCACGGCATTTGCGGGCAGCATAGGCATAATCGGAATCGCGCTGATACTTTCCGTTTCCAACGGATTCCAGACATATATCGACAAACTCGAAGAGGATACTCTTTCTTCATATCCTCTTACCATAATGTCCGAAACCGCTGACATGACATCAATGATCACGGCCTTCATGGCCAATGCCAGCGACACTGAGGGCGAGGAATCAGGAGACAGGCTTCACGAGCAGCAGATAATGACAGACCTGCTCGCCAGTGTAGGCTCCAACGACCTCGCTTCATTCAAAAAGCACATTGACTCCAACATCGATACGATCAGAGACTGGTTCAATTCATACCAGTACTCTTACGGTCTTTCGGTCAACATATATTCGACCAACATGAAGTACGGCCCGCTCAGGGTCAGCCCTGGTTCCATAATGCAGTCGTACATGAGCGGTCTGCAGCAGAGCAACTTCTCCATGATGAATACGGACGTTTTCTTCCAGATGATGGACAACGAAGAGCTCCTGAAGTCACAGTACAAGGTCCTTGCCGGAACATGGCCGGAGAAATACGATGAGCTGCTGCTGGTGCTCGACAGCGAAGATCAGCTGAACGACTACATCGTATATACTCTCGGACTCCGTGATCCGCAGGAACTCAAGGACATGATCAACGATGTCATGGACGGAAAAAAAGTTGAGAATACCAACGAACAGCTTGAGTGGACATATGATGATTTCCTTGGAATGGAATTCGCTCTTGTGCATGCCTGCGACACCTACAAGCGCAACTCATCCTACGACGTATGGGAAGACATGTCCGATGATGAAGACTATATGGAGGATCTCATCAAAAGGTCGGAGAAGCTGCACATAAGCGGCATTGTCTGTGCTAAGGAAGTCTCGGGAGCCAACGCAATGAGTTCCGGAGTAGGATACCTTCCGTCGCTCACCAGGCACATGATCGATTACGCAGCTGAGTCGGATATAGTAAAGATCCAGCTTCTCAACAAGAATACCGATGTTTTCAGCGGAAAGAGCTTCGAAGACATCCGCAATAACAACAGTGAAGGCCTCGGCTTTGAGGACATGATCAGCATAGACGAGGGTAAGCTCAGAAAGGCCCTGGGCGGCGATATCGACCCTAAGGCAATCGAGAGAGATATAGCTGATATCGCAAAAAAAGAGATCAAGGACCTCGCTGCCAACGATTCTGCCGAGAAGGTAGAAGATGATGTAAACAAAGCCCTCAGCGATGGCTGCAATAAGATGCTTGATAAGCTCCGCAGTCAGGCAAGTGATTCTGAGATCTTCTCTGTGGACAGTGATTCCGTCGCAAAAGCTCTGGGTGACAGCCTTGATACCGGAAAGCACTCACGGATAGTGAACCCTCTTTTGGAAGGTTACTCCAAGCTGCTTAAAGCCTCCGGTCCCGAAGTCCAGAAGAAGGTAAAAACAGCTGTAGTCGGTGAAGCAGTCAAGAAGGGAGCATCTGCTGCAGGCATTGAGATCTCGGATGATCAGGCTGCCCAGATAGCAGCAGTACTTGCACAGGACGGCTCGATCGATGCAGCCACATTATCGGGAATAGTTCCGGAAATCCCGGCTGAAATGGCGCCTATGGCAGCTAATATAATAAGCGGTATTCCTTCGCAGATCCCGGCTTCAGCTTACAATGAAGCTACTTTCGCGGCCCTCTCACAGACCGTGGAGCCATACACATCAAACAGTGATGTGCAGAAGGGCATAAAGCAGTACGGTCAGGGCATCGAAATGATGCAGGATGCACAGGTGGTCGGACCTGCCCTCGGAAAGGCTGCACAGGCGGTGGGCAAGCAGTTCAACGTGGATCCCGCGGGGATAGCGGACGCCTTCACAATGAAAATGAACGAGGATGAGATCACAAGACTCATCACCGCCTACATATCCGGCGGAGCTGAGACAAGTTATGACACCAATCTGGTGAAACTTGGCTATGCCGATATCAATAAACCGTTTTCGATGTCTTTCTTCCTTAAGGATTTTGAGGCAAAGGAGAGTTTCCTGAAATTTATCGATGACTATAATCAGGAAATGAAAGATAACGGCGACGAAGACATGGTCATAAGCTACACCGATGTAACAGGCGTGCTCATCAAATCCGTAAAGAACATAACCAACGCAGTCAGCTATGTACTTATAGCATTCGTTGCGATCTCACTGATAGTATCCTCCATAATGATCGGAGTCATCACCTATATCTCTGTGCTGGAGCGAACCAAAGAGATCGGTATACTCCGCGCAATAGGTGCGTCAAAGAAAGATATAGCCAGGATATTCAACGCGGAAACGATCATCATCGGACTTTGTGCAGGCGTGATCGGAATAGGCCTGAGCCTGCTGCTGCTGATACCTATAAACAGGATACTAATAGGACTGACCAAGATATCCGCACTGAAGGCAATACTGCCGGCAGTGGGAGGCGTCGCACTCGTTTTAATCAGCATATTCCTTACTTTTATAGCAGGACTCATTCCTTCGGGCATGGCGGCCCGCAAAGACCCTGTAGTCGCACTGCGGACAGAATAGGATCTTTTCCTGACAGCAAAACACCCTCCGTTCCCGGAGGGTGTTATTTATTTACTTCAGACCTGCGAATTCTTCGAAGCCGCTGCAGATGGTTCCTGCAGCGTGGCTGTCTGAACTTAGTATGAGTATTCCGCCCTTGCTTTTTATATATGAGATCTGATCGCCTGCCGGGTATGGCACCGTCCGGTATCCTTTGGATATCGCACCTGTGTTTATTTCAAATACCGGCTTATCAGCTGCCTGCAACACTCTATGTTTTTCGAGCCTGTTACGGTATCCGGCCTTGTATCTTTCGGCGCAGTCATCAAATATCCTGTCTATGGCCTTTTTCCAGGCTGAGATATATCTTTCATCTGATGTGTCAAACAGCTCACTTATGAATTCCGCAGCACCGCAGCGTGTTTTGCTGATCACATTACCTCCCGGGCTGCATCCCCAGCCTTCGGTAAACTTGGTGAGCAGATCAAAATGTCCGATGATGTCGCAGCCTGTAGCTGAGACTATGCCTCCTATTGTTTCAAAATACAGCTCAGCAACATCCAGCATTTTCTCCCTGCGCAGTACCGGATCTTCACAGCTTCCGTCTCCTCCAAAGGCAAAGATGCAGAGATCTTCCGCATAGTCGTCTACAGGGCACCAGTCCCTGTACTTGACAAGCTTTTCCATTTCCGCATCCGTCGCAGAGCGGTCTGCCTCGCCTGCATGGCGTGCAAGTATGTCCCCTCTCTTCCTGAGGCCTTCTTCCGAAAAGATGTAGTGCACGGAACCGATATAATAATCATACGGGCTCAGGTCGATGTCTGAATAGCGATCCAGCTCTGTGCCAAGCAGCAGGGTAATTCTCCCGGCATATTTCTGCTTCAGGCTGCGGATCTCTTCAATATACTTCTTCGTACCCTCGCGGCTCATGCAATAGCTCTGGTCATGCGGGGTAAATGCATGTCCGGATATCCCGGCAAAGGCAAGCCCGTTTTCAGCAGCGGAAATCACCATTGCCTCCGCAGAGTCCTTTCCGTCGCAGTATGTCGTGTGCATGTGAAGGTCGAAATTCTGCATCAGACCATCTTCTCCTGTTTTACTTTCTTATCTATGACATGGCGTGAAGCCAGTTCTCTGTGTATGTCTTCGAGCGTTATTCCTGCTTCGTCCATCAGGACCATCACATGATATGCCAGATCAGCTATCTCGTATACAGTCTCGGCATTGTCGCCGCTCTGCTCCGCAGACTTGGCAGCTACTATGACTTCAGTCGTCTCTTCTCCCACCTTTTTGAGGATCTTGTCGAGGCCTTTTTCAAAGAGATAGCTGGTGTACGAACCCTCTTTAGGGTTGGTCCGGCGGCCGTCGATAAGATCCATAAGGCCTTCATATGAGAAATCCTTTAGTGTGCTGCTCTCCCATACCGGGTATTCAAAGCACGATTCGGTACCGAGGTGACAAGCCGGGCCGTCAGGCTCGACCATCACCACAAGAGCATCCCTGTCACAATCCGCGGTGATGCTTACTATGTGCTGGTAGTTCCCGCTGGTCTCACCCTTGAGCCAGAGCTCCTGCCGTGAGCGGCTGAAGAAGCACGTAAGCTCCTTCTCCATTGAGATGCGGAGGCTCTCTTCGTTCATATACGCAAGAGTCAGCACTCTTTTTGTGACTGCATCCACAACTATCGCCGGGATCAGTCCCTTCTCATCAAATTTGAGTTCGCTTATATCTATCATCAGTTATCTCCTTACAGGAATGCCTTCCTCCGCCATGCGGTCCTTTAGGTCACTTATAGAGACCTCGCCGAAGTGGAATATCGATGCCGCAAGTCCTGCATCTATGCTTGGGATCCTGCGGAACAGCTCTATGAAATCTTCTATGCAGCCGGCTCCCCCGCTTGCTATCACAGGAACCGATACAGCTTTGCAGACCGCGTCGAGCATCTCGATATCGAAACCGTTCTTTACACCGTCAGTATCGATGGAATTGACCACCACCTCACCGGCTCCCATGCCTACACAACGCTTTATCCACTCGATGGCTTCCATGCCGGTATCGTCTCTGCCTCCCCTGGCAAAGACTCTGAACTCGTCTCCGACGCGCTTGATGTCGCATGAGAGCACCACGCACTGATCACCGTATAGCTTTGCTGCCTCGGTTATGATGCCCGGATTTCTGATAGCTCCGGAGTTGACACTTACCTTGTCAGCTCCGCACTTCAGCACGCGGTCAAAGTCTGCAATGCTGCTGATGCCGCCTCCCACTGTAAGCGGGATGAAGACATTGGATGCTGTTTCCGTGAGGATCTCGGTAAAGAGCTTGCGCCCTTCTGCACTTGCCGTGATGTCATAAAACACCAGCTCATCCGCACCGGACTTTGTATATAGTTTTGCCATGTCCACCGGAGACGCTACATCGCCCAGGTTCTCAAAATTGACTCCTTTTACGACCCTGCCGTCCTTTACGTCAAGACATGGGATTATCCTTTTTGTTATCATTCCGCAGCTCCTTTTTCTACTGCCTCGGCGAGGTCTATAGCCCCTGTGTAATATGCTTTTCCTATGATGGCACCGTGTATGCCCAGCTCCGCGAGAGCTTCAACATCTTCGATCGACGAGACTCCTCCTGATGCCACGATATCTATGCTGAGATTCTCAGACAGCTGTCTGTAGAGCCCGCGGTTAGTACCGCGCATGGCCCCGTCTCTGGATATGTCTGTGCAGATTATGGTCCTTACTCCGGTATCCTGCATCATCCGTGCAAACTCTTCGAGCCTGTACTGAGAAAGCTCCGTCCATCCCTTAACGGCTACGAAGCCGTCTCTTACGTCGATGCCTACCGCGATCCGCTCTCCATAACGGCTGACGCAGCGCTCAAGGAATGCCGGGTCGCTCACTGCCGCAGTACCGAGTATGACTCTGTCAATGCCCGCATCGAGATACTTTGCAACAGTCGCGTCATCTCTGATGCCTCCCCCGATCTCAACGAATGCACAGCTTCCGTCTTCAGCAGCAGCTGCAGCGTCCGCCGCCTTCTTTATAGCGACCACGGTGTCGAAGTTCGGCGTGCTGCCTTCTCTGGCACCTTCGAGATCGACTGTATGTATGCGCCTCGCTCCGGCCTTTATGAAGTCCTCTGCTATCTCAGGCGGATAATCGCTGTAGACCGTCATCTGAGCATAGTCGCCTTTGAAAAGTCTCACAGCCTTGCCATCATACAGATCAATTGCTGGATAGATTATCATCTTATATCTCCATAAATGCTTTCAGTATCTTCATGCCGACCTCACCGCTCTTCTCCGGATGGAACTGACAGCCATACACGTTTCCGGCAGCGACTGCTGCAGTGAGTTCTGCACCATATTCTGTGACCGCGATGACAGACTCATCGCACTCTGCAGCATAGTATGAGTGAACGAAGTATACGTAGTCGTCTTCTTTTATATATTTAAACAGCGGGGATTCCTTCCTGAATTTCAGGAGGTTCCAGCCAATGTGCGGTATCTTGTAGTCTGCAGGAATAACGTCGGCTATAGGGCGCACGCTGCCGCGTATGAGTCCGAGGCCTTCATGCACTCCATACTCGTAGCCCACGTCAAACATGAGCTGCATGCCAAGGCATATGCCCATCATAGGCTTCCCCGCGGCCGCCTCTCTCTTCACGACCTCAGCCATACCGGATTCTCTGAGCTTGCGCGCAGCATCCTCAAAAGCGCCAACGCCGGGCAGTATTATCCTGTCCGCTTCCGCTATTACCTTTTCATCTGATGTCACCACAGCTTCCGCTCCTATCTCCCTGAGGGAGCTTCTGAGTGAAAACAGGTTGCCTACACCATAATCAATGATCGCTACCATGTATCATCCTCCTAAAGCAGTCCCTTGGTTGAAGGAACTTCGTCCGCATATGCACTGTCTATAGATACGGCCTGCCTCAGCGCTCTCGCGGCCGCCTTGAACGCGCCTTCAATGATGTGGTGCGAGTTCCTGCCGGCGAGCTGCTTCAGATGCAGGGTCACGCGCGCGTTTCTCGCGAAGCTCAGCCAGAAATCCCAGATAGTCTCTTCCTGAGATATCTGCTGCGCAGAGAATGAGTGCTTCATCCATAGGAAGAATGCAGTCGCCATAGCGGCAGATGCCCTTCTTGTCTCCGACGGCCTCCGCAAACGCCTGCCCGAGAACTATGCCTACATCCTCCACGGTGTGATGATCATCCACATATACGTCACCTTTCGCCTTAACGTACAGATCGAATCTTGCGTGTCTCGCAAACAGCGTGAGCATGTGATCGAGGAAACCAACGCCTGTGTCTATATCGCTTGTTCCGCTTCCGTCAAGGTCGAGCGAA
>CACZGY010000034.1 GCA_902780815.1 uncultured Eubacteriales bacterium
ATTTGTGAATGCTGTTTAGCCGCAGATCTCGGTCAGGGCTTTGATGGCGGCGTCGACGTCAGCTTCGGTATTGAAGTTGCCGAAGCTGAAACGCACAGTTCCGGTAGGGTAAGTGCCCAGTGTTTTGTGTGCGTTTGGCGCGCAATGCAGCCCGACTCTTGTTTCGATACCGTACTCAAAGTCAAGTCTGAAGGCTGCATCAGCGCAGTCGACGCCGAGTGTCTGTATCGATACAACTCCCGTACGTCCTTCAATACCTTTGAGTCCGATTATCTTCAGCTTGCCGGCTTCCTCAAGAGGGATCAGCCCGTCAAGGAATCTCTTCGTCAGTCCGAGCTCATGTGCTGCGATTGCTTCAAGGCCTTTTTCCTTGATCCACTTGAGACCCGCATTCAGTCCGACTATTCCCGGAATATTCATAGTGCCCGGCTCAAACCTGTCAGGCATGAAATCAGGAATCTCTTCAGTGTGGCTTATGGAACCGGTGCCTCCTGAAAGGAGAGGATCGATGATGCTGATCATTCCTTCATCAAGGATGAATCCGCCGATTCCCTGTGGCCCAAGAAGCGACTTGTGTCCTGTGAAGCAAAGCGCGTCGATGTGCATCTCTTTCATGTTGATAGGAATGATGCCTGCGCTCTGTGCTGAATCAACGATGAACTTCAGTCCGTGCTTCTGACAGATCTCGCCGACTTCTTTGAGCGGGTTGATCGTTCCGACGAGATTGCTCGCGTGAGTCATGACTATGGCAACAGTGTTTTCCTTGATCATGCCTTCGACTGCGTCAAGAACGAGCTTGCCGCATTCTGTGCCTGGGATCCTGTCAAATTCAACACCTTTTTTTGCAAGCTGAACTAGCGGCCTCATGACTGCATTATGCTCCATTGAAGAGCAGAGGATGTGATCTCCCGGCTTGAGCAGTCCCTTGAGAACTACGTTGAGCGACTCGGTGACGTTCTTGGTGAACACGACGTTCTTGCAGTCGGATCCTCCGAACATCTCCATTAGCATCTCGCGTGTCTCAAAGACAGTACCTTCGAGGTCGTATGCCACCTGATAGCCGCCGCGGTTGATGTTGGCGCCTATGCTGGTCATGTATTCGTAAACAGCGTCTGCGACTTCTTTTGGCTTTGGGAATGAAGTCGCGCCGTTATCAAGATAGATCTTTTCCATTCCGATTTCCTTGTATACAGCTCCCTCAAAACATTATTATTCAACTACATTATAATACATTGAATCATCATTTATCAGCCTATCTGATCATCATAAAAAATCTCTATAGCAAAGCAGCTGCTGAAATATGTGATATCATTAAAAAATCGATGGAAATATGCGGTTGTGCATTTAATTAAGAATTTCAGATTGGTTGAATATGGCGGTTTTATGCCATATAATATTTAATAGATCAAACTGCGAATTCAGGGAGTTTTTATATGGATTTCAGCAAATATAAACGCGTACATTGCCTGGGTATAGGCGGCATTGGACTGTCTGCAGTTGCCGAGATACTCCGTGACCGGGGGTATATCGTCAGCGGTACTGACATACATCCGTCTAAAGTTACCAGGCATCTTGAATATCTGGGGATAAAGGTGTTTACAGAGCACAAGCCGGAGAATGTTGAGAACGTCGATGCCATCGTTTATTCGGCGGCTGTTTCTGACGAAAATCCGGAGGTCATAAGAGCAAAGGAGCTCGGCATTCCGCTGTTCTCGAGAGCAGAAGTCCTCGGCATGATAATGGACGACTATGAGAATTCGGTAGCCATTTGCGGTACACACGGCAAGACCACTGTTACCTCAATGACTTCGCTCATACTGAGAAATGCCGAATACAAGCCAACCATACTTGTAGGCGGCAATCTGCCTCAGATCAACGGCAATGTAGAGATAGGCGGCACACAGTACTTCGTAACTGAAGCATGCGAGTACATGGACAGCTTCCTGCAGCTAAAGCCGAGCATCGGGGTCATACTCAATATCGACTCTGATCATCTTGATTACTTCAAGACCATGGATCACATCGTGCAGTCGTTCAGGACTTTTGTAGAACAGATCCCGCCTCACGGAATAATCATTGCTTTCGGAGACAATCCGTTCGTGAGAGGGATACTTAAGGATCACAGCAACAAGATCACCTACGGTTACAGCGAGAGCAACGATTTCTATGCCGAGAATATCAAGTTCAATGAGAACGGTTTTCCGGTCTTTGACATCTGCCATAAGGGCAACAAGACAGCTTCCATAGAGCTCAGCGTGCCGGGAGAGCACAACGTGCTCAATGCTATGGCGGCATTCGTGACAGCTTCGTATCTGGGTGTTGACATCCCGGTCATACAGTCGACTCTCAAGGAGTACAGCGGAGCAAACCGCCGCTTCGATTTTATCGGCACTACTGACAAAGGCGTGAAGGTGATCGACGACTACGCACACCATCCGACAGAGATAAAGGCGACCCTTTCGGCTGCCAAAAATGTGAAGCACAACAAGCTCTGGCTTATATTCCAGCCGCATACATACACCAGAACGAAGGCGCTTTTCAGCGAATTTGTAGATGCATTTTTAGACGCCGATGTAGTTATTGTCACTGATATCTACGCGGCGCGCGAGAAGGATGTCTATAACATCTCGTCGTATAAGCTGGTGACGGAGATGAAGGCAAAGCATCCGGACAAACCGGTCTATTATGTCAAGGACTTCGAGGATATCGTAAGATATATTGAAAAGTTTGCGGACAGGGACGATATAGTAATGACAATGGGCGCAGGAGATGTATATAAAGTAGGGGACATGCTGCTGCACAAGGACGAGCAATAATAACTTACGACGCAAGGAAGGGAGATATAGCGCCATGATACGTAATATGACAAGCGAAGCATTTTCTAATCTCAGGCTGTTCACCTGCAATTCCCATCCGGAATTGGCACAGGAGATAGCCGAACACATGGGTATTGAACTGGCGAAAACTACAGTAACAAAATTCAGTGATGGCGAGACCAGCGTAAGCATCTGGGAATCGGTAAGAGGTAAGGACTGCTTCATTGTTCAGTCAACATGCGATCCGGTCAATGACAACCTTATGGAGCTGCTGATCATGACAGATGCACTCAAGAGAGCTTCATGCAACAGCGTGACCGCAGTCATGCCGTACTATGGCTACGCAAGGCAGGACCGTAAGGCAAAAGCCAGAGATCCTATCACATCAAAGCTAGTAGCTAATATGATGACAGCAGCCGGAATTGACAGGGTCATCACGATGGATCTCCACGCATCGCAGGAGCAGGGCTTCTTTGATATCCCTGTAGACCACATGCTCGGACAGCCTATGCTGACTGACTACTTCAAGCTTAAAGACCTCGATGATCTGGTGATAGTATCTCCTGACCATGGTTCGGTAACAAGAGCACGTAACATGGCTAAGCCTTTCAACTGCCCGATCGCTATCATCGACAAGAGACGTCCTGAGCCTAACAAGAGCGAGATCATGAACATCATCGGTGATGTAAAGGGCAAAAACTGCATCATCCTCGACGACCTGATTGACACAGCGGGAACGATCTGCAACGCAGCAAAGGCTCTTGATGATCTTGGCGCAAAGAGCGTATATGCATGTGCTACACACGCAGTTCTTTCAGGACCTGCCATCGAGCGCATAGAGGCCAGCCCTATCAAGGAGATGGTGCTGCTCAATACGATTCCTATCCCTGAGGAGAAGAGACTTAAGAAGTTCACCATCCTCTCGGCAGGCCACATTTTTGCGGAGACGATCTCAAGGGTTTACTCGAACAAGCCGATCTCCGTAATGTTCGGAAATTAAGGATATTGATGGGACTTTTTAAAAGAAGTAAAGATGAGCCGGGATTCGCAAAAGACTTATATGTAATCGCAGGTCTTGGGAATCCCGGCAAAGAATACGAAGAGACAAGGCACAATATGGGGTATAAAGCCATAGATGTGCTTTCTTCGAGTGAGAATATTGAAGTCCGGCGCAGCAAGTTCCACTCGCTTTTTGGACGCGGTACTATCGCAGGTAAAAAAGTGATACTGGTGAAGCCTGAGACTTACATGAACAGAAGCGGAATCGCCGTAAGGGAAGCGGCGATGTATTTTGATGTTTCGCCTGAAAATCTAATAGTCATTTATGACGACATCGATCTGCCGGCAGGCTCCATACGTATCAGAAAGTCGGGTGGGGCAGGCACTCACAACGGCATGAAGAGCGTTGTGCAGGAGCTGGGCACCAAAGACTTCATAAGGATCAGGATCGGGGTCGGCGCGGCTGAGTCGGGCGAGGACCTGGTAGACAGGGTGATCGGAAAGGTTCCTGAAGCCGAGAAGAAGCTGCTGCAGAAAGCGGCGGCCGAAGCGGCAGATGCGGTCAGAGATATAATAGCTATCGGCGTAGACAATGCCATGAACAGGCATAATCACGTGAAAACAAAGGAAGCGGATGATAACTAACCACAGCGGCATCAGCGGCAGCAGAACAGCTTACATGCTGACCGCGGGCATAAAAGAGAAGCACAAGCTTCTGGCGGTGGTCTCGTCCGGACAGGCAGCAGCCCGTCTGGCCGGTGACCTCGTTTTTTATATGCCTGATCTCAATGTGATAGTGCTTCCGGAGGAAGAAGATGTGCACGTGCTGTATGAAGCCCGCGACAGAGGTGCTCTGGTAAAGAGGATACAGGCGCTCACTGCCCTGACGGGCAGTTCTCCGGATGCCGATCCGGAGACGGGCGCCGGGATGACCGCCGTGATCGCGCCCGTGAGCGCCGCAATTAAACCTACAGAGGCTCCTGAAAGATTTACACGTTCTGTCATAAACATTTCAATTGGTGACAGGGTGGATCCTCATGACCTGAGAAAAAAGCTGTCAGAGGCAGGCTATCAGGCGACGGCAGTTACCGAGTCACAGGGCGAATACACATCCCGCGGAGGCATACTTGATGTGTTCTCTCCGGCAATGGAAACAGCCGTAAGAATAGAGTTCTTTGATGACGAGATCGATTCAATCAGAACGTTTGACGTGGAAACACAGAGATCGATCGATTCCCTAAGCAAAGCGGTACTTGTTCCGGCTGCCGAGTTCATTCCGAACAATGAAGAAAAAGATAAGGCGCTTGCTGCGGTCATGAAGGAATATGACCGCATGATACGCCGCTACCGTAAGGAGCATGCTCATCCGGATGTTGCTGACGGACGCATAGATGCCGTGGAGTCCCACCGTGGAAGAATAAAGGATATCTTTGAGACCAGTACGGGTTCACAGCTTTATGCTGATCTGCTTGGATATTTTGATGTTGAAAAGTGCAGGCTGTGGAACTACGCTTCCGGAGCGGCAATAGCCGTGTGCGATCCGGCGTCAATAATGAGCTCTATGCCTGAATCAGCCAAAGATGAGGATTTCTTTGATATATACAAAAATGCCTTCGGTATCACATCGAAGCGCAATATCGACGTATACACACCGTTTCCGGAAACTGTTCCGGGCGTCAGTAAATTCGACAGCATAGATAATGTTAGGAGCCGTCAGATAGCACCATTCAACGGTCATATCGAGCTCTTTGCTTCTGAAGTGGGAAGGATGACGGCAGACGGCTTCAGGGTGATCATCGCGGCAGGTTCTGATGAGAGAAATGAGCGTGTGCGCGAATACCTGGAGATCGCCGAAGTGAGCGGGGACATTTCGTACAGGAGCGGCAGCTTATCAGGCGGCTTTATAATGGACGATGATAAGATCTGCTTTATATCCGAGCACGATATTTTTACCGGGGCGGTCAGACCTCCTAGAAGAAAGTCAAAGCGCAAGAGCTCAAAGGACAGCATCCGCTTTTCAGACCTTCATAAGGGAGACTATGTTGTACACGAGATGCACGGTATAGGAAGATTCGAAGGGATCAAGCCTGTCACCGCAGACGGAACAACCAGAGACTATCTGCTGATCCGCTATGCCGGTACAGACATGCTTTACATTCCGACCGAGCAGCTCGATGTCATACAGAAGTATATAGGAAACTCCGGCAATCCTCCCGCATTGTCACGGCTTTCGGGAACGAGCTGGAAGCGCACAAGAGAGCGTGCCAGAAAAGCCGCCATGGAGATCGCCGAAGACCTCATAAAGCTCTATGCAAAGAGGCAGGCGGAGGGCGGATACGCGTTCGGCCCTGATACAGTCTGGCAGACCGAGTTCGAAGAGGCTTTTCAATACATTGAGACGGATGACCAGCTGAGGGCGACCGAAGAGATAAAGGGAGACATGGAGAAACCTCTGCCTATGGACAGGCTCCTCTGCGGAGATGTCGGATACGGAAAGACGGAAGTTGCCGCCAGAGCAGTCTTCAAGTGCATCTCTGAGGGGAAGCAGGCGGCCATACTCGCGCCGACAACACTGCTGGTGAACCAGCATTACCATAATCTCAGGGAGCGCTTCGATAAGTTCCCATTTGAGATCGAAGAGCTGTCCAGATTCAAATCGAAGACCGCACTGAACAAAACGGTAAAGGGGATCAGAAGCGGCAGAGTTGATCTGGTTATAGGTACGCACAGACTGCTGTCGGATGATGTCAGGTTCAAAGACCTCGGGCTTCTGGTAGTCGATGAGGAGCAGAGATTCGGCGTACGTCATAAAGAGAAAATAAAGGAGCTCAAGAGCAGCATCGACGTTCTTACGCTGTCGGCGACACCGATCCCGCGTACGCTCAACATGTCGCTCACGGGCATAAAGGATATAAGCCTGATAGAGGAACCGCCCGGAGACAGGTTCCCGGTGCATACATACGTAACTCCTTACGATGAGGAGATCCTGCGTAACGCTATAGCGCGTGAGCTTGCAAGAGGCGGACAGGTATTCGTCGTCAACAACAGGATAACCGGTATAAACCAGGTAGCTGAAGCGGTAAGCAGACTTGTGCCGCAGGCTGTAGTAGGAATAGGGCACGGCCGCATGCACGAGGAAGATCTCGAGAACACGATGATGGATTTCATCGAAGGCCGCATCAACGTGCTCGTTGCAACCACGATAATAGAAAACGGTATTGACATCCCGAATGCCAACACCATGATCATACTGAACGCTGACAGGTTCGGTCTGGCACAGCTGTACCAGCTGAGAGGCAGGGTAGGACGTTCGAGCAGACTCGCGTACGCTTATCTGATGTATCAGCCCGGAAAGGTGCTTACTGAGATCGCCCGGAAGCGGCTGGCAGCAATAAGGGAATTCACGGAATTCGGCGCAGGATTCAAGCTTGCGATGCGCGACCTCGAGCTGAGAGGCGCGGGCAACATACTTGGCGAAGCGCAGAGCGGTCACATAGAGAGCATTGGCTATGAGCTCTACTGCAAGGAGATAGACCGTGCGGTCAGACAGCTAAAGGGCGAAGATGTAGGCGAGGCCAGGTCAGATATATCGATCGAGCTGCCTGTCCATGCTTCGATCCCGGCTGATTATATACCGGACGAAACTCTCAGGCTCGAGGCGTACCGCCGCATTGCGGGCATCCTTGACAGTGATGACGCTATGGATGTAATAGATGAGCTGACCGACAGGTACGGTGATGTGCCGGAGGAAGCTCTTGAACTAATAAACGTCGCAGAGATAAGAGCCCACGCAGAGTACCTGGGCGTTTCAGAGATCAGCAGAACCGAGAGATGGGTGAATATAAAATTTGCCGGAGGAGTCAGAGTGCATCCGTTCGTGTTTGTTATGGCGAAGTCGGAGTACGGCGACAGAATGGTTCTGATAGACGGAAGAACCACTATGCTGAAGTACAATATGGGCAAAGAGCTGGATACAGCAGCGGTTCTAGGGATAATGAGGTTCCTGCGCGCGGCAAAAGAGGAATCAAAGCAATTTGAATCATAAAACTGCGTGCAGTGCCTGCAGCTGCTAATTGAATCTCTGTTTAGATATATTCACTTACAATAGCAGATAACGTATAATGCTCTCATCAATTTCAGCTGTATGACAGCTGATTTGAATGAAATGATTTTGGAGGCGGATAATGCTTTTTAAAAACATCGGTCTTATTGACGAGAACTTTGAATACAAAAAGAATATGTATGTTGGCACAAACTGCCACCGTATCGTATATATAGACAGCGTTCCTCCTGAAAACGAGGAATCTTTCTTCGAAACATATGACGGAACGGGAAAGGTGCTCATGCCTGCATTCTACAATGCGCATGGACATTCGCCGATGAGCCTCATGAGGGGATACGGAGAGAATCTGCCGCTTGACAGATGGCTCAACGAGAGGATCTTCCCGTTTGAAGACAAACTCTACAGCGATGGCGTTTACTGGGCAACGATGCTTACCATGGCTGAGTCAATAAGGTTCGGTATCGTTTCAACTACGGACATGTACTACTTCATCGATGACATGGTGAAGGCTGTCGTGCACTCGGGCCTTAAGACCAATATATCCCGCGCCGTGACAAATTTCGGAGCCCCTGTATCTGAAAGCAAGTCTCTGAAAGAGGCGGCTCAGGCCATCGAAATGTACTATGGCTTTGAGGACGGACGCATTCTTGTTGACGCGAGCGCTCATGCGGAGTACACTAATGACTTCGAAATGATAAAAGCTATCGCTGACATGGCGAAGCATTACGATGTAAGGACACATGTTCATCTGTCTGAGACGGAGTCCGAGCATAAGAACTGCATCGAAAAATACGGAAAGACTCCTGCGGAAGTATTCCTTGAGGCAGGGATGTTCGATGTTCCTTGCACGGCTGCCCACTGCGTATGGGCAACGGACAGCGACCTGGATATTTTCAGGGAAAAGGGCGTGACGGTTGCAAGCAATCCTTGCAGCAACATGAAGCTGGCAAGCGGAATTTGTCATGTGCCGCCGATGTACGAAAAGGGCATCAATGTTGCGATAGGCACGGACAGTGTTGCCAGCAACAACAGCCTCAACTTCTTTGAGGAAATAAAGCTTTTCGCGCTCACAGGCAAGATCACATCGATGGATGCTTCCAGCATGACCCCGCAGCAGGTTCTGAGAAGTGCAACGAGAGCAGGAGCCCTCTCGCAGGGACGTGAGGACTGCGGACTTGTTAAAGAAGGCTATAAGGCTGACCTGATAGTGGTTGACATATCCGGCCCAAACTGGACTGCATGTGACGATATAGCAAACGGACTGATATATTCAGCAGACGGTAAGGACGTGTGCCTCACGATGTGCGACGGCATGACGCTTTACAGAGACGGTGAATATACATTCCTGGATATTGAAAAGACAATAGCTGAGGCGGAAAACGCCAGGCAGGAGATACTCAAGAGACTTTAAATGACTGAAGAAGCAAACAGAGACAACGAACAGATCAAACAGGAAGGGCAGCAGACATCGACCCTGATGATGAAAGGTGCTACCATACTGGTCATCGCCGGTATAGTAAGCAAGGTTTTCGGTGCCATTTTCAGGATCCCGCTGACCAATATGATAGGCGCGGAAGGCCAGGCTTATTACAGCGCGGCCTATGCAGTCTATAATCTGCTGTTTGTTATTGCGACTGCGGGATTCCCCGTTGCCATCTCGAGGATGGTATCGTCCAGGATCGCGGAAGGGGATTTCATAAACGCACATAAGTCGTACAAGCTTGCGATGAAGGTGTCCTGGGCACTTGGCATCGTGTCGTTCCTTATCATGTATTTCGGGGCCGGCGCGATCGCGAATATTTACAAGAACCCGGGATCTGAGGCTTCAATGAAGGCGATTTCACTTGCGCTTCTGTTTACACCGCTTGTAGCTTCGATGAGAGGCTATTATCAGGGCAGGCAGGACATGAAGCCAACCGGCATTACCGAAGTCATTGAACAGATGATGAGGGTTGCTGCAGGACTCACGCTGGCATACATGTTTTACAGGACAAGCCTTGTAAAAGCTGCAGCCGGAGCTACATTCGGAGCTTCTGCCGGTATCATAGCTGCGTTTGCCGCAATGATGATCATTTATTCGCGCGACAAAAAAACACGTGCGGGGCTGTTCGAGACATCTATCGTCAGACCGGAGACAGACAAAAAAAGGCTCAAAGAGCTTCTCGCGTTCCTGATCCCAATAACGATAGGCTCATCAGTAATGCCTATAATGTTCAATATTGATGCAGGCATAATCGTAAGGAGACTGCTCGCGACCGGCTGGGACAGCGAGATGGCAGAGAAACTCTACGGACTTATGGGCGGCTACTGCGACCCTATTATCAACCTGCCGAACATATTCATAGATGCTATATGCATCAGCCTGATGCCTGCTGTCACTACAGCTTTCACGCTTAAGATCAAAAGGGATCTTGACGATCATATAAAGACCGGGCTCAAGACCATGATGATCATCACTTATCCATGCGCGATCGGACTCATCGTTCTGGCCAAGCCGATACTTACGATGCTCTACTATAAACAGTATGACGAAGCTGTCATGGCTGTTCCGGCTCTGCAGATACTCGCTGTGTCGATAATCACGCTCGCCATAATGCGCACTTTCTCGACAAGCCTGCAGGGTATCGGCAAAATGATGCTCCCTGTGTGGAACCTGCTTATTGGTGCAGGCGTAAAGGCTGTTGTTTCGTATATTCTGCTGGGTATCCCTGCGATCAATATAAACGGTGCTGCATTCGGATCGGTCATGGCGTATGTAACGGCCGGAATACTCAACTACAGAGCACTGAAAAAGTATACTGACGTTTCTCTGGACGTAAAGAGCATCTTTATAAAGCCGCTCGGTGCTGCTCTTATAATGGGTGCTGCGGCGCTGATATCATATAAGCTGATATTCATGGTCACATCGAGCAATTCAATTTCGACCCTGATCTCGATAATGCTTGCTGCTTTTGTGTATTTTGTGGCCGCATTCATGACCGGAGCAGTGACAAAAGAAGAGATAGAACTCATACCAAAAGGTGATCTTCTGTATCGCCTTGCGAAGAAACTGAGAGTGGCAAAATAGAGCGGGTTAGTTTCTTAAAACCTTATAATTTCAACGATTTTAAGGTTGACATATCAGAAACTGACCCCTATAATACACTATAGTATTTGTTATCACTTATTTAGGAGGAATAATTATGAATAAAGCAGATCTGGTAGCAAAGGTTGCAGATAAGACAGGTTTCAAGAAGAAAGATGCAGAACTCGCACTCGACGCAGTTCTCGAGACAATTGAGGGCGCTCTCGTTGCAGGCGACAGCGTAAGACTGATCGGTTTCGGAACATTCGAAACAAGAAGCAGAAAAGCAAGAACAGGCAGAAACCCTCAGAAGCCTGACACAGTTATCTCGATCCCAGCTTCCAAGGCTCCTGTTTTCAAGGCAGGAAAGTCCCTCAAGGATGCTGTAAACAAGTAATTGAAATCAAGGAGATGCGGATAGCTCAGGCTATCCGCTCTTTTTGATGTTTGGAGATCATTAATGAGATTAGACAAATTTTTGAAGAATTCAAGAATCATAAAGAGGCGTACTGTAGCAAAGGATGCCTGCGAGCAGGGAAGGGTCGAAGTCAACGGAAAGATCGCAAAGCCCGGACTTGAGCTTAAAATAGGCGATGAGATCCAGGTCACCTTCGGATCAAACGTGCTGAAGGTACGCGTCCTCGCTATGCCGGAGGCGGTTCGCAAAGATGATGCAGACTCTCTTTATGAAGTCATCAACTAAAAAAGAGCCCTTCGGGCTCTATTTTTTTATGCGCTGGAGAACTGATTTATCTATTGCTACTATCAGAAGTGCCATGATAGGGATCGCGACGACTTCCTTTATGGCTCTCGATGCGATAAGCACCTTGAAACCTTTACCTATTATGAATGTCAGCCACCAGGTATTAAGAAGCAGATTTACTATCAGACATACAAGAGCTGATGCGATGAGCGCTCTTACGATTGTGACTTCCTTCTTATATAATACCCAACCGAATATGAGACCTGTAAGTACTGCCGACAGGGTGAACCCCGGGAAGAAGGTGCCGGTAGGGAAAAGCCAGGCTCCAAGCAGATCTGCTATTCCATAGCCAATGGCTGCAACATACGGTCCGTAGAGTATGGCCAGCACAGCTACAGGCAGGAAACCGAAGCCGATCCTCAGGAACGAGATGTTGATCGAGACCAGCTTGGATAACACAACTGATAGTGCGATCATGAAGCCCGTAAAAACGAGCATCTCTGTCGTGAATTTTGTTTTTTTCATATTAAAAACCTCCGGAACACAGTAATTGCAATACAATAACGATAACGCCCGACTGCAGCAATCACGTCCCAAGAGGCTGTCTCTTGCTTATTATTGGTCTGCAGTAGCGGATGCAATATCAAACCGCAACTTTGAAAGTTTTCGTTCCCGGGCAACATCCCATCCCAGGACACTTAACGCTTGATATTTACTCTACGGCTCGAATTCTACCACAGTTTACAATTTGTTTTCAACATATTATATAGAGCGCCAGTATGCGTTTTTTTGCGTCAATAATAAATGCTGCTCAGCTGCCTGCTGTGTCATATTAGATATTACCGGTTAGTAACCTTGTCAGAACACACTGAAAGATGTACAGGAGGGAGACATGCAGAAATACGATTATCAGAGGAAGCGCCGTACAGCGCTTCCGGAATATATCTCGGTCATCAGCACTAATAAGTGCGCAAAAATAAAGATAGATGATATAGAAGTGATCGAGCAGGACGGGAGAAAGGTACACGTTATTACCGCAGCAAAAGATTATTCATTTTACGGAGGTATCAATACTATAGCAGGCTCACTGGCAGAAAGGGCTTTTTACAGACCCATCAAGAGACTCATTATCAATCTTGATCATATCAGTGATATAAGCAATTATTCGATCAACTTCCGGTCAGGTCAGTCAGTTGCATTAGGAAAGAATGCACTGTTAAGCACTAAAAAAGCGTACAAAAGATATCTTCTGAGATATCCTCCATATACAATATGGGAGCCAATGGCGCTTTCAGCAGGCTCGGTTTCAGAGCCTTATACGGAGGAGGATAGTCCGGATCATAGCAGTGATGCCGGTATAGAAAAGAAGACCGAATTACCTAATTAAAAAGGTGACAATTTGTTTTGAAATCAAAGCAAAAAAAATCGATTTTTTTATTGACAGGATATGTATGCGTATATATAATAATGAAGCTGTCGCTGAAAAGCGCAGCGGAACCTTGAAAACTTCATAGTGCAGAACAGGTCTTGAAAATAAAGGGTTTCGGCCCTTATTAAGAAAGATCTAGT
>CACZGY010000035.1 GCA_902780815.1 uncultured Eubacteriales bacterium
GAATCGGTCGAGAGATCGGCTGCTGAGATCAAGGCTGCGAAGCGCAAAAAGGCGCGCGACGGCGGACTTGCACCGGAGTCGCTTGATGATCTTATCACCATGACTGATGACAGTGAGCTCAAACTTAAGCTCAAGACTCTCAGAACTATCACAAGAAAAATAGACGAAAGAGTTGAGCAGGTACCTGAGCTTGAAAAACAGGTCAAGGACTTCAGAGAAAAATACTACCCTGAAGTCGTACGCCTTACTGATGATTACAATGAGAAGATCGCTGACATGGGCAAGCTCGGCACAGAGCTTCCTAAGGAAGAGGTCTCAACGGATTCTTCGGGAGCACCGGTGCTCAACACCAACCCGAATTATCTGCAGGAGCAGGCTGATGAAATCAAGGCTCAGCTTATAAGCCTTATCGACTCCGTAACGGAGGCATCAGAGAACCTGCTCGAAAAGCTCCATGAGGACGACATCATGGACATCACCACAGATATCAAAATGCTGCAGACTACGCTTGCGAGCAAGGGCCTGCTGGATTCAGATTTCGACATCTAATAGTTATAAAAGGAGGAAAAGATGGCAGATTTTGAACTTAACCCTGAAGCTGTAGTTGAGGCAGCAGAGACACAGGCAGTTGAACTTAAGAATGATGTAGAGGAAGTTGCAGCTCAGGCTGCTGCTCTCGATATGGCCCAGGCTTTCGATTTCGCACCTGAATTCGCACAGGAAGAAGAAAAGAAAGAAGATTCGCTTGCAAAATTCACACCGGATGAGCAGAGACAGATCAGAGCGGTTGCCGATAAGATCGACATCACAGACAGCAACGCAGTTCTCAGCTACGGTGCAAGCGCACAGCGCAAGGTTTCGGATTTCGCCGACGGCGCTCTCCAGAGCGTCAGAACAAAAGACATGGGCGAAACAGGTCAGGTACTGACATCACTGCTCGTTGAGCTCAAGTCAAACGGTACTGAAGAGAAGAAAAGCTTCTTCGGAAAGATCTTCGGAAGTGCCGAGAAGAATTTCGAAAAACTCAAAACGCAGTACACCACAACTGAGGCCAACATCGACAGAATCGTAAAGCTGCTCGAAGAGCATGAGGAACAGCTCCTCAAGGACATCGTTCAGCTCGACAGACTGTATGATAAGAACAAACTCTACTTCAAGGAAGTTTCGATGTATATTGAGGCCGGCAAGCTTGCCATTGAGAAGGCAAAGACTGTCACACTCCCTGAACTCGAGGCAAAGGCAAGAGAGACAGGTTCCGTTGAGGATGCTCAGGCAGCTCAGGACTATGCAGACATGATCACAAGATTCGAGAAGAAGATCTACGATCTGGAACTTTCGAGAACAGTATGCCTGCAGTCTGCTCCTGAGATCAGAATGGTACAGAATTCCGATACCATCATGTCAGAGAAAATCCGCTCCACTATCGTAAACGTCATTCCTATGTGGAAGACACAGATGGTGCTTGCGCTCAACAACTACCATACACAGAAGGCTATCGAGGCTCAGCAGGCAGTCACAGAGGCTACAAACGAGATGCTCAAGAAGAACGCTGAATCTCTGCACCAGAATACTGTTGATACAGCAAAGGCAAGCGAGAGAGGCATCGTCGATATCGAGACACTGCAGCACACCAACCAGGAACTGATCACTGCGATCGACGAGATCATCCAGATCCAGGAGGACGGCAAGGTTGCAAGAGCAGAAGCCGAGAAGGAGCTCGCAAGGATCGAGCAGGAACTCAAGGACAAGATGCTCGGCATCGCTGCTAACGCAAGATGGACAGGCGAGGACATCGCAGCTGCAAGAACTGAGCAGAAATAAGGAATGGCTAAAGAAAGTCAAAAAAATAAAAATACAGGAGCAAGGAGCCGGCAGAGGCCGGCTCTTGCTCTCTTGCTCGTAGTCCTTATAGCGGCTGCGTTTTTTATAATGTCAGATGTGCCGTTCGTGAAGAGCGCGAGGGATTCCCTCATGCAGAAGCTCGGATACGAGGCTGTTGATCAGCAAAGCGGCAATGAGAACGGCGGCAGCGGAAGCAGCGGCGGAAAGACTGCAGAATGGGATATAACTGCGGACATCGATCCGGCAGCACTGCCTGAATACAACGGCAATTACTATGTGAAGGTGAGCGGCGGGATCCCTGTGTTTCCCGATGATGTGTACGAACGTGCCGGTCTCATAAAGGACGGAGATGAGTGGAAAACGAAGGGAAACCTGTTCGGGACAGTCGACTCCAATAAACTGACTGCTTATGAATACTATGGCAGTCTCGATGACATGGGCAGATGCACTTACGCATACGGCCTCCTGGGTGAGGAGACGATGCCGCAGGATGGACAGGAAAGAGGCGATATATCTTCGGTGCATCCGTCGGGCTGGGCAAAGGCCCAGAACTGGGAGCGCTGCCATCTGATAGCATGGGCTCTTTCTGCAGAGAATGCCAATCCATCCAACCTGGTCACAGGTACGCATTACCTGAACTACGACAGCATGAGACCGCTGGAGGAGGAAGTCGAGCATTATATCTGGAATACCGGCAACCACGTGCTGTACTATGTGAAGCCTTGGTTCAGCGGCGATGAGCTTGTCGCCAGAGGGGTGCAGATGACAGCATGGTCGGTCGAAGACAAGGGCGAGGGCATTTCTTTCAATGTCTACTGCTTCAATGTGACGCCTGGTGCAGAGATCGACTACAGAACCGGCATCGTGACGACAGAGGAACAGGCTGCTCAGGATGCAAGAGTATATGTTATAAATACACGCTCAGGCGTGTTCCACTATCCGACATGCGACGGAGTCAAGGAGATGTCGGAGCACAACAAAAAGACAGTTACAGCAACCCGTACGGAACTGACCTCTCAGGGATATACACCGTGCGGTGCCTGTGAACCATAAACAATCAGCAAACAGTTAAAAGGAGCATGTATTATGCGATCGATCACATCTATCAAAACATCACTTTCTGCAGGCAGTTATGACATGATGCTTAAAAGTCTCTACTGCCGTCCGGCTGATATGCTCGGACCATACAGAGAAAGGATCGTCAGGGTGCTTGACGGATTCATGACAGAATTCGATGCTTCTCCGGATACCGAAGTTTCCGTATACAGCGCACCGGGGCGTACAGAAATCGGCGGCAATCATACGGATCACCAAAGAGGAAAAGTTCTCACTGGTTCCGTTGATCTCGATGCCATAGCCTGTGCTGCGCCAAACGGAAGCAGTACTGTGCGCATTTACTCAGAAGGTTACGGCCTTACGACGGTGGATATCGGCAGTCTTGAGCCGGTAAAGGAAGAGGAGAATACCACAAAAGCCATAATCCGCGGAACTTTGGCCGCTATATCGCAGAGAGGATACGACATCAAAGGATTCGATGCCTATATCACATCTGATGTACCTGGTGGATCAGGGCTTTCATCTTCAGCTTGCTTTGAAGTCCTGATAGGTGTCACTGTCAACGGACTGTTCTGCGCCAACAGCATACCTCTTGCTGAGATCGCAAAGATCGGTCAGTATGCTGAGAATGTATATTTCGGAAAACCATCCGGACTGCTCGATCAGATGGGCTGCGCGCTGGGCGGCATAGTGGCCATAGATTTTCAGGATAAAGAAAACCCTCAGTACCATGCAGTGGACTTCGATTTTGCATCTGCGGGATATGCACTCTGCATAATAGACACAGGAGCAGACCATGCTGACCTTACAGGTGATTACGCTGCAGTCCCTGCAGAGATGAAGTCCGTAGCTAAAGCTTTTGGAAAGGAAGTTCTCTGCGAAGTAGACGAGACGGAATTCTATAACTCCATTGCAAGTCTGAGAAAACAGCTGGGAGACCGTGCTGTGATGCGCGCGATACACTACTTTACAGACTGCCACCGCGTTGAACAGCAGGTAGAAGCGCTGGAAAAGCGCGATTTCGATAAGTTCCTGAAGCTGGTCAGCAGCTCCGGACATTCATCATACATGTATCTGCAGAATGTAGCCACATACAGGGATCCGGCAGACCAGCCGGTCGCGCTGTCACTGGCTATGGCGGGCTATTATCTTGCAGGACGCGGTGCTCGCAGAGTGCATGGCGGCGGTTTCGCAGGCACTATACAGGCGTTTGTACCATTAGACCTTGTGGATGATTTCAGAAAAGGAATGGATTCAGTGCTGGGTGAGGGTGCCTGCAGAGTCACATACATACGCCCGGTAGGCGGGTGCACACTGATAGACTGACCCGTAAATTCATTTATCTGGAATAAAAAAGGACTGCAACATGGAACTTATTATTTCTCAACTTATTGAATATGCTGTAAGAAAAGAGTGGATAAAGGATTCTGACCGTATCTGGGCATCAAACAGGATACTCGAAGCCCTGCATATGGATGGCTTCGGCGGTCTGACAGAAATAAGGGGAGAGCTCCCGGAGATACAGGATATTCTCGACGGTCTGTGTGACTACGCTTATGAGCACGGAGTGATTGAGGGAAATTCTGCGGCCTACCGTGATCTTCTCGACACAAAGCTGATGGGGCTCCTTATTCCGAGGCCGTCTGAGATCGCAGGGGAGTTTTACAGAAGATACAAATACTCACCGGAAGAAGCGACTGAATGGTATTACAGTTTTTCGGGAGATACGAACTACATCAGAAGGGACCGTATCGCAAAGGACCGCAAGTGGACTGCAGACACAGAGTACGGGACTCTGGATATAACAATCAACCTGTCCAAACCTGAGAAAGACCCTAAGGCTATTGCCGCAGCAGGCAAGGCAAAGGCATCCGGTTACCCGAAGTGCCTGCTGTGCGCAGAAAATGAGGGATATGCCGGAAGACTCGATCATCCGGCAAGACAGAATCACCGTATCATCCCGATAGAACTCGGCGGACAGGACTTCTTCATGCAGTACAGCCCTTACGTTTATTACAATGAGCACTGCATCGTTTTCAACAAAAATCACATACCGATGCACATAGACAGGCAGACGTTTACCAATCTGCTGGATTTCGTTACGATATTTCCGCATTATTTTGTGGGTTCGAATGCGGACCTCCCGATAGTGGGGGGAAGTGTTCTCAGCCATGACCATTATCAAGGCGGCAATTATGAGTTCGCCATGGCACGGGCAGAAGTTGAAACATCCTTCACCGTGCCGGGTTATGAAGATATAGAGACAGGTATAGTAAAATGGCCGATGTCTGTGATCCGTCTTAAGGGAACAGACCGGGAGAGGATCATCGATCTGGCTGATCTGATACTTGAAAATTGGCGTGGCTATGATGACCCTGATGCTTTCATCTTCCATGAAACGGACGGTGAGAAGCACTCAACCATAACACCGATAGCACGAAGAAGAGGCGAAGCGTATGAGCTGGATCTTGTGCTTCGCAACAACATAACGACAGAAGAAAACCCTCTGGGCGTATTCCATCCTCATACAGACAAGCATCACATCAAGAAAGAGAACATAGGACTTATAGAAGTGATGGGACTTGCCGTACTGCCGGCCCGCCTGAAAGGCGAGCTTGAAGCCGGACATTATACTGAGCAGGAAATCGGTGAAGTATTCGCAGCTGTGCTCGAGGATGCAGGGGTATTCAAGAGAACGGAAGTCGGAAGAACGGCATTCGGAAGATTTATCAACTGCATTTGCGGATGCAGCAGATAATAATCGAATTTAAGAAGGAGAAAAAGAAAAATGGCAAGCGGAAGAATGGAATTCCATGCGGAATCGATAATGCAGCATACAAACTTCAGCTTTGTACTGCCAAATGATGTTGCGATGGAGGAGGTTTTCGATCTTAAGTATTATGACAGAGATCCGATGAATCTCATACTGCTCCATGGACTTACCGGGACTGATACCGACTGGCTGTACGGCGGAGTGGCACAGCTGATGGCCATCCAGTATAACCTGAACATATTCATGCCTACAACGGGCAACTCTTTCTATCTTGACAAAGGATATCAGGGCAGGAATCACTGCGAGTTCATCGCTGAGGAACTGCCTGCATATATACAGAAGACTTTCGGGATAGAGATGAAGAGGGAGAACACCATGATCGGCGGACTCTCAATGGGAGGATATGGTTCTCTGCACACCGCTCTCACATATCCTGATAAATTCAGTGCATGCATTGCACTTTCGTCGGCTCTTGTAGTAAGAGATGTTGCTAAAAAGCCGGACTCGGAAGTCGGAAGTGTACTTCCTAAGGAATTCAGAAAAGAACTGTTCGGAAGCCCTTCAAAACTGATCAAATCTGACATGAATCCCGAAGTGCTTTACAGGAAAATAAAGAAACAGGGTAAAGAGGCGCCGTTCATATACCTTGCAATAGGTGTTGACGACAACCTGCTTGAAAGCAACCGCACGTTCCGCGACTTCCTGAAGAAAGAGAAAGCAGACTTCTTCTATGAAGAGGGACCGGGCAGACATACATGGCAGTTCTGGAACGAATACATTGACAGAGGTTTAAAGACCGTACTCAAAAGATAGAGAGAACACAATATGCTGAGCAATAAATACAAGGATTTTACAAAATGGGTCATCTATCAGATTTATCCAAGGAGCTTTAAGGACAGCAACGGAGACGGCATAGGCGACCTGCAGGGCATCATCAGCAAGCTTGACTACATCAGGGAACTCGGTGTAAATGCAGTGTGGCTCTGCCCATGCTTCAAAAGCCCTAACGAAGATAATGGGTATGATGTGTCGGATTACTGCGACATCATGGACGAATTCGGCACTATGGAAGATATGGATCAGCTTATTGAGGAGCTGCACAGGCGCGGCATGAAACTGATCCTTGATCTGGTACCGAACCACACATCAACTGAACATAAATGGTTTCAGGAATCAAGAAAAGGGAAAGACAACCCGTACAGCGACTATTATTACTGGTTTGACGAGCCCCTGAACGACTGGGAATCATCCTTCGGAGGCAGCGCATGGCAGTATGATGAAATGCGAGGTCAGTATTATCTGCACACATTTGCCGTAGGGCAGGCAGATCTCAACTGGGAGAATCCCGCGGTCGTGAAGGAGATGCAGAATATTGTAGATTTCTGGGTCGACAAGGGCTGTGACGGATTCAGGATAGATGTCATAGACTGCATATCAAAAGATCTTCCGAATGACCGGAACGGGCATGGCCCGCGCCTTCATGAATACATACGCGCGCTTTTCGGCCGTGAAAAAACGGCACATCTTTTTACTGTTGGCGAAGGCAATACCAACAACATAGAAGATATCGTTATGCACTGCGCATCTGATCGGAACGAGTTGGCGACTCTTTTCATTTTTGAACATATGGAGTGCGGCCGCTCAGATAAATTCACGCCGAAGGGTGAAGGCCTGAGGGCTTTAAGAGATTATTTGGTGTACTGGCAGAACGAGACCGGCAAAAGAGACCTGCTATACAGCCTGTTTATAGAAAATCACGACCAGCCGCAGATGATATCCCGCATTGGCAATGACTGTGAGCTCAGGTATGAGTGTGCGACAGATATTGCGGCAATGGTTTACCTGCTGAAAGGTGTTCCGTTTATCTATCAGGGGCAGGAGATCGGCATGCCTGCTGCTCATTATGACAGCATCGGTGACTTTGATGATGTAGAGTGCCTCGGAGCATATCGCAAGTACCGGAAAACGCTCAGTGAAGAAGCGGCTCTGGAAAAGATCAACTTCGGAAGCCGGGATAATGCACGGCATCCTATGGCATGGGACGACAGCAAAAATCACGGATTTACAGAAGATAACTGCGAGCCGTGGCTCATAAACCACTCGAGAGCCGGGGAAGTAAATGTAAAGAATGACATAAGCTCCGATAGATCTGTGTACAGGTTTTATCAGGAGCTGCTTGAGCTGCGTTCAGACTGTGACGCGTTTCAGGAAGGAGACTTTGAGGTGATTTCGTCAAAAGACGATGACTTCTTTGTATATACCCGGACGGCGGGTGATGAAAAATGGGTCGTGATCTGCAACTTTGAAAACGAGAAGACTATAGAAACTCCGTTTGACTGTGAAACGCCGGCGCTTACCAATCTCGGAAGATCAACCGTTTCCGGCAAATATCTTCCATATGAGTGCGCCGTTTCAAAGCTTAAATGCGGTCAAAGTGTGAGAAAAAAATAACTAAACTGCCTATATTTTCAAAAAGTCAAAAAATAAGTATACCTAGCATACTGTTAAATGATAAAATACTTCTGTTAGTATTCCCTGCACCATAATACTGTGATGCAGAGATTTTAAACTAATAATGTATAGGAGGAATAATATGAAGAAAAGCACAGTTAAGAAGCTGTTGGTTGTAATGCTTACATTTGCGATGGTATTCGCAATGGCAGCATGCGGCGGCGGTGGCGGCGGAGATGAGGGCTCCACAGACGCAGCAGGCGGATTCACTATCTTCAACTCGAAGAGTGAGATCCAGGGCGCGTTCGAAGAGCTCGCTAAGCAGTACACAGAGGAGACAGGTGTACCTGTTGAAGTATACATGTCACAGGACACTGTAGCTGCACATCTCGCAACCAAGTACGCATCCAAGGATCCGTACACACTCAACATGGTAGACCCTAAGGACATCTATTCACTCGGTGTTCAGTACGGACTCGACATGAGCGGCATGGACTGGATCAGCGACACAACCAGAGCTATCGAGGTAGATGGCAAGGTTCTCGGATATCCTACCTGCGTAGAGGGCAGAGGTATCATCTACAACGGAACAGCTATCAAGAACATCACAGGCAAGGATTTCGATCCTGCAAGCATCAAGACTCTTGACGATTTCACAGCACTCTGCGAAGAGCTCAAGAAGGGCGGAATGGAAGCACCTTGCGGCATCCTCAAGGATGACTGGTCGCTCGCAGCTCACTATCTTGCTCAGGCAATCGAAGAGAGAGAAGACGTTGACGGATACGTTGCTTCCCTTAAGGCAGGCGAGGCCAAGATCATCGACGACCCTAAGTTCAACTCCCTCATGGACACATTCGATGTTCTGATGAAGTACAACGCATTCGCTGCAAACGCTTCATCTGTTGAGAGAGAGCAGGTAGAGCAGATGCTGTCAGAAGGACAGATCGCATTCATGTTCGGCGGTAACTGGGACTTCGCTCTCATGAAGGACTTCGACTACACAGGCGGAGCAGGCATGATGGCAGTACCTCAGAAGGAAGAAGATGCTTACACAGGCAAGCTCCTCGGCGGCGGATCGAAGTATTTCTACATCGATGCAAGCGAGGGTACAACACCTGAAGAGCAGCAGATGGCTAAGGACTTCCTCGAGTGGCTCAGAACTTCCGAGGCAGGACAGACATTCATTTCCGAAACTTGCGGAATGGTTTCGCCATTTGCTAGCAACACCATAGCGGTTAATGACGACCTCGGCGCAGCCATCAAGACTTATGCTGACGCAGACATGCTCATCCCTAACTATCTCTACTTCCCGGATGATCACATCTCGGTAATGGGAGCTAAGATGCAGGAGTACCTCGGTGGTAAGTGCACAAGAGAGGATCTCGCAGCTGCATATGATGCTTATTGGCAGGCTAATAAGTAAAACTGAAACCCGGTCATTGGAGTGAAACAATTGGCTCGGAAAGGGGTTAATTAATGAATAGGAACACTTTTAGCTACAAGTTAAAACAGGTTCTGATGTTTGCCGGCCCGGGCACCATCCTGTTCTTCTGTGTAGTAGTAGTACCGTTCGTTTACGGTCTCTACCTCACATTCACGAGCTGGGACGGTGTATCGCCTAACAAGCCTTTCGTAGGCTTTGAGAACTATGTGGCGGCATTTCAGGACAGCGCATACTGGATAGCACTCGGAAGAACGGCCATCTATTCGATCTTCGCCGTCGTCTTCATCAACGTGCTGGCATTTGCGCTCGCTTATCTGGTAACGAGCGGAGTCAAGGGACAGAATTTCTTCCGTGCCGGCTTCTTCGTTCCTAACCTGATCGGCGGAATCGTACTTGGTTATATATGGAAGTTCGTATTCAACAGAGCATATGTTGCACTTGCAAGCGCGATAGCGGGGGGGCAGGTTGCTTCCCCGCTGTCGACTACCGGCGGCGCAATGTTCTGTCTGATATTCGTATCCGTATGGCAGTACGCTGGCTACATGATGCTCATCTATGTAGCCGGATTTATGAGCGTATCCGATTCGCTCAAAGAGGCAGCCATGATCGACGGCTGCACTCCATCCCAGGCTATGCGCAACGTAACGATCCCGCTGATGCGTTCATCGTTCGTACAGTGCATATTCCTCAGTATCACAAGATGCTTCGTAGTATACGATGTCAACCTGTCGTTGACCAAGGGCGAGCCGTTCGGAACATCAGTAATGGCGGCTATGCACGTTTACAACACAGCGTTCACATACAAGAAGTACGGCTTGGGACAGGCTGAAGCTCTCATCCTGTTCCTCGTATGCGCGATCGTAGGTGTCACTCAGGTGGTAATCGGTAAGAAAGGAGAGGTGGAAGCATAATGACTCAGAACGAAAAGGCTGCTGCAGCCAAGAAGAGAAGTCATGCAATTATGATCATTGTGCTCGTTTTGCTGTTCATTCTCTTCATAATACCGTTTATCCTGGTAGTGATAAACGTATTCAAGACCAAGGGCGATATTCTTTCGAATCCTATGGCTCTTATCGGCGAACACGGATTCACGCTGCAGAACTTTCCTGAAGCCATGGCTAAGATGAACTTCTTCAACGTGTTTAAGAACTCGCTGATCATCACGATCTTATCGACCATCCTTACTATCCTTGTATCGGCGATGGCATCGTTCGTCATCGTACGTAACGGAAAGTGGAAATTCTGCTCAGGCATCTTCGCACTCATGGTTGCGTCGATGGTCATTCCGTTCCAGGTACTGATGGTACCGCTGGTATCGGTATACGGAGGAATCTTAGGAGTACTCAACCACCGCATCACACTTATTCTGATGCACACAGGATTCTCGGTCTCCATGGCTACGTTCATGTTCCACGGAGCGATCCACACTAACATACCTTTAGAGCTTGAGGAAGCGGCTCTTATCGACGGTTGTTCCAGATGGCAGACATTCTGGAAGGTCGTATTCCCGCTCCTCAAACCGACAATCGCAACAGTAACGATCATCGACGCGATGGCGTTCTGGAACGACTACCTCCTGCCAAGCTTAGTACTGACAGACAAGTCGCTCTACACCATCCCTATCGCTACACAGGCCTTCTACGGAACATATTCCACAGACATCGGTCTGGTAATGGCAGCGCTGCTGCTGGCGATGCTGCCTATACTTATCCTGTACCTCTTCCTGCAGAAGTACATTGTTGCGGGAGTTACATCAGGTGCTGTAAAGGGCTAAGGTATATTACGGAAAATGAATTGACAGCAAGTATATAACGGATGGAAAAGTTCTTTGATTCTGAAAACCCTGTAATGAGGTTTCTCTCAAGGCTCGTCGATCTGGCACTGCTGAACATACTTACGGTATGCACATCAATGCTGATCGTGACGGCAGGCGGAGCGCTTACGGCAATGAACAACGTATTGCTTCACCTTGTAAGGGGAGACGAAACGTATGTGACCAGGATGTACTGGACATCGTTTAAAAAGAATTTCAGACAGGGGATACCCGAAGGCCTTCTGCTTCTGGCAGTGGCTGCCGTAACTGCAGTAGACATGTGGACGCTGCACGGGTCGGGATCCAGACTTGCCACGATGATGATGATAATCGTCACTTTCATAGCCATGTTTATGGCTGTGACATTCGTATATATGTTTGCGCTCCAGGCAAGGTATGAGAACACAGTCCGCGGTACGATCATAAACGCGTTCAGACTGGCCATAGGCAATCTGCCGAGGACGGCCGGGATGCTGCTTATCTGGATCGTATGGGTGCTGATACTGGTGTATCTGCACAACGCTGCACCCGGGTTTTTCCTGTTATGCGGCCTGACTTTGCCGGGATATCTGTGTGCCATGCTTTATAACGGAGTATTCAACAAACTGGAGACTGAAGGAGAATAAAAAAATATGGCAAGTTTATCATTAAAACACATTGAGAAGATCTACGAGAACGGATATCATGCCGTTCACGATTTCAATCTCGAAGTCGAAGATAAAGAATTTATTATCTTCGTAGGACCTTCCGGATGCGGAAAGTCCACAACTCTGCGTATGATCGCTGGCCTTGAGGACATCTCCGAGGGAGAATTCCTCATCGACGGCGTAAAGATGAATGACGTAGAGCCTAAGGACAGAGACATCGCGATGGTATTCCAGAGCTATGCTCTCTATCCACACATGACAGTAAGAGACAACATGGGATTCGCTCTTAAGCTGAGAAAGGTACCTCAGGCTGAGATAGATGCTAAGGTAGACGAAGTAGCAAAGATCCTCGACCTCGAGAAATTCCTCGACAGAAAGCCTAAGGCTCTCTCCGGCGGCCAGAGACAGCGTGTTGCCATG
>CACZGY010000036.1:0-16998 GCA_902780815.1 uncultured Eubacteriales bacterium
TATCTTGCAGCATGGACCGAGTATCTTAAGGCAAATGAAGATACCGGTACAGAAGACCTGACAGGTTTTTATGAGCTGCTGTTCTCCGGACTGAACGGGCTGGAAGAAAAGGAATATATAAAAACAATACAGATCGTATGTATCGATCCGCTGGATAACGGAGAGTGGATCGCGAACATAAAAGATAATGAAGAACTGCAGGATGCCATCTTCGGAGGCATGATGAGCGAGATGAAAGCGCTCGCTGCAGAATAAATACTTTTGGAGGAACAGTAATGATCAACAAGTACAGGAATTTTTGCATGCACGAAGGCGGACACGAAGGCGGAGCAGCCCCTGAGGACTGCACACATGACTGCAGCACATGCGGTGCTGACTGCGCTTCAAGAGAGGGCGGTATCCAGAAAGCCCAGCTCAATCCATACAGCTCCGTAAAGAAGGTTATCGGAGTAGTTTCCGGTAAAGGCGGAGTCGGAAAGTCAATGGTCACAGCTCTTTCGGCACTTGCTGCAACAAGAGACGGTTTCAGGACGGGCATAATGGATGCAGACATCACGGGTCCTTCGATACCGAAGATGTTCGGAGTGCATACAAAAGCTTACGGCAGCGATTACGGCATCCTGCCTGAAGAGACTCCTATGAACATAAAGCTGATGTCGATCAACCTGCTCGTTGAGAACGAAACAGATCCTGTAGTATGGAGAGGACCTGTTATAGGCGGAGTAGTGGAGCAGTTCTGGTCTGAGGTATACTGGGGAGATCTCGATGTTCTCTTCATCGACATGCCTCCTGGAACAGGGGACGTGCCTCTGACAGTATTCCAGTCGATCCCAATTGATGGCATAATCGTAGTCACATCGCCTCAGGATCTCGTATCCATGATAGTAGGCAAGGCTGTAAAGATGGCTAATCTCATGAATATCCCTGTTCTCGGACTTGTTGAGAACATGAGCTACATCACATGCCCTGACTGCGGACGCAGGATCGAAATGTTCGGACCGAGCAAGGCGAAGGAAGTAGCTGCTGAGTACGGCATAAAGCTGCTCGAGCAGCTTCCTGTAGATCCTGTCCTTTCACAGGAGGCAGATCTCGGAAAGATCGAATTCAACGAAGGTACTCAGATGGAATCCATACTCGGAGTACTCGACGACCTTGGACTTAAGGCAGAATAATACCAGCTGACACTCGTTTTCTTAAAGAAAGGGAACTTCATTGGGCGAACTGATAAGACTTGAAGGAATAGTAAAGAGTTTTGATGACACCGTAGTACTGAACGGGATCGACCTCAGCGTTGACGAAAATGAATTCGTCACATTGCTGGGTCCTTCCGGCTGCGGCAAAACGACGACCCTCCGTATAATTGCCGGCTTTGAGAAGCCTGACGAAGGAAGGGTGTATTTTGACGGCAAGGATATCACAGATCTTCCGGCCAACCAGCGTCCGGTCAATACTGTGTTCCAGAATTATGCGCTTTTCCCGCATATGACGGTGGGAGAGAATATCGCGTTCAGTCTCAGGGTAAAAAACAGACCTGAGAATGAAATAAAGAAAAAAGTTGCTAATGCTCTTAAGCTCGTGAACCTGAAAGGCTTTGAAAACAGGCGCATAGACCAGCTTTCAGGCGGTCAGCAGCAGAGGATCGCAATGGCAAGAGCCATAGTCAATGAACCGAGAGTGCTTCTTCTTGATGAGCCTCTCGGAGCACTGGACCTCAAGCTCCGCCAGGAGATGGAGTATGAACTGGTGCGCCTCAAAAAGGAACTCGGCATCACATTTATATACATTACACACGATCAGGAAGAGGCACTTACGATGTCAGACAAGGTCGTTGTAATGAACGAGGGATACATCCAGCAGGAAGGTACTCCACAGCAGATCTATGATGAGCCTGTCAATGCTTTCGTGGCAGACTTCATCGGAGACAGCAACATACTTTCCGGACAGATGGTAGACGAGAAGGTAGTACGCATCGATGGAGTCGACTATCCGTGCATCGACGGAAAAAAGGAGGGATTCCCTCCAAGGCGCAAGGTGGACGTCGTCATCAGGCCTGAGGATATAGATATAGTTCCTTATGGAGAAGGTCTGTGGAACGGGACTATCGTTTCTAAACTTTTCATTGGCGTACACTACGAGATGCTGGTGCAGAGTGAACACGGCAAGGTCGAATGGCTTCTGCAGAACTATGACCAGCATGAAGTGGGCGAAAAGATCGGCATGTATGTCGATCCTGAGAACATACAGATAATGCACAAGCCTAAGAGCGAGGCTGAACACGCTTTGGAACTCGATCTATGATAGCAAAAAAATCATATTCAATCCCGTTCATAATATGGATAATAGCCGGGACCATCATCCCGCTCGCTTCGATTGCCTACTACGGCTTTACGAGCAGGGAAGGCGGGTTTACGTTTGACAATATCGCAGCTATGTTCAGAGGAGATCATCTTCAGGCGCTCGGTCTTTCGCTTACGCTTGCTTTGATCAGCACAGCGATATGCCTTCTGCTGGCATTCCCTATGGCAATGATTCTAAGGGAAAGCAAGTACGGAAAGCAGGGATTCCTGATTTTTGTCATTATTCTGCCGATGTGGATGAACTTCCTGCTTCGTACAATGGCATGGCAGGTTCTGCTCGAAAGGCAGGGAGTAATAAACGCACTCATAACAGCCGTGGGACTTCCCCGGCAGGAGATGATGAACACACCGGGAGCCATAGTTCTTGGTATGGTCTATGACTTCCTTCCTTTCATGATACTTCCTATATACAATACGGTGTCTAAGATCGATTCGCACCTCATAGAAGCAGCTTACGATCTTGGTGCTACAAAGAGCAAAGTATACACAAAGGTAATACTTCCGTTGTCGGTACCCGGAATAGTCAGCGGCATAACAATGGTATTCATACCTGCGCTCACAACTTTCGTTATTTCGAACATGCTGGGCGGAGGCAAGATCAACCTTATCGGAAACATCATAGAGCAGGAATTCACAGTCAATTCGAACTGGTATCTGGGTTCCGGACTTTCTCTTGTAATGATGGTATTCATTATTCTGAGCATGCTTATGCTTCAGAAATTCGACAAGACGGGCGGCGCTAATCTTATTTAGTTATATAAAGAGAAAAGAATGAAAAAAACATTAGGACGCATCTACATCTTGATAATAATGCTTTTCCTGTATCTGCCGATTCTTACGCTTATTGTGCTTTCGTTCAATGACGTAAAGTCGATGTCGGTATGGGGAGGATTCAGTCTGCATTGGTATCAGGAGCTCTTCCAGAGCAGGCTCATGATGGGGGCTATCGTTAACACGTTCTCCATAGCCATTCTTGCTGCCCTGATAGCGACAGTCGTGGGAACGCTTGCAGTGCTCGGAATGGCAGCCATGAAGCCGCGCACGCAGAATGTGCTTCTGGGATTCAACAATATCCCGATGCTGAACGCCGACATAGTCACCGGAATCGCGCTGATGCTTTTCTTCCTTATGGTGGGTGCTCCGCGCGGATATATGACTATACTGTTCAGCCACGCAACGTTCTGCATACCATACGTGATATTGTCGGTCAGACCGCGTGTCAACAAAAACACCGACAGGCTGTTCGAGGCAGCGCTTGACCTCGGCGCCTCCGAGGGGTATGCGTTCCGCAAGATCGTTCTGCCGGAACTGCAGCCCGGAATAATGTCAGGTTTCCTCCTGAGCTTTACAATGTCCGTAGATGATTTCATAATCACGTATTTCACAAGGGGAGCCGGAATCAATACAATATCTACACTTATTTACAGCGAGGTAAAGATCGGAATCAGACCTAGCCTGTTTGCTCTGTCTACCATCATATTCGTGGTGGCGCTTGTCGTGCTCCTGATAGTGAATTTCAGACAGGACAAGGCGGACAAACTCAGAACTGTCAGACCGGCGCTTTAGTTATTCAAAGGTTATTGGACAAAATTAAAATCGAAGGGATCAACAGATATAATGTTCAGGGAATTACCCGGCGATGGAGTAAAAAAAGAAATAGATGCCTACATAAGAGAGTCTGTGAGGAGCTTTGCCGGCGAGGGCATAGTTCCTAAACTTGCAGTGATCAGAGCCGGTGATGATGACGGTCAGAAGTATTACGAGAGCGCCATCCTGAGACAAAGCAATGAATACGGCATAGAGACCCAGGCGATCAATTTTACAAGTAATATAGGGCAGGCTTTGGTTGAGGTAACACTTCAGGCTGTAAATGAGGATGAAAGTGTACACGGCATCATACTGCTGAGACCGCTCCCGGGTGGTATCAACAGTGAGAAGCTGCGTACGATGCTCAATCCTGCCAAAGACGTGGATGCCATCACAGATATCTCTATAGCTGAGCTCTTTGCCGGCAAGGAGGACGCATTCTTCGCATGCACTGCTGAAGCCTGCATGGAAGTCATGCGCTATCACGGCATTGATCCTGCCGGACGCAGGGTCACTATACTGGGAAGAAGCCTTACGGTAGGCAAACCGCTTGCGATAATGATGCTGAATGCGGATGCTACTGTGACCGTATGCCACTCGCGCACACCTGAAGAGGATCAGATAAAGGCCTGCAGGGAAGCGGATATTGTAGTTCTGGCTACAGGGCGTACTCAGGCCTATGGAAGCAAATACTTCAAAGACGGACAGATAATCCTTGATGTAGGTACGGGGACCGGCAGAGACGGCAAGATGCATGGCGATCTCGACATTGAAGAGATCAAGGAGACGGGAGAGATAAGCGACCTTGCTTACACGCCTGTACCCGGAGGCATAGGGAGAGTAACTACGGCGATACTTCTCCGCAATATCATAAAAGCCGCAAAGAAAGGTTAAGAAATGGGGTTCAGATACTATTACGCAGACAGAATACGTGAGAAGATGCCCGGATTCAGGGGCACGGATGAGGAGCTCCAGTCTGCAATCGATGACATCAGTCTTCTATACAATTCTGCCATAAAAGAGGTGGAGACAAGACTCGACATACTGTCGGATGACTTTGATAAAAAGCATTCGTACATGCCGATACACCACGTACAGTCAAGGCTCAAGACATTTGAGAGCATAATTGAAAAGGCTACGAGGTACGGCATTGAGGATCCGCTCAATAATCTCGATATGGTAAGGCGGGAAATACTCGACATAGCCGGTATCAGGGTCGTATGCAATTACGAAGAGGATCTGCTTACGATGTCAGGCCTTCTGCTTTCTCAGGAAGATATAGAGATGATCAGGGTGAAGGACTATTGCGATAATCCGAAAGAGAGCGGTTACCGCAGCATGCACGTAGTAGTAGCTGTACCTGTATATCTTGTAAACAAAAGAAAAATGGTGCCGGTCGAGATACAGTTCAGAAGTGTCATGATGGATGCCTGGGCAAGTCTCGAACATGAGCTGAGATATAAAAACAAGGGTCAGCTTGCGCAGGAGATAGTGGATACGCTTAAGGAATGCGCAGAAAACCTGCACGAAATGGACGAAAGAATGTCAAGAGTACGTCACGAAGTGCTCAAGACCGGTAATAAATACAGCGATTATTAAGGAGTAACGTAGCAACAATGAAAAATCTCGCAAAGACTTACAATCCTAAGGATTTTGAAGACCGAATCTATGAGATGTGGGAAACAGAAGGCGCTTTCGATGCAGAGGTCGAAAAGGATAAAAAACCTTTTACCATCGTAATGCCGCCTCCGAATATAACAGGCCAGCTTCATATGGGACATGCCCTCGACCAGACTCTCCAGGATGTTCTGACAAGATGGAAGAGGATGCAGGGTTACAGTGCGCTCTGGCTTCCCGGATCGGACCACGCCAGCATTGCGACCGAGGTAAAGGTGGCAAATGAGCTGAGAGAAAAAACCGGACGCGACAAGAGAGACTTCACGAGAGAAGAGTTCCTTGAGCATGCATGGGCATGGAAAAAGGAGTACGGCGGAAGGATCACAAAGCAGTGCCGCAAGCTCGGCGACTCCTGCGACTGGAGACGCGAGCGCTTTACTATGGATGAGACATGCAACAAGGCGGTAGTAAAGTTCTTCATCAACCTTTATGAGAAGGGATGGATCTACAAGGGTAACCGCCTTATCAACTGGTGCCCTTGCTGCAAGACTTCGCTGTCTGATGCAGAAGTAGAGCATGAGGATGAGAACGGAAAATACTGGTACTTCAGATATCCTGCAAAGGACGGAGGAGAGGGAATAACCGTAGCTACATCCAGACCTGAGACCATGTTCGGAGATATTGCTATCGCCGTTCATCCTAGTGATGAGAGATATAAGGACCTGGTCGGCAAGACAGTCATACTTCCTCTGGTAGGAAGAGAGATCCCGGTGATCGCAGACGAATATCCGGATCCTGAAAAGGGAACCGGCGCTGTTAAAATCACTCCGGCTCACGACCCTAATGACTTTGAAGTCGGACAGAGGCACGATCTCGAGATGATCTCATGTATGAACGATGATGCTACGATGAATGAATATGCGGGCAAGTATGCCGGCATGGACAGATATGAGTGCAGAAAGGCATGGGTAAAGGATCTCGAAGAGGCCGGCTTCCTCGTGAAGACAGAAGACATGGTTATTCCTGTCGGAAAGTGCTACAGATGCCACAGTGCTGTAGAGCCAATGATGAGCGATCAGTGGTTTGTCAGCATGTCTGAACTCGCGAAGCCTGCAATCAAAGCTGTTGAAACCGGACGTATGAAGTTTGTGCCTGAAAGATTCAGCAAGGTATACCTGAAATGGCTCTATGAGATACGCGACTGGTGCATTTCCAGACAGCTCTGGTGGGGACACAGGATCCCGGCATATTACTGCGATGAGTGCGGTGAGATCGTAGTTGCAGACAAAATGCCTGAAGTCTGCCCTAAGTGCGGATGCAAGCACTTCACACAGGATGAAGATGTGCTTGATACCTGGTTCAGCTCCGCTCTCTGGCCTTTCTCAACACTCGGATGGCCTGAAAAGACAGAATCACTTGATTACTTCTACCCGAACAGCGTGCTTGTAACAGGTTACGATATCATCTTCTTCTGGGTAGTCAGAATGGTATTCTCGGGCTACGAGTGCATGGGTGATGCTCCTTATGATTATGTTTTCGTTCATGGTCTGGTAAGGGACGAACTCGGCCGCAAGATGTCGAAGTCTCTCGGAAACGGCGTAGACCCGCTTGAGTCTATCGACCAGTACGGAGCTGATGCTCTGAGATTCATGCTCTGCACAGGTATATCTCCGGGAAATGATACCCGCTATATCCCGAAGAGAATCGAGGCTGCGCGTAATTTCGCAAATAAGCTCTGGAATGCTTCCAGATTTACAATAATGAACCTTCAGGACGAGTCCGGCGAGTGGCTGCCTATGGGCTATGAAGAGAAAGACCTCAGGGACGAAGATAAGTGGATCCTTCAGATGACAAATGATGGGGCAAAGTATATCACCGACATGCTGGACAAATTTGAACTTGGTCTGGCAGGGCAGAGGGTATACGAGCTTATCTGGGATGTATACTGCGACTGGTACATCGAGATGGTGAAGGGAAGGCTTTATGGCGATGATGAAGAGGACAAGAAGGTAGCAAGAGCAGTACTCACGAAAGTGCTGAAGGATCTTCTTAAGTTCCTTCACCCGTTTATGCCGTTCATAACAGAGGAAATCTGGGGAGTGCTGCCGCAGGAAGGCAATAAGACAGGCCGTGACGCCATGCTTATCAGAGCAGACTGGCCTGAGTATGATGCATCCATGGATTACTCGGATTCCGTACGCAGGGTGGAGACGGCTATGGCAGTAGTCAAGGCTGTCCGTAACATCCGTGCCGAAGCCGAAGCTGCTCCTGGAAGAAAGCTCAATCTTATAATCAAAACTGATACTCTCGGTTCAGATATTGAAGCAGTAGCTGACCGCATCAGAAAACTCGCGAATGTCGTAGACATCGATATCAGGGGAACCGACTATGAGATGCCTTCAGATGTCATGACAGCGGTTATCGATGGTGCTGAGATCGCAGTAAAGCTTGATGACCTGGTAGACAGGGACGCCGAGATCGAACGCCTTACAAAGGAAAAGGCAAGACTTGAGAGCGAAGTAGCGCGTGTAGAGAAGAAGCTCGCTAATCAGGGCTTTGTTTCAAAAGCTCCTCAGAAACTGGTTGATGAAGAAAAGGCAAAAGGCGAGAAATACCGCGAGATGCTCGCGACTGTCATGGCGCGCCTTGAATCACTGAAGTAAAAAATGGCGAGTTTTGACGGACTGGACAGAATGAATGCACTGCTGTCCGCGCTGGGAAACCCTGAAGCGGATTTCAGAGTGATACATATCGCGGGAACAAACGGAAAAGGCTCTACAGCTGTGATGACGGCTTCCATCCTTGAGGAAGCCGGATTCACTGTTGGTCTCTATACTTCTCCTCATCTCGAAAATGAATGCGAAAGAGTCCAGATATGGGACGGCACTCACCACATGATAGACCAGGCTCACTTCGACGAGCTGAAAGAAAGGGCGAGAGCAGCCGAAGAAAACGCGACGGTGTTCGAGGTGTACACTGCAGCTGCTTATCTGTATTTTTCAGAGATGAGGCCGGATTATATAGTGCTGGAGACCGGACTTGGCGGCAGACTTGATTCGACAAATACCATTGAAAAGCCTTTGGTTACGGTCATCACACAGGTGGGTCTGGACCATACCGAACAACTTGGACGGACCATATTCAAAATAGCTCATGAGAAGGCAGGCATTATAAAACCCGGTGTTCCGGTAGTATCACAGACGCCGGATCTCAATGTAAAGAATATAATAAGAAGAACAGCTTCCGAACGGGGTTGTGAATTCGTAGATGTTTCTGCTGTATATGACAGCTACAGGGGTGCAGAACTCTATATGAAAGGAGAGCACCAGATAAGGAATGCCGCAACGGCTGTTGAAGCGATCAGGGCCGCAGGAATCGAAGTGTCCGAAGAGGCAATCAGCATTGGCCTTGCAAACGCTTATCTTCCCGGAAGATTTGAAGTCCTGAACGGGGAGAAGACAGATGCCGGAGAGCCGTTTTTCATAATCGACGGAGCTCACAATCCGGATGCCATAGATGCTCTGACCCGGACGGTTTCCGCATTCACACGTGAGCATAAAATCAAAAGAATTTTCGTAATTTTTGGCTGTATGAAAGACAAAAATTACACTCGTATGATACAATTATTAACAGCTAATATGAAAGGCTGCACCTATGCGGCTGCTGCTGTCGAGTACGGGAGGGCAGAAGATCCTGAGCGTCTCGGAGAAGTTTTCGCAGCATGCGGCAGGGGATGTATCGTATGTGACTCAGCAGCTGAAGCATATGAACTTTCAAAAGACGGAAAGTACGGGTGTGTGCTTGTTACCGGCTCGATTTATCTTGCCGGTGAGTTGCGGAGTCTGTATTTGCAGGATCATAAATCACTGTAATATATTAACCTTATTGTTTTATCTCAAAAGGAGAGAAAGGATCGGCGTATGTTTGACAGAAACGGTAATGACAACAGCAACTATAATCAGATGATAGTTGAGGAGATCCGCAAGAGTTCCGAGAAAGTCGCAGATCTCGTAAACAAGGAGTATCTGAGACAGAAGAACAACGTAGAGCTCATCGCATCTGAAAACTATTGCTCAGAGGCTATAATGGCTGCCTGCGGAAGCTGCCTCTCATGGAAATATGCAGAAGGTTACCCACAGAAGCCAATCGAAAGGTACTCGGGAAACAAGGGCAGATACTACGGCGGAACTATCGTTGTAGACGAACTCGAAGAGTACTGCTGCGATCTCTGGAGAAAGGTATTCAACACAGACTATCACGTAAACGTTCAGCCTCATTCAGGTTCACAGGCAAACTTCGCTGCATATAAGGCAGTGCTTGAGCCAGGCGACACTGTCCTTGGTCTGAGCCTCGACAACGGCGGACACCTTACACACGGTTCCAGCGTAAACTTCAGTGGTAAGCTGTATAATGTAATTTCCTATGATGTGGACGCCAACGGCCGCATTGATATGGAAGACGTCAGAAAGAAAGCTCTCGAGTTCAAGCCTAAGCTGATCCTGACAGGAGCATCCGCTTATGCAAGAATCATAGACTTCCCTGCATTTGCAGAGATCGCCAAGGAAGTCGGAGCATACTTCATGGTAGATATGGCTCATATCGCAGGCCTCGTAGCTGCAGGCGAGCATCCATCACCATTCGGATATGCTGACATCGTTACGACAACTACTCACAAGACACTGAGAGGACCTCGCGGCGGCCTGATCTTTGCAAGAGTTGATCTCGCTAAGAAGGTAGACTCTGCAGTATTCCCATATGCACAGGGCGGCCCTCTCTGCCACATCATCGCAGGTAAGGCTGTATGCGCTGAGGAAGCTCTGAAGCCTGAGTTCAAGACATATGCCCGTCAGGTAAGACTCAACTGCGCAGCTCTCGCAGACGAATTCATCAAGATGGGATACAAGATCGTTACAGGCGGAACAGACAACCACGTATTCCTGCTCGATCTACTCGATGAGCCATTCTCGGGCAAGGAGCTCCAGGCAGCATGCGACGAGGTAGGCATCACACTCAACAAGAACTGCGTTCCTAATGAGAAGAGATCACCGTTCCAGACATCCGGCGTACGTATCGGAACAGCGCCTATGACAACAAGAGGATTCCTCGAGGACGACTTCCGCAACGTTGCTCACAGGATCGATGAAGTAGTTAAGGAACTCAGAGCGCAGAAGGCTGCAGAAGCTGAAGAAGCTAAGTAGTAAGCGGCTGAGAACTGATTGTTTGTAATTAAATGCCCCGCCTTGGAAAAAAGGCGGGGCAAGTCATTGAATAAGTTTTTTTGCTGTTGTAAAATGAAAAAAATATTTCAACAGAGAGAAAGAGGAGGTACTGACCTATGGTGAAGCTTTTGATTGGACATAAAGGAAGCGGCAAGACCAAGAGAATGATCGAACTCGCAAATGAAACAGTCCAGACAGCCAGAGGCAGCATCGTTTTTATAAATAAGAATTCCAGACTGATCTACGACCTTGATTATAAGATCAGAGTAGTGTGCATGGAGGATTTTCCACACATCACAAATGAAGACGAGTATATCGGTTTCCTGTTCGGTATTATGAGCTCAGATAACGATATCGAGACGATTTTCCTCGACGGAATCATGAGACACAGAGATTTTGCTCTCGAAGTGCTCCCGAGCTTCATCGAGAAGATCAAGATCATATCCAAGGAATCAGGCATCGACTTCGTACTCAGCGTAAGCGCTGAACTCGAAGAGATGATTGGCGTCGTATTTGACGATATGGAAGTGCTCAACTGACATGACAGTGATAGAACAAATACTTGAGGGAATCAATAAAGGCAGAGCCATGTACGAGAATGTGCATGGCTCTATTACAACTGCAGTGGAAAACCCTGACGTCGAAAACAACGAACTTTGTCTTGGGGACAATCTGGAGTATATGAAGGACCTGCTGGAGCGCGGATATGCAGAAGCATTCAGGCTTATCTACATTGATCCGCCGTTCTTTACACGTTCGAGTTTCAATGCGTCGATAAGCGTAAAAGACGCACGCGGAGCAAGCCACAAGGTGCATCATCTTGCGTATGACGACAAGTTTGACCGCAGCCTTGAGTATTACATTGAGAACATGACGGTGAGGATACTCATGATGAGAGATCTGCTCGCTGATGACGGCTTGATGTGGATACACCTGGACTGGCACTCGTCGCATTACATTAAGCTGGTTCTCGATGAGCTCATGGGTGAAAAGAACTTCGTAAATGAGATAATCTGGCAGTACAAGTCAGGTGGCTCCGGCAAGAGGCATTTTGCACGTAAGCATGACACCATTCTGGTTTATTCGAAAACTTCAAAATACCGGATCGACGTACCGAAGGAGAAGTCATACAACAGAGACCGCAAGCCTTACAGATTCAGAGGCGTTGCAGAATACAAGGACGAAGGCGGCTGGTATACGCTCGTAAACATGAAAGACGTCTGGAGCATAGACATGGTCGGGCGCACTTCTGCTGAACGCACGGGCTATGCGACACAGAAGCCTCTTGAGCTCATGAAGCGCATAATCGAGGCATCGACATCAAAGGGAGACCTTGCCGGAGATTTCTTCTGCGGAAGCGGAAGCCTGCCGGAAGCTGCACACATGCTCGGACGCAGATGGATCGCCTGCGACAGTGAGGAGATGGCTGCTGCCATGTCCAGACGCAGACTCAGGAAAGCGGGGGCTGATTTCAGATTCACAAGACTGGATGAAGTAAAGCCTTGCAGCGGAAGGGCGGATATAGAGGTTCTGAGCAAGGATGCTCTGGAGGACGGAAGAACTCTTTATAAATGCAGACTCAAAGATATTTTGCCTGATATTGATACCGGATCCATACAAATGAAAGACAGACAGGAGCCATGTAGAAGAGGCCCTGAAGGCAGACAGGCTTCAGTTTGCCGATCATGTGATGATAGATCCGGATTACAACGGCACTTTTGAAAGCAAGTACATATTTGATGCCGCTGCTGACAGCATCAGCTTTATTTCAGGCGGGAATTTTGCTGCTGTTGTAGTTGACCGGTTCGGCAGGGAGTATCCTGCAGAAATAATAGAATAATCCTATATAAAAAGGTGAAAAGAGCATGAATAACAATGATCAGAATAAGGCAGTCAGCTCTCTCGACAAGAAGCTCGAGAAAGAAGCTGCAGTTAATAAGAAGGTCAATCAGATATACGCAATGGATCCTGAGCTTCACGGAAAGTCCAGGTTCCAGGTCAGGGCTCAGGAGATAGGACTGGCGCTGCTTGCAGTTGTGATCGGATCGTTGGGAACAGTCGGCATAATGCTTCCTAACGGTCTGACTTTCGGCGGAATAACGGGTATTTCAAGAATTATACAAAAGTTGACGGGGATCAATTATTCGTTAATATACTATGTTCTCGCTTTAGCAGTGCTGCTGATAGTATGGATGTTCCTGGGATTCAGGGAAGTAAGAAAGATAATTCTGATGTCACTGTCATATCCGACGGTCATGCTGCTTCTCGAGCTGAATGACGTAGTACTGATAAAGAGTGACGATCTGTTTCTGGTAGCTGTTTTCTGCGGAGTCGTGCTGGGGATATCCAACGGACTTACATTCAAGGCAGGATTCTCATCAGGAGGCACAGATTCGCTCGCTAAGGTGATCAAATACCGCTGGCTGCCTCATCTTGGCATAAATGACATAACGTTTGCCATAAACGCTCTGATCGTCTTAGTGAATGCATTTGTGTTCGGTCTGCAGATAGCGCTGTATGCAGTAATCATAATCTTCGTTTCCATGAGGGTAGGAGAGGCTGTGATGTACGGTTTCAGCGATAAGATAGTCGAACTTGATATAATTCCGGGAGACGCTGATGCGCTGGCAGATTTCATAATGAACGAGCTTGGACGCGGCGTTTCCAGCATCGAGGTGACCGGAGAGTATACAGGCGACAAGAGAAAACAGCTCAAGATACTCTGCTCTCCGCGCGAGAGTTTCCTTATAAAAAGGCATCTGGCAAAGGAAGACCCAAAATCGTTTGTATCCGTAATCAGTATCAAGTCGGTATGGGGAAGAGGCCGCGGATTCTCGGATATCCGCAGTATGGATAACTAAAAAAGAAAACGCTTTTCAATCCTGATGCGATGAAAAGCGTTTTTTATTTGAGCAGATAGTATTCAGAGAGCGCTTTGGATACCAGATTGACTGTACGCGGGTTAAGGATAAGATAGCTGCCTATACAATCCGGGTCGTTGCGCAATTCATCATTATCTATGAAAGAAATGTCCATGTACAGATCTTCACCATGACAGTTTACGGGAGCGCTTATCTCAAACGATGAGGAGGTGGCATTAAACGTTACGGTGAGCGGTTCGTCTGCATCCGGGAAGTATGCTGCGGCAACAGGGTCAGTAATCTGTTCTCCGGTGATGCGCAGGACCCTGGCAAAACTTTTGACCTTCGGGCGCACACTGAGCCTGCCGCAGGCGGCAGGGAAGCCGTATTTACCCAATGCCTGATGGATATCAGGCACGTCAGCGAGCGCAAGATACATAAGCCTGTTCAGATGGAGCACATCTTCTCTGTTATGTGTGAGGATGATCTTTTCTATCGTACTGTTGCCGCTGATGGCGTACTGATCGAACAGGGCGATGCTTTCCCTGCCGGTAATGGTATCCCCGCGGTCTGAAAGTATGCCGTAGTGGTCCTCGATCGCCATCTGGCTCATTGATTCCAGCCGGTCCTTCATATCGGTGCATTTCCGAAGGAACCTGTAGAGGTCGAAGTGATACATTTTCAGCTGTCTGCCCATGAAATTTGCATCCAGCCGGGCATTTATGAAAGGAACGTCAAAAGCACATCCGTTGAAAGTTATCAGGTAACCGGCATCGTTTTCTTCAAGATAATCCATTGCCGCATCGAGAACCCGGGACTCTTCGTAATGGTTTTCAGCCAGGAACTGTGTGATACGCACACCGCTGTCAGTTCTCATTAGAAGACCAATAAGAATCGCCTTACATCTGCTGCGGTCGAGGCCGGTCGCCTCTATATCCAGCACGCATGGCTTCATGCCGCTGAAATAGGTGTCCCATTCCGGATGATATTCACCTGTTATTCTGTAATCTCTTGTAAAAACCTTCATCGAATTGATTTTAGCCTATCTTCGTGATAGAGTAAATCGGCACAATAAAAAGGAGATTCAAAAAAATGAAATTAGGTATAGTAGGACTTCCTAATGTAGGAAAGAGCACACTGTTCAACGCTATTACAAAGGCCGGCGCTGAGGCTGCCAATTATCCGTTCTGCACAATAGAGCCGAATGTCGGCGTCGTGACTGTGCCTGATGAGCGCGTAACTACACTTTCTAAAGTATATCATTCAAAAAAGACGATCTATACGACAATTGAATTCAGCGATATAGCGGGGCTCGTCAAGGGTGCTTCGAAAGGTGAAGGCCTTGGAAACAAATTTCTGGGACATATCAGGGAAGTCGAAGCCATCGTTCATGTAGTAAGGTGCTTTGACGATGATAACGTCGTTCATGTAGACGGAAAAATAGACCCTGTAAGTGACATCGAGGTTATCAACACAGAGCTGATAATCGCTGATATGGAGGTTATGGAGCGCAGGATAGCAAAGACCGAGAAGCAGGCCAAGGCTGATAAGTCTGCAAGAGGAGATCTTGAGCTTCTGAAGCGTATTTATGATCTTCTTTCTGAAGGCAGGCGCGCCAGGGAAATCGATGATCTCAGCGAGGAAGAAGCTGCATTCGTCAGGTCGCTCGACCTCCTTACATATAAACCGGTGATCTACGCAGCAAATGTTTCCGAGGATGATGCCTCAGGCGAAGATAATGAATATGTTAAAGCCGTCAGAGATTATGCTGAAGCCGAAGGATCTGAAGTTGTGGTGATCAGCGCTAAGGTTGAGTCTGAACTCGCAGAGCTTGAAGATGATGAGCGCGAAATGTTCCTTGAGGAGCTCGGGATCGACGAGTCGGGACTCGACAAGCTGATAAAATCGTCGTACGCTCTTCTGGACCTTATCAGTTTTCTGACAACAGGTGAGGATGAAACGAGAGCCTGGACCATAAAGAGGGGAACTCTTGCTCCACAGGCCGCGGGAAAGATACACAGCGACTTCGAAAAGGGCTTTATACGCGCAGAAACCATAGCATACGACAAACTTATGGAAGTTGACGGAAAGCTGTCTGCTGCGAAAGAAAAAGGCTGGCTGAGGTCTGAGGGAAAGGAATATGTTGTAAAGGATGGCGATGTAATGCATTTCCTTTTCAACGTGTAATGGTTGACAATAAAGGCTTTCAGGCTTTATTGTACTAATAAAGCGGATTATGTTTTTTTGAAGTACATAAGCATTGCAAAAGTGCTTCAATGACCATATAATGCATATAGGGATTGCGAAAGCAATCCTATCTCTAGTCCCAATACCCTTTTTCGAAAGAGACTGCACCCCTTGCAGTTTCTTTCATTTTTTGATTATTTCTGATTATTTCTGATTTCGGGAGTTTCGATGCGTTTATGAACTGATGCGTATCTGTAAAGAAGTATACCTGCAATAATGGCACAAACACTGATAACCTGAGCCTGTTTGAACGGACCTATCATCAGAGAGTCTGTACGAAGCGCTTCCACAAAGAAACGTTCAACAGAGTAGAAAATGAAATACAGAGCAATCGTCTGACCGTTGGCGTACCTCTTGTTATAATTGAACCAGCTCAGGGCAAAGAAGAGAAGAAGACACCATATCGATTCATAAAGGAAAGTAGGGTGTACTTTTACTCCGTCGACGAGTATGCCCCATGGAAGGTCAGTAGGGCCGCCATGAGCCTCACCGTTGAAAAAGTTTCCCCATCTGCCTATGGACTGCGCAAGAGCCACAGTAGGAATGAACAGATCATAGACATTAAGAGGATCGATTTTTTTACGCCTGCAAATAATAAATACAGTTATTATTGCAAAGATAAGCCCGCCGTGTATAGCAAGCCCGCCGCTCCTTATATCGAGCATCGAAGATAATGTCTTATAATAATCCAGATTGAATATAACGTAATATACGCGCGCACCGATCACACCGATAGGGAGCATCCAGATAGCTATATCAAGCACATCCTCATCTGTGATGCCGTGGCGGGGAGCTCTTTTGCATGATATAAGCACGGCAATCAGCATTCCGCATGCGATGAGTATGCCGTACCATCTGATGTCTATTCCGAATATTGTAAATGCTATCGGGTCAGGATGTCCCATCATAATACCTCCGTGATTGCTGTCTGCCGGTCAGCTAGCGCAGAATACTGCAATAGTATAACATAATTTTGCAAAATTTGTTGACAAGCCTTACTTCTTTTGTTACTATAATCAAGCGCGATTGAATGAATCAAGCGATATGGCGGCGTAGCTTAGCTGGCTAGAGCGTCCGGTTCATACCCGGAAGGTCACTGGTTCAAGTCCA
>CACZGY010000036.1:17035-19163 GCA_902780815.1 uncultured Eubacteriales bacterium
GTCCCACCATTTCGCGGCCGGGTAGTTCAGCTGGTTAGAATGCCAGCCTGTCACGCTGGAGGTCGACGGTTCGAGCCCGTTCCCGGTCGCCACTTTTCATAAAGGGCATGGTGGGTGTCGTCAAGTGGTTAAGACCCTGGGTTGTGGCTCCAGTATTCGTGGGTTCGAATCCCACCATCCACCCCAAAAACTTATTTATAAATGGCATCCTAAAATGCCGCAATTGCATATTGATGGGGTATAGCCAAGCGGTAAGGCAACGGATTCTGATTCCGTCATTCGTAGGTTCGAATCCTACTACCCTAGCCAGGAAGATAAAGGGGCTCTACGGAACCCCTTTAGTCTATGGCGACATAGCCAAGTGGTAAGGCAGAGGTCTGCAAAACCTTCACCCCCGGTTCAAATCCGGGTGTCGCCTCCAATTAAAGACTGCGAAAGCGGTCTTTTTCTTTACAACTATAATTACACTGCAGGTGTGAATAGTATATAATTACACAAAGCCATTTCTTGATACCAGTGAGGACCTGAAAAAGAATGAAAAATACCAGAAAGAACCGGATACTCAGAAAGACTGCAGCGCTTATGGCCCTGCTTTTGATGATGATCTCCTTTACAGCTCTTATGAGCGGCTGCAGAAGCGGATCCAAAGGAGAGGTCTATGTCTACTGCTATGGAGACTACTTTGATCCTGAACTCATAGAGAATTTCGAAGCTGAAACAGGAATAAAAGTCATCCCTGACTATTTTGACACAGCTGAAGAGATGTACACAGTTCTCGAAAACAATGCCACCACATATGATTGCGTATGCACTTCGGACTATATGATACAGCGCATGATAGGTAACGGTATGCTTTCAGAGCTTGACCGCAGCAATATTCCTGAAATAAAGAACATAGCGGATGTTTATATGAAAAAGTCGGAGTCATTCGATCCGGGCAATAAGTATGCTGTTCCTTATCAGCTGGGCATAGCAGGCATACTGTACAACAAAAAGATGGTCGGCGATGTAGAAATCGACTCATGGGATGATCTCTGGAATGAAAAGTTCAAAGACAGCCTTGTAATGCCTGACAGCGTCCGCGATGCTTTCATGATAGCTCTCAAGAAACTCGGATATTCGGAGAATTCCACAAATGAGGATGAGATAAAGGCAGCAGCGGACGAGCTCATCAAGCAAAAACCGTTGATATATAAATATGCGAACGACTCTGCGCGCGATCTTCTTGCGAATGGATCTGCAGCAGTGGGTGTGGTATGGAACGGTGAATACATCTATACTAAGGACCTGAACGATGACATTGAATTTGTCATCCCAAAGGAAGGCTCTGAATTTTTCATTGACTCATGGGTAATACCTAAAGATGCTGCAAATAAGGAAAATGCGGAAGCCTGGATAAACTACCTCTGTAAAGCCGAGGTCGCAGTAAAGAATTTCGACTATCTGTATTACACGACACCTAATGAAGCAGCTCTCAGCATGATCGATGAGAAGTACCTCAACGAAAAAGCTGTATTCCCTGATGAAGATACTATAGCACGTTGTGAGACTCTTGTTTCTCTCGACCCGGCTTCTACGGAACTCTACAGCGACTACTGGAAGAAGGTTAAGGCTGAATAGAACCTATGAAAAGCATTACTGGCAATGCCGATAGAAAGCATATTCTGAGCAGGATCGCCCTCGTTATCGGGGGCAATCTGCTTTTTGCGGTCGGCATTAATACGATTATTACCCCGATGAACCTTTACAGCAGCGGTTTTACCGGCATTTCGATGCTGCTGAGAATGTTTATTGTGAATATTCTGCACGTGCCTCAGATACCGGGGATAGATTATCTGGGGATCATATATTATCTGCTGAACATGCCGCTGTTTGTATTGGCTTATAAGGCGCTGGGAAAGGAATTCTGTGTCACAACAGTTATTTCTATCGGGATAGCCTCACTTTGCATGTCGCTCGTACCGGTTGCATCCAAACCTATTTTTGATGATTATCTTACTGCCTGCCTGGTAGGAGGACTTGTGTCAGGTACAGGTGCGGGATTAGTGCTGAAGGGAGGCACTTCCGGCGGAGGGCAGGATATTATTGGAGTAGCGCTTTCAAAGACACACCCGAACTTCAGCGTCGG
>CACZGY010000037.1 GCA_902780815.1 uncultured Eubacteriales bacterium
AGGGCAGATCTGGGCGCACATCGCACATCCGATGCAGTCCTCAGGTCTTGCGGAAGTCGCATAGAGATAACCCTTGGAGTTAACTTTCTCGCCGATCTCGAGGCACTTCTTAGGGCATGAGATGACGCAGTAGGAGCATGATTTGCAGGCTTCAGTCGTGATTTCGATTCTTGCCATTAATATTCCTCCTTCTTAGCAATACCTTTGTTTTATTCTAATCAACCCACGAGTAAGTCAGGAAGAGGTCGAGAGGTACCAGAGACTTGCCGGTCATGGCCTGCGCCTCTTCGAAGATCTCTCTTCTGACGCATGCACTGTTGACGACCGTGAAGCCGTCAAACAGCTCATCGATCCTGTCCAGTCCTTCCATGAATTCATTAACTGATGTTGCATATCCGAGATTCGGATTTCCGAGTATATATATGTGATCGAGCCTCATTGACCCGAGGATGTGCCTCATTGTACCATCTATGGCATCAACGCTTTTTGTCCACGGCCTGTACGGATTGACTATATAGACCGGGACAGCATCGTCCTTGCTGAGAAGGTCACTGTATGCGCCGGCAAACTTTGCAGCCTGATGACCTCCGCCTATATCGAGCAGCGTGTAATGATCAGAGATGAGCGACACTCTTACTCCGCCTACCATCACAGGAGCATCCAGATACTGCTCCTGATAAATGATATTTACGCCTCTTTTTGCGAAGTCCTGCTGCATGTCGCGCGACCTGTACAGCGGCTTTGTCTGGTCGAGGTCGAAAAGGTCCACCTGCCTGCCGGTCTTCGCTGCAAGCTTATTGGCGATATTGAGGATTATCTCGCTTTTCCCCGAGCCCGCTTCGCCGATAAAGACGAAATTTTTCTTTTCGTCCATCAGCTGTTCAAATGTCTTATCTGCTTCGTAAAAGAGTCCCATAAATTAAATTCCTACAAAAATGGCTGTCCCTTGTCCCGGAACAGCCTCATTCTATATTACCCGTTGGTATTGATTTTGCTATTTATTTATACAATAGTCTCCGAACTTTTGCAAGTAAAGATTGTGTGAAGAATAGTACCGGATTATGCTAATATATTGCTATGAAAATACTAAGCATCACAGCACAAAAGCCGCACTCCACCGGCAGCGGCACATACATGACCGAGCTTGTAAAAGCCTTTGCCCGCATGGGCCACGCTCAGGCAGTCGTCTGCGGCATCTTCTCTGATGACATTATAGACTTTCCGGAGAATGTCGCCTGCTACCCGGTCTTTTTTACTGACAAAAAAGCTGATTTGCTCGCGGCGCCTTGCAAGGCTGCCCCTGCAAGGTTCAGCGCCCTGCCATTCCCTGTCGTAGGTATGTCAGATATAATGCCGTACACATCCACGAGATACCGCGACCTTACACCGGATATGATCGCTCAGTTCGAAGAAGCCTTTATCGATGCTGTCAGCCGCGCTGTATCCGATCTCGATCCGGATCTCATCATCTGCCATCACCTGTTTCTGCTGACCGCACTTGTGAGAAAGCACTTCCCGGACAGACGCATCGCCGGCATCTCACACGGTACCGATCTGAGACAGATGATAAACTGTGATAATCTGCGGGATATAGTGAGACCATATATAAAAGAGCTTGACTTTGCACTTGCCCTTCACGATGAACAGCGGGCTCAGATAATAGATATATTCGGCATCGACGAAAGCCGCGTTTCGGTTATAGGAAGCGGATATAACAATAGGCTGTTCAATACGGAAGGAAGAGCAGAGCGTAAAGATGGTGATCCCCTGCGGATTTCCTACGCAGGCAAGATAAGCAGACCGAAAGGAGTACCCGAGATGCTCTCCGCACTCGAAATACTGGCAGCTGAAAGCGACACCCCCGCTTTTGAACTCACCATGGCAGGCGGATGCCAGGACGGGTACATGAAGAAAAAACTTGAGGAGCTGCCGCCTTGGGCTGAATGGCTCGGGCAGATCCCGCAGCCCGCCCTTGCGGAGCTGCTCCGCCGGACGGACATCTTCATTCTTCCGTCCTATTTCGAAGGTCTGCCGCTGGTACTCATTGAGGCGATGTCCGCCGGCGCGGTGCCTGTCAGCACCGATCTGCCCGGCATAAAAACCTGGATAAATACGAATGTAGGCGGCTCAAACGCCGTATTCGTACCAAGGCCTCAGATGAAGAGTATCGACGAGCCTACTGACGCAGGCCGCAAAGCCTTCATTGTTGATCTTTCTGTTGCTGTCAGACAGACTATAAGCGGATTTGCTTCCGGCAAACTGCCTGGTCCCCTGCCTGACACTTCAGCCATCACCTGGGACGGTCTGGCTTCTGGGCTGCTCCGGATCTGCTCATAACAAGCTGCTCCATACAGAAAAACTGACCTGATAAAAATCAGACCGGTAATCTGATTTGATCAGGTCAGTTTTATTATGGTGAAACACGTATCCGGCTCATTTTCAGCGATACTGTTCAAGATACTTTTCAACAGATCTGCTCATCTCCCTTGAAAAATCCGAATCATATTTTCTTCTGAAAAACGCTTTGACCCAGGCTTCGTGGTCCTTGCCCCCGGTCTTAGGCTCCAGCATTCCTCGTATATATTCAGCATCCATTTCAGGATATCTGTTTTCACTTACCACATATTCCAGTCCCGATCTTGACGGTTTCACACGCGTCTTCTGCTGTTCCGTCGGGTAACCGAAAACCAGCATTGCAGCAGGCATGACATATTCAGGTATACCCAGTATATCGCGCTGCTCCTCACAGTTCTCAAGTATGTCGCCTATATAGCATGAACCTATCCCGAATGACCAAGCGGCAACCACTGCGTTCTGTGCTGCTATGGCAGCATCGGTGACAGCAAGCACCAGATCTCCGGCTCCCGGCTTCCTCGGATCGCATCCGCAATATTCATAAGCCTTTTGCCATTTAAGGCAGTCAGCGCAGAACACGAGCACCAGCTTTGCTTCTTTGATGAAAGGCTGATGGTCGCATGACTCGCTCAGTCTATCCAGCAAGCTTTCATCTGTAACACGGATTACCGTATACAGTTGCTGGTTGCCTGCAGTCGGCGCCTGGCACGCCGCTTCCAGTATCTCATTTACGATGTTTTCAGGTATGTCCCTGTCCTCAAATACTCTGACCGATTTTCTGCTGTGGAGCTGCCTGATGATTTCATTCATATCGATATACCTCCTGCCTGCCGGTTTTTTCTTTCCCGGAAATTGCGTCTGTAATCATACAAGCGTCGCAGGTGAAGAGAAAACCACCATTAAGTTCATTAATCTTTCACTATTGTTCCGTAATCATATGTTAATATGTTAACCAGATTTTATCAAATTGGAGTTTAAGATGGACAGAGACCAGGCAACCACAATGTTAACGAACGCCCTTAAGGGCTTTCACGGCAAGTTCAAAAGGATGTACGGTCAGTTTTGCGTGCGCGCAGATGATAAAACATTTCTCAGTACCGGAGGCAATAAGATACTCTCCGAGATCACAGAGGACAGCTATGAACTGTGCGATATCAATTCGGGTGATCTGGGGGAGATCTTTAAAAGAAGGAGTGATATAAACGCGATCCTTTTCGGCTGTTCAACGGATACTGTTGCTGTGTCCGAAAAAGCCGATGCAGTGCCTGTCGCACTTGAAGACCTTGCCAGACTTACCGGTTCTGAACTGAAAGTCATACCTGATGCTTCTGCTGCAAGCATTCTTGCCGGTCTCAGGGATTCTTCCGTCTGCCTCATCAAAGGCACCGGAGTTATCGCCGTAGGTACAAACTGCAGAAAAGCCGTGGCCGGAGCTCAGATAGTTGAGAAAGCCTGCGAGGCTGAGATACACGGCGAAATGCTGGGCGGAACCGAACCATTGGAAAAAGCCCTTGCCGAAAAGTACAGAAAGGACTTTGTCTCGGATTATATCAACCGCAATGAAGAGGCTCATCCGGAATACGTCGTATATGATGAGGCGGAGTTCGCGGTCAGAGGAAGCATCATAGACCATGGAAAAGAGCTGGTGAGGCGCGATCTTTCATATGGATCCTGGGGCAACCTGTCAGTAAGGAACAACGAAGACGAGATCCTTATCACACCGTCATCGATGGACTACTTCGATATCAGGATCGAAGACATCGTAAAGGTCAATATAAACACTCTTGATTACGGCAATCAGCGCATACCGAGCACTGAAGTCAGGATGCATGCCGCTGTTTACAGGGCATTCCCGGATTGTAAGGCGATCATACAGACCCGTTCAAATGCAATAAGCGTCTTTGCAGCCTGCAAAGCCGGTTTCGCGCTTGGCGGAGGCGAGCTGCAGGAGCTGATTGGAGATGTGAAAGTCACAGGCTATGCACCTCCGGGCACAGAAGAGCTTGCCGCTGAAGTGGTCTCTACTCTGAAAGACACACACGCTTGCATAATTCCTCATCACGGAGCGGTTTTCTACGGTCCGTCGCTCGAGGTAGTGCTGGCTATCGCCGAGGCTGTAGAAATGAAGGCACGCAACCTCCTCTCCTTTGACTCAGGTCTATAGCTGATCACTGTTTGTTTTATATTCCCCATAGCTGAAGAAAACAAGGCCGATCCAGATAATGGCGAAGGATATCACCTGAACCCTGTCGATCGGCTCTTTATATGCAAAAATACCAAGCAGCAGCGTGATCGTAGGGCTTATGTACTGAGCCAGCCCGATCACAAACAGAGTTACCTTCTTTGCGGCACTGCCGAAGAGCGCGATCGGTATGAGTGTGATAAGTCCGCTGAGGAACATCAGTGCGTATTTGCCCGGCACCCCGATGCTGATCGCACCTATCCCCTTCGTCTCTATGTATATTATTGCCATGACTGCCATCACGGCATAAAACATGGTCTCATAAACGAGCTCGATAAGCGGAGGCCTGTCACTCGATTTTTTGATCGCGGAATAGCATGCCCAGGTGAACGCCAGACCGAGCGCGACCCCCGGGATCTGTCCGTAATGGACCAGCATGACCGTAAGTGAGATCACCGCAAGGCCCATTGCTGTCGCATTATACTTCGTGAACTTCTCCTTGAATATCACAACTCCAAAAAGACAGATGACGATAGGTTCTATGTAGTAGCCGATCGAGGCCTGTATCATGTGGCCTGTCGTCATGGCCCAGATGTAGGTGCTCCAGTTGGCTGTAAGAAGCAGGCCTGCAGCCAGGTATCTGGCTATCACGCCTTTATCTCTGAGCGGGCCCCATATCTCTTCTCTGGAATATCTCATTCTGGCCGCTATATACGAATACACAAACATGGTCACCATTCGGTAAAGAATGATGATCCACGAAGGTATCGGCACCAGCGCCTGCCAGTATATCGGACAGAATCCCCAGAACAGCTGGCATGCCAGAACGCATATCAGGCCGGTCCTGTAATCACTGCTGTTCTTTATATTTTTTATCCCAATACTGTTTTCGTCCATTAAACCATCTGCCCTTACAGGCCAAGCTCCTCCTCAACGAGTCTGACAGCGATCTTTATGCAGTCATCGCACGATGTGAATGCCTTGCCGTTATTGCCGGTCTTGATCTCTTTGCATATAAGAGCACCGGCGCGCTCAACGAATTTTTTCTGCATGATCCCGGCGATCCTTGTAGTTTTCGCCTTCGTCAGGCCGGCTCTTTCCGTATTGCCGTCGCTGTGTACCAGTCCTGCCAGCATGGCAGCTCCGCTTATGGCTCCGCACACACCCTGTGTGGTTCCCATTCCGGCTCCGAAGCCTTCACCCATCTTATACAGAAGGGATTCATCGATCCCCACTTCGTCAGCAAATACACATACCACCGCCTGGCAGCAGTTATACCCGTTTCTGTGCTTTGCAGAAGCCAGTTCTGCTCTGTCCATAGATACATCCTCCTTTTTTTTGATTTACGACGAATATGATACCATATTTTTGCAACACTTTTCCCTTTTTACGATACTATATATATGAGAGCTCTTAAAAAACATTACTCGTGTATATATGAGGATGATCGAATGGATGAAAAGCTGATCAACGAAGCGATAGCCGGGAGCAAAGAAGCCTTTTGCTCGCTGTACGGCCAATATAAGGACAGGCTCTACCGCTACGCCCTCTACAGGCTCGGTGATCCGACCGAAGCCGAAGACGCAGTTAGTGATTGTGTACTTGCAGCATGGAAGGGCATCGGCAATCTAAGAAGCGAAAAGGCCTTCGGATCGTGGATCTTCAGGATCCTCTCGAATTGCTGCGCCTCCAGGATCAGAGAAATGATCGGAACACGCGAGAGCCTGGAGCACATTTACGACGCAGGTACGGTAAGCGCATCCGCTCCCGCTTCTCTATCCATCGAGCTAAAAGAAGCACTTTCACAGCTCGGTGAAGAAGAACGCAACATCGTATTACTCAGTATAATAGGCGAACTGAACAGCACTGAAATATCCTCGCTAACTGGCCTTGCCCCGGGAAGCGTAAGATCGAAGCTGTCCAGAAGCCTTTCAAAGATGCGTGAGTTCTTATCTTAAGGAGAATCAAAATGAGCAGAGACCATGAATATATAAAAGAGCTGTTTGACAATGATGGCATCAGAGCTCCCGAAAGTATATCCGAAGAGAACATGCTGGCCATGCTTGACGCTGCTGATGAAAAGCAGGCAGAAGCACAGGCAGAGAAGCATTTCGAAGCTAAGCGTGCCAGGGTACGCCCTTCACTGAAGCGCTGGGCGGCAATAGCCGCAGTCGCAGTAATAGCGGTATTCGGCATCAGCGGACTCAGGGATATACTGACTGCACCTCCTGATACATCACTTGTCGGAGACGAACTCTATACTTTTAAAAGCAAAACCGAGATCGAAAGGCTCCTCAGGAGCATGGACAGCAGTCCGGTTTACAGCCCTTTTAATCTGGGCCGGCAGTTTGGTGAAGAAGAGCTTGTTGAATACGAGACTGCTCCGCTTTCGGATTCCGGAGCCACCACCGGTGACGCAAGCAATGCTTCGGCTCCAAAGGCATCATCAGGTGCAGGGCACTCAGAAACATATCTCCAGGTCGAAGATGTCGATGAAGCAGATATCGTCAAGACCGATGGCAAGTACATCTACTATGTAACGGACAACCGTGAAGTAGTCATTCTGTCTGCAGAGAACGGAAACACCAAAAAGCTTTCCACCATCGGAAGCAGCGGTATCGAAAACTACATCAATGATATCTATATAAAAGGTGACAAGCTTATCACTGTCGGTACAATTTATAAGGATGGCAGCGATGACGCCTCCTCGGGCATTGTCGTATATGATATCAGTGACCGCAGCAGACCTGAAGTTATGTATGACTTTACTCAGACAGGAAGCATCCTCTCGAGCCGCATGGTCGGAGATTTTGTATATCTCGTTACCAACGACTATGTTTTCAAAGGCGGCCGTGCAGTACCTTTCTGCGGAAGTACGGAAAACTTCAGCAGTCTTGCAGCAACCGATATCTGCACCGTTCCGAACCCGCGCACGACTTCATTTATTGTGCTCAGCGCCATAGATATATCCTCCGGCGCTCAGGGCAGATCGGCGACAAAGGCCATATTTGGCGCAAGCGAGCAGATCTACTGCAATGACCATAATCTCTACTGCACCTCGATGGAATGGAAAGATGACAGCAGCGCATATTATACACGCATCGTCCGCGCCAGCCTTGACGGTCTCAAGGTAAAGGCAGACGCTACCACTAAGGTAAATGGTTATGTTGACTCCCAGTTCTCAATGGATGAGCGTGACGGATACTTCCGCATCGCAACCACATCACAGCGCGCCGGCATCGACGTAAACAACCTGTACGTACTCGATTCACGGCTAAAGGAGACAGGAAAAGTAACCGGATTCGCACGCAACGAGAGCATCAAGGCCGTCCGCTTTATCGGAGACAAGGCATATGTGATCACCTATGAGGCAATCGACCCGCTCTTTATAATAGACCTTTCGGACCCTGCAGATCCGCGTATAGAAGGTGAAGTAAAGATCGACGGTTTCTCCACACTGCTTATCCCTGTAAGCGATACCCGCCTGCTTGGCATCGGCCACGCGACAGGTGACAACGGATACGGCGGAGAGTACGACAGCGGACTCAAGCTTGCCCTCTTCGACATTTCTGATCCGTCTGAGCCAAAGGTGCTTGACAGCAAGGAATTCAAGGACATGTCAAGTATTGCGCAGTACGATCATCACGCGCTGATGGTCAACAGCGAAGCTGATTATTACGCGATCCCGTATGAGGTCTGGAATTCCTCTGTAGTCGACGGTGACGATATAATCATCGAGGACGATGCCGAAGCTAATGATTCAGAAGATGCCCCTGCGGATACGCTGGTTGAAATCGAGCCTGAGTACACATATGACACAGGGGTACTGCTCTTTAAAGCCGGTGATACCATAAATTCAGTCGACAGGCACAGACTTGACAGCGCTGCGATATGCAGAAGCGTTTATATCGGTGACTGGATATATGCACTCGACGGAGATGGAAATGTGCAGAGTTTCAGGCCGGCTTTATAGGTGCATTTGCAATAGTAAACCCGTGATAGTACAATAAATGCGATCATGGCTTACGATGGAATCATTACATATGCAGTTGCAAAGGAATTAAAAGAACGTATCGTGCCCGGCAAAATAGAGAAAGTCTATCAGCCGGGTCCCGAGGATCTTTTGGTGCACATCCACACCCAGCGCGGGAATGTGCGCCTTTTCATTTCATGTAACAGCAGTGCGGCAAGGGTCTGCCTTACAGAGGGCAGTTACACGAATCCCGATCAGCCACCTACTTTCTGTATGCTTCTCAGAAAGCATCTGCAGGGAGGCCGCATTACCGACGTAAGGCAGAAGGATGCAGAACGCATAATCGAAATAGATATCGAAGCCCAGAATGAGCTCGGCTTCTCGGTTTGCCGCAGGCTGACAGTCGAGATAATGTCCAAGCACAGCAACATTGTGCTGACAGACATAGAAAGCGGAAAAATAATAGACGCAATAAAGCGCATTTCCATCGATGTGAACAGATACCGTCAGCTTCTGCCGGGTATGATCTACAAGTACCCTCCTGCCCAGGACAAACTGCCTTTCACTGAAGTGGATGCGGAAACAGTCCTGCCGCATGATGACCGTGCACTCATGGCCCGTATCGCCGGTATTTCACCTTCGATAAGCCGCGAGATGCTCGCAGGCTGCTACACCTCTCACGATGCTTCTGTTATTTCCGTAGTTCCTGCACGGAAACTTGCGGATATCGTCGCATCGATCGATGACGGCAGCGCAAAACCACGGGTCTATGTTGATGAAGGCACCCCGCGTGAGTTCCACATCACGCCTCTGACCGAGTTCGAAGAGCTCGACACGGTTTTCTTTGATACCGTCTCGGAGTGCGTCGATTATTACTACACGAACCGCGTAGCTTCCAACATGGTGCGCCAGAAGTCAATGCCGCTTCTGAAGTCTGTTCAGGCTTCGCTGAGCAAGGCCCTTCTGAAAAAGAAAAAACTGTCGGAAGATCTTCTGAGTGCGGAAAATTCCGAAAAATACAGACTTTACGGCGAACTGCTCACGGCAAATCTGCACCTCATAAAGCCGGGAGACCGCAAAGTGAGAGTCATCAATTATTATGACGGCAGTGAGATCGAGATCCCTCTCGATGAAAAAATATCTGCTTCCGCCAACGCTCAGAAGTATTTCAAGAAGTACTCCAAAGCCAGGACAGCCATACACGAGAAGCAGGCTCAGCTCGAGGACAACGACAGAGATATAGAATATCTCGAGTCCGTGATTCAGAACATAGAGGCAGCAGACAGTGTACCGCTGCTTGATTCCATAAGAGATGAACTTGAGCAGACCGGCTACGTCAGAAGGCGCCAGAAAGCCTCACAGCGAAAGAAAAAGAACCGCAGGCCTGAACCTTTGAAGTACACGCTCAGCGACGGCACAGAGGTGCTGGTAGGCCGGAACAACATGGACAATGACTGGCTTACCATGAAGTACGCTTCAAAGACCGATGTATGGATGCACACCAAGGACATCCCGGGTTCTCATGTTATAGTAAGGCTGGAGGATGGCCGCAATGTTAATGACCTCCAAGCTGAACTCATCTATGAAGCCGCTTCGATAGCCGCATACCACAGCAAGGCGGCGGGCAGTGACAACGTGCCTGTCGATTACGTTCCGGTAAGATATGTAAAGAAGCCTAATGGTTCAAAGCCCGGTATGGTGATATTCACCCACAATCAGACTGTATACGTTACGCCGAAGCTGCCTGATGCAAAAAAAGAAAAATAGTGAAATCACTATCTAAAAGGAGTACAATAGTCGTGCGCGATAAAAGCGCACGCTTACACGGTCTGTTAGCTCAGCTGGGAGAGCGCATGGGTCACAACCATGATGTCGCGGGTTCGAGTCCCTCACAGACCACCAAATAAGCGCTGAAGCCTTTAAGACTTCAGCGCTCTTTGTTTTATCTGCCGTTTTCCCTGCTTATTCGACCCCCTTGAATTCGAAAGCCAGCATGGTGATGTCATCGAACTGAGGAGCATCACCGACAAAAGCATCTATGGCGTCCTTAAGAGCCGGAAGCAGTTCAGTTGCCCCATCATCACCATTCCGGTTGAGAGCTTCGATCATGCGGTCTTCCCCGAAGAGTTCTTCATCAGCATTTGTAGCCTCAGTAACTCCATCGGTATATACGAAGAGCGTATCTCCCGGCTCAAGCTCAAATTCGTGTTCTCTGAATGGTATATCTTCAAGAGTGGATACAGCAGGTGAATGCCTGTACTTTACCAGTTCATACTCTCCGCCCTTTCGTCTGAGCACAGGATGCATGTGACCGGCATTCGCTGCAACGCCTTTTCCCGTAGTGATATCTATCACGGCAAGCCAGACAGTTACGAACAGTCCGGTGTTATTTCCTTCAAGGAGCTGATTATTGACCCGTTCCAGAGTCTCTCCCGGTCCGCGTCCGGCCTGTACACTTGTTTTGAGAAGCACTTTGGATATCGCCATGAAAAGTGCAGCAGGCACGCCCTTGCCTGACACATCTGCCATAACAAGTGCAATATGGGTATCATCTACCATAAAGAAGTCATAGAAATCACCTCCGACCTCCTTGGCAGGGATCATGGTAGCGTACAGCTCAAATTCTTTCCTTTCAGGGAAAGGCGGGAATATACTAGGCAGCATACCCGCCTGAATACGTTTTGCAACGTTCAGCTCCGTACCTATACGTTCCTTCTCCTTGGTGACAGCAGACAGCCTGTTGATATAGTCATGGAGGTCTCCATCCATCTTTTTGACTGCATCCGCCAGTTCTTCGATCTCATCTCCGGTATGTATGTCTATATCGGCCAGTCTGTCTCTTTCGAGGTTTTCTACCATCTTGCCGGTACTTTTTGTAAGCTGTGTTATCGGTCTGATAAGGTTTTTTTCAACAGATCTGTAAAACAGTGACTGCGCTATCAGCGTAATTGTGAATATTGCCGCAAGTACGAGCAGCAGATACATAGCTATGGACTTTCTGAAACCCGGTATCGAAAGATCCACTCCCACTACCGCAACAGGCTCTCCCGAACTGTTGAATATAGGAGAATATGCCGATGCTATGTGTCCATATCTTTTATCTTTCTGTATGCTGATCTTCTCCGGCGGATCCTGGCAGAATATTTCAAATGTAGCTGCCTTGCTCTCCTCGCTCATATATTTTTCGTGTTGTCCCAGCTCACACGCGCCTTCCACGTTTACAGCATCCCACACGTATACAAGATCATCTTCGTATGGCACGAAAACATAGTAATACTTGAGGTCGGTCTCGAGCTGGGTAACATTCATGAAGTCAAGGATCTTATAATAGTAATCATCCTTTTCTCCCGTCTCAACATAGCCAAGCACCCTGTCACCGTCAATTATGTTTGCGGCGGTACGTGCAAAATCAAAGGCCTGTTTGCTGTAATTCTCTACCTGCTGGCTGTAGTATTGAACGCCAACAAGGGTGCCTGTGGCAATTACAAGCACTATAGCAAACAATATGATTCTTCTGAGGAGCTTTTTGTTCAGACTTGTTCTTTTTGTCCTGTTCATGATGCCTCGATCTTCGGCAGGTTCTTTCCTTTCTTTGAAATAAAGCCTGCTTTTAATATTTTATAATAGCGTGCAATTATGATCGACACAACAAGGATCGCAAGTGAAAGCAGCATAGTCTCCCATAACGGGAGTATCTGTGTGCCGTTCTTAATATAAAGTATAACATTTGTGATGGTTCTTACGAATACCCAATGGATGCAATATATCATAAGAGACAGCTTGTGCCACACTCCCAGCATTCCGATGTCCAGCAAAAGACATATGCAGATATCCCATATCTTCATATGGTAGTAGCAGTTCTGGCCTTCTCCGAACATGCCCCAGCCGTAATGTATGCCTATAGGAAAGTATATCAGCGCTATAATAAGTGCCGGCGGAGAAATCATACGGAAGAACGCGTCCTTATCTCTTACCCGCGTAAGGATTCTGCCGAACAACATTCCCGCCACAGGTATTATCAGCCATATCATCAGAGGAAAATCCGATATCACCAGACCTGTAGCGTCATCAGTCCCGATCAGATAACCGAGGAAAATATTGCCGAACATCGAATGCGTGTCGACATCGCCTATAAGACTGGCAGTCAATGTCATAACGGCCGCTATTACAAGCATTGCTCTTTCAGACAGATTTAAATACCTGAATACAGCGATCGTTATGATTGCAAGGCCTGCAAAAAGCAGCACATCATTGCCAAGCCATCTGTAGAACAGAGGATCGATGAAATGTTCTCTGTCACCGCTTATCTTATAGCCAGCCAGGTATGGTATCAGAAATCTGCAAGTGTTGCTCAGATAGAATATGCCTATCAGAGTAAACCCGCGCTTCAGCTGCAGCCTCACGGTGTTCTTCCTGCTGTATGCAAGTCCTATTCCCATAGCAAAAAGATACATCGGCGCGCTGAACGGCCCACCGATTATGGTATCGAAAAGATAAGGGATTCCGCTGCACAGACCCTCATCGCTTGTACATTCTATTATGCAGTGTATGAACGGCAGCATCAGCACCATCTGTGCCTTCGCAATATCTACATCAAGCTGCCGCCCCATATTGACAGGCTCATCTGCCAGTGATTCCCGTATACGTTTACACATGAGCACATTTTATCAATTTTGATCAGCCTTTGCACTCAAAATCGTTGAAGCAGGACCCGCTTCAATAGTATTATTCTATTTATGAAAAAACTAATCTATCCAATAATAGCGTTATTCGTTATCGCTGCAGACCAATTAACAAAATATTTCGTAAGAGCAAACATGCAGCCCGGCGACAGGATCCCCGTTATCGGAGACTGGATGAGCATATATTATGTGCAGAACACAGGCACGGCGTTCAGCATGTTCAGCGGCAACCGCATCGTCACGGTTTTTCTGACATCTGCGCTCATTATCTTCTGCATCATTTTTATTGTCCGGGAACTGCATGAGGGTTACAGGCTCGTACCTGCGCTTTTCACTCTCGTTGCAGCCGGCGGAGTTTCAAACATGATAGACCGGCTTTCTCTCGGCTATGTGACCGACATGATATCGTGCGGCAGTTTTGCCGTTTTCAATGTCGCAGACATAGGTGTTACATGCGGATGCGTCCTTACAATGATCGCGCTGCTGGTCCTCTACAGGGATGAGGACAAGGAGGCATAGATGTCAGACTATATTCTTACAGTAACAGCTTCTGCCGAAGATGACGGATCAAGGCTGGATGCTTTCATAGGATACAACACCGATGAACTGTCGAGGAGCTACGCTGTAAAACTGATAGAAAAAGGGCGTGTAAGCGTGAACGGAACGACTGTTACCTCAAAGAAGCGGGCGGTTTCGGAAGGAGATACTGTAATCATTGACATGCCGGAGCCGGAGCCCCTTGAGATAACTGCCGACGATATTCCTCTCGATATAGTCTATGAGGATGATGATGTGGCAGTGATAAACAAGCCTCGCGGCATGGTGGTGCATCCGGGTCCCGGGAATCATTCCGGCACTCTCGTGAACGCCATCATGTATCACATGGGTGATTCTCTGTCGTCCATCAACGGGGTCATCCGGCCGGGCATCGTCCACAGAATAGACAAGGACACGAGCGGGCTTCTTATGATAGCAAAAAATGACAAGGCGCACGAGTCGCTCGCAGCCCAGCTCAAGGAGCACAGTGTTACCAGGGAATATACTGCTCTGGTGTATGACAATATACGCGAGGATGAGCTTACCATCGATGAACCTATCGGACGCGATGAGCGTAACAGGATGCGCCATGCAGTGAACGGAAGCGGCGCTAGAAATGCAGTCACACATATCAAAGTGCTTGAGCGCTTCGGCAGGTATACACTTATAAGGGCAAAGCTCGAGACCGGACGTACTCACCAGATAAGAGTCCATATGGCATATATGCACCACCCTCTTGCCGGCGATGAACTTTACGGACCGCGCAGTCAGTCCTCTAAAATCGAAGGCATAGAAGTAAAAGGCCAGCTGCTCCACGCAGGCACGCTCGGATTCATCCACCCTTCTACCGGAGAGTACCTTGAATTCCATTCCGGGCTTCCTGAAGTATTTGAAAAGGTCCTCGAAAAACTTCGCAAATAAAAAACCGGCAACGCCGGTTTTCTCTCTTTTTTATTGATTTTATTCTGTTATGTCCTGGTTGAAGTCGAACTCTACTTCGCTCTCCTTCTTCGCTGCTGCAGGTTCAGCCTTTTCAGCTGCCTTTTCAACAACAGGTTCCTGTCTGACAACATCAAAGTCAACAGTCTTTGCCTGGCGGGCTTCTCCAGTACGTCTGTCTCCCTCGCCGTAAGGTCCGAAGTAGCTGTATTGATTGCTGAATCCCGTTATGCAATAGAACACAGGAGCAAGGAATGTATAGCCCCATGCCCAGGTCTCCGGCTGTCCGTATGCCTTGGCTGTAGCCTTTCCCATCTGATATGCAAAGTAGAAGTACATGAACCAACCGACTATAGGTACGATGACAACGAACAGTCTCAGCCAGTACCAAGGGTTATTCATTACCTTTTCGCAAAGCTTATACTGGTTGTAAAACGGAACGAATCCGATCCATCCCTGCTCTCCGGCTTTCTCGAACATCTTCCAGAGTCCGACAGCCATAATGATATACCAGATTCCTGATGATCCTGAAGTTGCCGAACCGTTCTCCTGTGCGTATGTTAATAATGAATCCATTTATCTGTCTCCTTTCCGGGTATTCCCTAAAACTGCATTATTGCTCGTTAGGGTCATTTTCGACGATGCGCCTGATAGCTTCTCTGTCAGCAGCACGCTGTTCCTCGAGCTTTTTATAATCGTTTGCCTGTTTGTCAAGCAAAGCCTCGCCGAACTGTTTTGCTCCGCTGATGAGAAGCGCCCCGCCTGCAACACCGTATGCAATTATTTTCAGCAGCGTTCCGCCGAGATTTTTCCCCGCTGCTGCGTTTAAATTATCGATTCCCGTTTTATTGCTTGCCATTCTAAGTCCCTCCTTAGATGTATAATCCAACTAGAATATTATAGCATAAAATAACGCAAATCATATACATCTGTCCTGCGCGCTGAAAGAAGCGGCAGTTTTTGTCTTACTTCGTCTATATAATCCAGATCGATCTCTGTTATCGCATGGCCTTCGTACTCATCCATCTGCATCACCACTCTGCCCCATGGATCAGTAATTATGGAGTGGCCATATGCCGTATATCCCGCGTCAGGATCCCGGGCAGTCGCGGTGCCTACCATATATATCTGATTCTCGACAGCTCTCTGGCGGAACGCCAGCTCCCAGTGAGCGGGTCCTGTCGTCATGTTGAATGAAGCCGGATTGAATATCACTTTTGCTCCAGCAAGTGCAGGAATGCGTGAGCTCTCAGGAAATCTTATATCAAAGCATATATTGACTGCCATCCTGCACCACTCGGTCTCGAATGTATCGAATGTGCTGCCGGCTGTGAGTGTGTCTGACTCCCTGAAGACCTGCTCTCCATGGGCGTATATGTCAAAGAGGTGCACTTTCCGGTGCTTGCCTATCTGCCTTCCCTCCCTGTCGAAAACATAGCATGTATTATAAATATTGCCGTCTTCACCGAGCTCAGGTATAGACCCTCCTACAATATACACTCCGTTTTTGCGGGCTATAGTCGACATGGCTAGCCAGCTGTCTCCTTGCTCAGGCTCGGCATTGACTGGGAACAGATCCGTCTGATACGGACTGTTCCATATCTCAGGCAGGCTTATGATGTCTGCCCCATCTGCAGCTCCATCCGCGACCAGTTCAGCCAGCCTCTCAATATTCTTCACCTGAAGACTGGCGATCTTTATCTTACTCATGTCATCGTCCCTTTCCTAAAGAAATGAGATAACTGCTGTTCCTGTGAGCATGAGCAGCATGCCCGCAATTTTTACAAGTGTAACCGGTTTCTTCTCTATCCCGAGGAACCCCACCGCATCGATCGCAAGTCCTGAAGCCATCATTCCGATCAGGTTCGTGATCGTTGACAGCCCGGTCCCGAGTATAGGTGCGACCGCCGCGTTGCCGCTGACCACAGTAAGGGCAAACAATCCTCCCGTTGCCATCCATAGTCTGAAGGCAGGCCTGTTCTCTCCGGTCCTGTCGAAAAAGCCTTTCGTGCCTTTCATCAGAACCAGCGCTGTTATGACAATGGATGTTGATATGAATGCCACAGACATGGATACAATAGTTGCCTTACTTACTGACTGAACGACAGTCCTCAGCGTACCGTTGACCGCTATCTGTGTTGAACAGGCAACTCCGTCAATAAATGCCAGGACAGCATACAGCATAGGCAGTTTCATGCTATCCTCGCTTCCTTTTTCCTTTTTCTCGCGGGTAACAAGCACCAGACCCGCAAACACCATAACAGCACCTGCAAATCTTGTGAACGACATTTTCGCTTCATCAGCGCCGAACAAGGCAAAGTGGTCAATAACGAGGCCTGTTACTATCTGTCCGAAATTCAATATCATTACGTTGCCAGCTGCACCGAGCTTAGGCACGCATACGATATTCAAAGTGACTATGATGATTGCACATACACCGCCCAGCCATATCCACGGCGGGTTCTCAGCTATCTCGCTGACAGGTATGGACAATCCGTGCTCGTTAATAATAATAAAAGCGGCAAGGCACAGCCATGCCACCATAAAATTGAGCCCCGCTGTGATAAACGGGGATCTGAAAAACCTTCTGGCTTCTGTATTGATACTCGCCTGCACAGTGGAGGCGATGCCTGCTATGACTCCTATTACCAGAGCTAACATTTATTTTTATTTAGTCCTTTTTCCCTATCCAGCTCTCATCGGACGGATTGTCCCTGAAAGCCCTGAGTCTGTCAATATCACCTGCTGAGATATACCCGTTTTCGGCAGCTGCTGTTATGACCTCATCGAAGTTTGTGAGCGAGACCCATTCAATATCTGCTGCAGCCATACGGTCAATGCCCTTCTTCATTCCATAAGTCATGATGGAAACCACGCCAAGAACCTCCGCGCCGGCATCTCTGAGCACGTTTACTGTATCTATGCAGCTTCCGCCTGTTGAGATCAGATCTTCTACCACAACGACCTTCTGACCCGGCTCGAGCCTGCCCTCTATCTGGTTGCCTCTGCCGTGGTCCTTGGCTCCCGATCTTACGTATCCCATCGGAAGTCCCATCAGATGCGCTGTTATAGCTGCGTGAGCAATGCCCGCGGTAGCAGTTCCCATAAGGACTTCAGCTTCAGGGAACTTCTCCCCGATCGTAAATGCGAGCGCTTCCTCAACATCGGTCCTTACATCAGGCGCCGTAAGCGTAAGCCTGTTGTCACAATAGATCGGGCTCTTGATGCCGCTTGCCCATGTAAACGGATCCTCCGGTCTCAGAAATACAGCCTTGATCCTGAGAAGGTCCTCCGCAATCAGTCTTTTGATATCAGTGTTCTTATCCATTTTCCCTTTTGTCCTTTAAAGAAATTCTTCCTTGCATCTTGTATATGCATCTATCGGTCTGTCTGCAGCCGTAATAGGTCTTCCTACTACGATGTAGTCTGAACCTGCGAGTTTTGCCTGTGCCGGTGTCATGACTCTCTTCTGGTCGTCAGTTGCATTTTCAGCGAATCTAATACCAGGGGTCACGGTAAGGAAATCCAGCCCGCAGGCTTCGTGGATCTCAGCAGCTTCTACAGCAGAGCAGACAACTCCGTCGAGACCTGCTTTCTTAGCATTAAGGGCATATTGTCTTACTACTTCATCCATCGGCTTATCGATCAGCAGCTCATTGTGCAGAGTATCGCTGTCTGTCGATGTCAGCTGAGTGACAGCTATCAGTTTAGGCTTATCTGAAAACCTTGCAGCTCCGAGCATAAGACCTTCCTTTGCGGCCTTCATCATACTGATTCCGCCCGCAGCATGGACATTCACCATGTCCACTCCATACCCGCCGATCACCTGCATAGCTTTTTTAACGGTGTTCGGTATGTCATGGAGCTTGAGGTCAAGGAACACCTTGTGCGGCGCCGAAACCGATGTCATCGCAGCTGACGACTTCGTCCCTGACCCTTGTGAGCTTATCCAGGAACTTTATCGTTTCATCAGCGTACTTAAAATCGCAGGCGATTATTACGTCCCTCTCATTAGCCATATCACACCTCTTTACACTTCTATATATTAATCTCTCTTATCATTACATCGGAGGATCATTTCCTCCGGTGATCGATGATCCATAAGATCATTCTATGAACCCATTATACAGTAAAACTGTCGATTCCGTACTTTTTCATTGCATCCGGCAGGTCACGCACTATATTTCTTGATGCATATGGGTCCACCAGATTGGCAGCTCCTACCTCCACTGCTGTTGCTCCGGCCATCATCATCTCGAGCACGTCTTCGGCCGATGATACTCCGCCCATTCCTATCACCGGAATATTCACGGCTTTCGCTGTCTGATAAACCATCCTGAGAGCAATTGGGAACACCGCCGGGCCTGACAATCCTCCCGTGACATTAGCCAGCAGAGGTTTCCTTGTCCGCAGGTCAATTCTCATGCCTAAAAGTGTGTTTATCAGGCTGATGCCATCGGCGCCTTCCGTTTCACATGCCTTTGCGATTTCCGTGATGTCTGTTACATTAGGTGACAGCTTCATGATTATCGGCTTGTCAGTCATCCAGCGTACAGCCTTTACGACTTCGGCAGCCATCTTAGGATCAGTTCCGAAGCTCATGCCGCCTCCATGAACATTAGGGCAGCTTATGTTGATCTCATACCAGCCTATCATGTCCGACACCGGTGATCTGTCGAGTCTTTTCACTACCTCAGCATACTCATCGGTCGAAAATCCGCTGACGTTAGCCATTACAGGTTTGTGAAAAACCCTCTCAAGCTTAGGGAGTTCCTCCCTTATGACATCGTTCACACCGGGATTCTGCAGCCCTACTGCGTTCAGCATTCCGGACGAGCACTCCGCAATGCGCGGCGTTTCGTTGCCGAATCTCGGGTCGAGAGTGGTGCCCTTGAATGAGAAAGTCCCGAGGCAGTTTATATCGTATAGCTCCGCGAATTCATATCCGTAACCGAAAGTCCCCGATGCCGGTATTACAGGATTGTCAATGGTGATCCCGCAAAGATTGACTTTTGTATCTACCATAGTATTTCCTCCGTTCTGAGCACCGGACCTTCTTTACAGATTCGTTTATTTCCATTTTTGGTCTTTGTGCTGCAGCCCATGCAAGCTCCGAAACCGCAGCCCATGCGCTCCTCAAAGCTCATCTGGCCGCTTATGCCTGCCTTCTCATATACCTTTTCATATACTGCTTTCAGCATCGGTTCAGGTCCGCAGGTGTAGAAGTGTGTAAATGTCTCACCCTGATTGACCAGTTCCCTGAAGGCATCGGTAACGAATCCGCGTACACCCCTGCTCCCATCGGCCGTTGCCACTATGACCCGTGCACCCAGCTTTTCAAATTCATCCACATAATAGATCTCATCTGCATTATTGAATCCGAGGATCACTGTGTTGTCAGTTTCAGCAAGGCAACGGGCAAGAAGATAAAGCGGCGGTATCCCCACTCCTCCGCCTATGAGCAGAGGCTTCTCACCGGCATCGCTTAAGTCGTATCCATTGCCAAGGCCGGTAAGCACATCGAGTTCCGCTCCGGGTGTAAGGCAGGTCATCTCCTCGGTGCCATGCCCAAGCACTTTATAAATGATGGTTATACCATCTCTGCGTGCATCGCAGATGCTTATAGGGCGGCGCAGAAAGTGTCCGTCGAGCTTTATATTTATGAACTGTCCCGGCGCCTTTATGCCGCTCACATCACCGGTCATCCTCATGAGCCAGGTAGTTGGCGTGAGCTTTCTGTTTTCTGTAATTGTGAAAAATCCCTGTTTCATATGAATTGCCTGCTATGCATCTATGGTTGAAATGGTTTGTGTTGTTTCTTCAAGCACGTCCAGGAGCACGCTTACGGTATCGAGTGATGTGAACAGCGTTGCATTGTTTTCACTTGCGCACTGCCTTATCAGCGCTCCATCGTTTGCGGTAACGTGGTCTCCCACTTTGCGTGTGTTGATAATATAAGCGATGTGCCCCATACGTATAGCGTCGAGTATCTCATTTGAGCCTTCGCTTATCTTCTTCAGCTCGCGTGTCTTTATTCCGTTCGCTTTGAGGAATCTGGCTGTGCCCGGGGTACCCACTATATTGAATCCCAGATTATAGAAGCGGCGTATCAGCGGCAGAGCTTCGGCCTTGTCAGCTCCTGCAAGTGTCGCAAACACCGTACCGTAGTTGCGGAGCTTGGTGCCCGATGCAGTAAGAGCCTTGTAGAGAGCTCTGTTCAGCTTATTATCGTATCCTATCGCTTCGCCGGTCGATTTCATCTCAGGCGAGAGATATGTGTCGAGTCCCTTGATCTTATTGGAACTAAATACCGGCACCTTTACGTAGTATCTCTTCTTTTCTTCAGGGTACAGATCGAATATGCCCTGCTCCTTGAGGGATTTTCCGAGCATTACCTCCGTCGCTATGTCAGCCAGACTGTATCCGGTCGACTTCGAGAGGAAAGGAACTGTCCTCGATGATCTCGGATTGACTTCGATTATATAGACTTCCTCATTCTGATCCACTATGAACTGTATGTTGTAGAGGCCGATTATCCCGATGCCAGGTCCGAGCTTCTTAGCATACTGGAGGATCTTGCCCTTGACCTTGTTGCTTATCGAGAACGCAGGATACACCGAGATGGAATCACCTGAATGCACTCCGGTTCTCTCAACCAGCTCCATTATACCCGGCACGAATACGTCACGCCCGTCGCACACGGCATCGACTTCGACTTCCTTGCCGAGTATGTACTTATCCACCAGTACCGGCTTGTCCTCGTCTATCTCTACTGCCGTCTTAAGGTAATGCCTGAGCTGCGTTTCGTCGCCTACTATCTGCATTGCACGTCCGCCAAGAACGAAAGACGGTCTGACAAGTACAGGATAACCTATTTCTTCTGCAGCCTTTACTCCGTCTTCGATCTTCGTGACCGCACGCCCCGGCGGCTGAGGTATACCCAGCTCATCAAGCACCTTTTCGAATCTGTCCCTGTTCTCAGCCCTGTCGATGGCCTCACAGTCAGTACCTATGAGCTTTACGCCCCTCTCCATGAGCGGCTCGGCAAGGTTGATGGCTGTCTGTCCGCCGAGTGTAGCGATGACGCCTTCAGGCTGCTCGAAATCGATTATCGCCATGACATCTTCTACTGTCAGCGGCTCAAAGTAGAGCTTGTCTGCTGTTGTGTAGTCTGTCGAAACGGTTTCAGGATTGTTGTTGATGATGATCGCTTCGTATCCCGCACGCCTTATCGTCTGTACTGCATGTACAGTCGAATAGTCGAACTCAACGCCCTGTCCTATTCTGATAGGGCCTGCTCCGAGCACTACTATCTTTTTCCTGTCTGTCAGTACAGATTCGTTTTCTCCGGTATATGAAGAGTACAGGTATGCAATATATTTGCCGGTATGGAGCGTATCCACCATCCTGAAGACAGGTGTGATCCCGTTGACCTTCCTCTTCTGATAAACCTCAACTTCGCTCAGATTCCACAGTCCTGCGATCTCTTTATCTGAGAATCCCAAAACCTTTGCCGCTCTGAGAGTACGTACATCGTTGACGCGCTCCCTCAGGGTCTTCTCCATATCTATTATAGTTTTGAAGGCTTCAAGGAATATTTCCGTGATCTTTGTAGCTTCATGGATGTCAGCCACGCTTATTCCGCGCCTGAGCAGCTCCGCGATCGCGTACATATTGTCGTCCCTGAATTCAGAGATGTATTCCCTGAGGCTGTTGCGGCTCATGCTGTCGAACTTGGAGAGGTGCAGATGGCAGACTCCCGTCTCAAGAGATCTGATGGATTTCAGGAAGCTCTCTGTGAGTGTAGAGCCAATGCCCATAACCTCTCCTGTAGCCTTCATCTGTGTACCCAGTACATTGGTAGCATCACTGAACTTGTCGAACGGGAACCTCGGGAATTTGGCTACTATATAGTCAAGGCTCGGTTCTGTCGACGCCAGCCCGCCTGCGACCTCGATCTCATCAAGAGCCATTCCGAGCGCTATTTTTGCAGTAACTCTTGCGATCGGATATCCTGAAGCCTTTGATGCCAGAGCAGATGATCTCGATACCCTCGGATTGACTTCGATCAGATAATACTCGCTCGTCTCAGGATGCAGTGCAAACTGCACATTGCACCCGCCTTCTATTCTGAGTTCGCGGATGATCTTTATAGCGGAATCGTTGAGCATCTTAAGATCCTTATCATTAAGTGAAAGGATCGGTGCTACAACGATGGAGTCGCCGGTATGAACACCTACAGGGTCAACGTTCTCCATTCCGCAGATGGTGATAGCCCTGTCAGTTCCGTCGCGCATTACCTCGAATTCAATCTCCTTGTAACCCCTGACGGATTTCTCAACCAGAACCTGATGCACAGGTGAAAGATTGAATGCGTTTATCGCTATATCTTCGAGTTCCTTTTCATTATTCGCAAAGCCGCCGCCCGTACCTCCGAGAGTAAACGCCGGCCTCAGAACGACAGGATAGCCTATATCCTGAGCTGCTTTTTTAGCTTCTTCTATGTTGTAAGTGATCTCGCTCGGGATAACAGGTTCTCCGATGGACTCACACATTTCCTTGAACAGCTCTCTGTCCTCAGCTCTTTCAATTGAGTCAGCAGGTGTGCCCAGCAGCTTTACGCCGCACTCGGCAAGAACGCCTTTGCGGTCGAGCTGCATTGCCAGATTGAGTCCTGTCTGACCTCCGATGCCCGGTACTATCGCATCAGGTCTCTCATACCTGAGTATCTTCGCTACGTATTCAAGTGTCAGCGGTTCCATGTATACTTTGTCAGCGATGGATGTATCAGTCATGATAGTAGCAGGGTTTGAGTTGCAGAGTATGACCTCATAGCCCTCTTCCTTCAGAGCAAGGCATGCCTGTGTGCCCGCGTAATCAAACTCTGCTGCCTGTCCGATAACGATCGGTCCGCTTCCTATGATAAGTACTTTTTTGATATCTTCTCTTTTTGCCATTTACTTTCCCTTTTCCATTTCTTACTGATCGAGCATTGAGTTGTATGCGATCTTTCCGTCACAGACAGTAAGATAGTTCCTTCCCATAACTCTCCAGCCTTCAAAAGGTGTTGCCTTGCCTTTCGAAAGCAGTTCTTCCTTTTCTATAGTCCACTCCTCGGTAAGATCCCAGACTGAGTAGTCATTGCCGAGAGGTATGCCAAAACGCCTGCGCGGGTTGTACACCAGCAGCTGCTCAAGTCTGTCCATCGTGATGATGCCCGGCATCACCAGATACGTATATACCAGAGGGAATGCTGTCTCTATCCCCACTATCCCGAATGCAGATTTCTCGAGTCCGCGTGATTTCTCTTCAGCCGAATGAGGTGCATGGTCTGTCGCCAGACAGTCTATCGTGCCGTCGACTATGCCCTCGAGCAGCGCATCCCTGTCTGAAGCATCGCGAAGAGGAGGATTCATCTTCCACTTGCCGTCTTCCTTCAGCATGCTGTCATCGAGCAGCAGATAATGCGGCGCCGTTTCACAGGTTACGTCCACTCCGCTCTTCTTTGCGTCTCTTATGATGCTGACACTCTCCTTTGTAGAGATATGACACACATGATATGCACATCCTGTCTCATCAGCGAGTCTGAGGTCGCGCTCTATCTGGCGCCACTCGGATTCAGAGCATATGCCCCTGTGTCCGTGTTCTGCCGCATATCTTCCGTCATGTATGTATCCTCCATTCAGCAGGCTGTTTACTTCACAGTGGGCGGTTATTATCTTTCCCAGCGATTTTGCCGTCATCATCGCCTCTCTCATCATGCCGTCCGACTGAACACCGTGACCGTCATCCGAGAAAGATATGCAGTCCCCTGCCATTCCGGCGAGATCTGCAAGCATCTCACCTTTCTGACCGACTGTTATTGCAGCATAAGGATATACGTGGATACAAGCATCGCGGTCGATGATATCCTGCTGCATCTTCAGATGATCTTTTGAATCCGAGACAGGAGCGAGATTAGGCATTGTGCAGACAGCAGTATATCCGCCATGGGCAGCTGCCTTTGAGCCTGTTGCAATTGTCTCCTTATATGAAAAACCCGGTTCTCTGAAGTGCACATGCACATCGCAAAAACCGGGTAATATGGTGTATGTTGAAGAGAGACCGATCCCAGCATCTCTCAAAACCTTCGTATCTATCGTAGGGCTGAAAGTCAGTTCCGTAGCGCCTGTTCTGTCCATTTACTGCCTCCTTTTTCATTCAGTATAGTCTATCACGAAACGAAAGGAGTTATCAACGAGAAGCGGCGCCTCATGAAGCTTATTCAGTGATTTTTATTAAGAGCAAACGGCCTTCTCCGACAGTGATCTCTGCGCTCTTGCCGGGCAGAACCTCGTTGCTCGTAGCATACTGATAATCAGGACCTATCGAGGCGTCTTCAAGTCCGAACTTCGCATTGCGTATTGTAATGCCCCGTGCCTCTCCTTCGAGTGCTACAAGGGAAAAAAACGGGTATCTGTCTTCTACCAAAGCCTTGCCCGGGTGAACCGCACCATCTTCACCAGTCCACGATGAGATAAGCTCCATTTCTGACCAGTCATCGACGATCATACCATGACAGCCCCTGTTTTCAAGGGATGTGAGGATATATGCATTCACAAGCGTATGATCCAGTCTCGCTCCCACTGCTCCGATTAAAAGGAAATCCCTGAAGCCCCTCTTCATTCCCTCGCGCATCGCATAGACCGTATCGGTGTCATCCTTTGCAACAGGCAGGGTGATGGTCTCGACATCCAGATGGGGATCATCATAGGAATCCCAGTCCCCGATGATCAGAGATGGATACGAACCAAGTCCTTCCAAATGTTTCAGCCCGCTGTCGCAGTATATTACAAAGTCATCTTCTTTAAGATAACTTTTCACTCTGCCGTAGCTGCCTATCTGAGCCCCGCCGACGATAACGCATCTTTTATTGCCGTACATTTCCCTAGGCCTCATGAACGAGCTTTCCATTCATATCTTCAATGTTTATTGCGATAACGAGAGTCCTTGGAGCATCTTTCTCTATTTCATGCTCAACGTATTCCGGAGGGCATGGAAACTTGTCGCAGAGCAGTCTGCTGATTCTCACGATCTCGCCTGCGTCCTCTACCAGTTCTGCTTTACCGAACACGATGACGCTCTTTACATATTTTGCCCAGTCGCCCTCTTTCTGATACTCTCCTCCGAATACACAATACGAGACCTTAGGATCTTTCTTTACGGCACTGACCCTGTGACCGAAAGTCGCACCGTGAATGTATATCTTATTTGTTTCCTCATCGTAATAATGATTGATTGGGAAGCCATATGGATAGCCGTTATCGCCCTGCACCGACATGACTCCTCTGGTCTCTGTTTTCAGCAGGTCTATCATCTCTTCATGGCTCAGCGCCTGCGGGCTTCTTCTCATTTTTCTGAACATAGTATCCTCCTATCGCGATGCTAGTATCTCTTCAAGCTCTTCTGTAGAGAATTTATACGCCGAGTT